>DATIOK010000191.1:0-17548 GCA_035473255.1 Gaiellales bacterium
CGGCCCGGCGGGATCGACCACCTGTGGGTGCGGGTGGCCGACCTGGATGCTTCGCGCGCGTTCTACGAGGCGGCGGCACCGCACGCCGGCATCCGGCTGGTGGACGAGCAGCAGGACCGCGTGCGGTTCGCCGGTGACGGCGGATCGATGTCGCTGGTGACCGGGCCGTCCACGGAGGGGCTGCACATTGCGTTCGCCGCGAGCGACGACAGGGCGGTCGAGGCCTTCCACAGCGCCGCCACCGCCGCCGGCTACGCCGACCACGGGGCGCCCGGGGAGCGGGCGCAGTACCACGACGGCTACTACGCGGCCTACGTGCTCGATCCCGACGGCACCAACGTCGAGCTCGTGAACCACAATCGCGGCTGACGGCCCGACCCAGTTCGAGCAGATCGTCGACCGGCTCGAGATGGAGGGCTTCAAGGTGGTCGTGCCACCGTACGGGCTGCTGCTGGGGTCGGCCATGCGGGCCGCCAGGAAGCAGGTCGATCCCCAGATGGCGTTCATCGTGCCGGTGAAGACGTATGCCCGCTGGTGGCGGCGGGCCTGCGCGGAGAGTGAGGTGCGACTGCTGAACGGCCGTCTCTGGATTCCGGCCAGGGGGCGTCAGTCGATCCCGTCGGCGGTCGTGATCTTCGGCCGGCCGGCGCGCGTGGTCGAATGGGACTGGCGGGCCTAGCGGGCGCGGACCGGCAGCCCGCGGCCACCCAGCAGCGGCGCCGCGCGGTGGCGCAGCCGGAAGGCTGCGAACAGCGTCATCGCGATGCTGGCCGCCCCCGACACCACGTAGGCCGCCTCGGTGCCGCCCTGCGATGCCAGCCAGCCCGCCAGCAGGCCGCCCATCGGCCCGGCGCCGTTGAAGGCGAAGTAGTAGAGGCCGATCACGCGACCGCGCAGATGGTCGGGCGCGTTCAGCTGCAGCAGCGAGTTGGCGTTCGACGTCCAGAGCGTGAAGCTGAGGCCGGTCATGAACAGCAGCAGCGATGCCAGCCCAAGGCCGCCGACCGGCGCCAGCGCCAGCTGTGCCAGGCCGAAGCCGAAGGTGCCCGCGAGCAGCAGCCGCCAGCTGGCGCGGCCGAGCGTGGCCGACGTGAGCGCGCCGCCGAGCGCACCCAGGCCGAAGAAGGCGGTCAGCACGCCGAACACCTCGGGGCCGCCGCCCAGCGTCTGCTTGGCCATCACCGGCAGCAACACGTTGAAGTTGAAGGAGAAGGTGCTGACGACGGTCACGATCATCAGCGCCATCAGCACCTCGGGGGCGCCGCGCACGTAGCGGAATGCCTCGCGCGTGCCGCGCAGCAGGGTGGGCCGCTCGGCGTTGGCCGAGCGCGGGAACATCTCGTCGCTCCGCATCAGCAGCAGGCCGATCAGCACCGCGGCGAAGCTGACAGTGTTGAGCGCGAAGCAGAGGCCGGCGCCGGCCAGGGCCACGACCACGCCGCCCATGGCGGGGCCGACCACGCGCGCGGCGTTGAACAGACTCGAGTTGAGCGCGACCGCGTTCGGCAGCTCGTCACGTCCCACCATCTCGAAGGTGAGCGCCTGGCGGGCGGGTGCATCCAGCACCAGCACGGTGCCGCGCAGCACCGCCAGCAACAACACCTCCCAGGTGGTGATGACGCCGGCCAGGGTCAGGGCCGCCAGCACGCCGGCGATCACCATCGAGATGACCTGCGTCCAGATCACGGTGCGGCGGGCGTCGAGGCGGTCGACGACCACGCCGGCGAACAGGCCGAACACCGTGAACGGCAGGAACTGGCAGAGCGCCAGCAGGCCGACGGCCAGCGGCGAGTGCGACAGCTCGAGCACCAGCCAGCCGGTCGCGATGTTCTGCATCCAGGTGCCGCTGACGGAGATCACCTGCCCACTGAAGAACAGGCGGTAGTTGCGGTGCCGTTGAAGGCTGGCGAAGGTGCGGCGGTTGGCGCGAAGCAGGGCCGCGGTCAAGCCGGCTCAGCCTCCAGCAGCCGGGTGAGTGGGTCGATCACGCTATCGATGGTGGCCAGCTCGACATCGGTCAGGCGCCCCAGGCGGGATGCCAGCCAGGCTGTCCGGCGCGACCGCGCGGAGCGCAGCACCCGCTGGCCTGCATCGGTCAGCTCCAGCCCGACCCGGCGTCTGTCGGCCTGCGCGCGCGTGCGCTGCAGCAGGCCCGCGGCCTCGAGGCGGGTGAGAGCGGTGGACATGGCGGCGGTGGACACGCCCTCGCGAACGGCCAGCTCTCGAACCCCGATGCCCGGGCTGGTGCGGACCACGTGCAGCAGCGCCGCCTGGCCGCCGGTGATGCCGAGCGGCGCCAGCTCGCGGCGCAGATGACGGTTCAACTGCAGGAGCACCGGCCTCAGCCGGTTTGCCACGGTCACCGTATCCAAAGTAGTTATCATGGTTAACAGTTTAGCGGGTTACCGGCTTTAGCGCCACCCCTAAGGGGGTTTCGCAGGCCCCCACGATGATGCCTACAGAGCTGCCGGCGCCAGCGCTTGCCCGGCAACCGGGCGGCCGGCGGCCAGCACCAGCCAGATCCGCTCCCGCTCGGCCAGCACGGCGATCTCCGCCAGCGGGTCGCCGTCCACTACCAGCAGATCAGCTTCGGCGCCCTCCCGGACAACGCCGACGTCATCCAGGCCTAGGGCGGTGGCGCCGTTGGCCGTGGCCGCCCGCACCGCATCCGCGTTGCCGAGCCCGGCATCGGCCATCCGCACCAGCTCGATCAGGTTGTCGCCGGGAGGGCCGCTGTCGTGGCCCATCGCCATCGTCACACCCGCGGCCTGCGCCGCCGCGACGGTCGCGTAGGCCTCCTCTTGCTGCACCTTGGCCTGCTCCACCAGCACCGGCGCGAAGCAGGTGACAAATCGTTCGGACAGATCGTGGAAGGTGGACAGGGTCGGCACCAGCACCTGTCCGCGCTCGGCCATCGTGGCCAGCAGCTCGGGCGCGCGGTGCAGCGACAGCCCGTGCTCGATCGTGTCGACGCCCTGCTCGATCGCCATCCGTGTGCCGTCCAGGCCCTCGGCGTGGGCGGCGACCCGAAAGCCCATGCGGTGGGCCTCGTCCACGATCGCGGCCAGCTCTGCGGGCGTCATCTGCGCGGGCTCGGGATCCTCGCGCACCACCGAGCGCGCGCCCGTTGCCATCACCTTGATGAAGCCGGCGCCGGCGCGAATCTGCTCGCGCACCGCCTTGCGCATCTCGTCGGGCCCGTCCGCCTCCCGGTACATGGTGCCGAAGATGGCGCCGCCCGGTGAGGTGGCCGAGATGATGCGACCGCACGGGAGCACCCGCGGCCCGGCCAGCAAGCCCAGGTCGACCGCCTGGCGCACCGCTATGCCCTCGTCGTCGTAGCTGCCAACGTCGCGCACGGTGGTGATGCCCGCCGCGAGCAGAGCGGTGGTGGTCCTGGCCAGCACGAAGTAGCCGAGCTCGCGGCGGCGCGGCTCCTCACCGTGCAGGTGCTGCGGCGGCCCGAAGCCGGGGCTGCGCGAGGTGTCGCTCGAGAGGTGCACGTGCGCGTCGATCAGCCCCGGCATCAGGGTGCGCCCGTCCGCGTCGATCGAACCCGGCGGCGGAGACGCGGCGCCGATCGGCCCGATCGACTCGATCCGCCCATCCGCTACGGTGACCGCCATCCGCTCGGCGGCCGGCGAGCCGTCGCCGGCCACGACCCGCACGTTCCAGAGGATCGCGTGGTCGGTCAAGCCTCGCTCTCGGCCGCGGCGATCATCCGCTCCAGCTCGTCGAAGGCCGTGTCCCAGATCTCGCGACCGGAGAGGTCGACGCCGAGCAAGGCCAGCAGGTCGGCGGGTGCCCCCGATCCGCCGGCGGCCATGAACCTCAGGTAGGGCGCCACGAACTCCTCGCCCTGCGCCCGCCAGCGCGCGTACAGCGCCAGCGCGACCAGCTTCGCGAACACGTAGGCGTAGGTGTAGAAACGGGTCGAGATGAAGTGGGGGATGTACGACCAGCCCAGCCGGTAGCCATCGGACAGGTGGATGCTGTCGCCGTAATAGCGCAGGTTCTGCTCGATCCAGATGTCGCTGAGACGGTCGACCGAGAGCGCCTGCGAGCGGGCCCGAAGCCCGTAGGCACCCTGCTCGTAGCGGGCCAGCACGGTCTGGCGGAAGATCGTCGCGAACGCGCCCTCGACGCGCTCGGAGGTCAGCGCCTGCCGCGTCGAGCGATCCTCCTCGTTGGCGAGCAGGTGGTCGTAGGCGACGAACTCCGCGAACGTCGAGGGCACCTCGGCCAGCGCCAGGCCGGTGTGCGCCGAGTGCGGCGTCTGGGCCGCGTGCGCGAGCTGGAAGTGCATGCCGTGCCCGAGCTCGTGCGCGATCGTGAGCACGTCGTTCATCGTGTCCGTGTAGTTCAGCATCACGTAGGGGGAGGCGTCCTGGGCGACCGGCGAGCAGAACGCCCCGCCGCGCTTCCCGGCCCGGGGCTCGGCGTCGACGCGCTGCTCGGTGAAGAAGGCCTCGGCGATCGACGCCACCTCCGGCGAGAAGCCGGCGAACGCGGCGTCGACCAGCGAGCGCCCCTCGTCATAGCCGACCGGCCGTGCCTCGCCGAGCGGCGCGTACTGGTCTGCCAGCTCCAGCACGTCCAGGCCGAGCATGGTGGCCTTCGCGCGGAACCAGCGCTGCGCCAGCGGGTAGCGCGCCTCGACCTGCTCGAGCATCGCCTGCACGACGGCGGCGTCCAGCTCGTTGTCGAGGTGCGTGGGCAGCATCGGGTCGTCGCCGTAGCTGCGCAGGCGGTCGCTCACGAGCCGGTCGGCGACCAGCGAGTCGTAGCAGTGGGCCAGCACGGGCGCCGGCGCCTCCAGCGCGGCGTAGAGCGTGTCCAGCGCCGCCAGCCGCACGTCGCGGCGGGAGTCGTGCACGTAGGCGAGCAGCCGGTCGATGGTGTGCGGCTGGGGGCCGTCGCCCGAGTCGAACGGCACCTCGATGGTGGACGTGCTCTGTGCGTAGAGCGTTTGCCAGGCGGACACCGCGGCCGGGTCGCGTTCGCCGAGAGCGCGCTCCTCGGGCTCGGAGAGCACGTGATCGCGGTAGCGGCGCTGGGCGGTCAGGTAGTGGCGGTCGGCCGCGACCTCGGGGGCAGCGATCAGCTCGCCGGCTCGCTCATCGTCCAGCGCCAGCCACTCGAGCTCGAAGAAGCGCAGCGCGTTCCGAGCCTGCACGATGGCGGCGTCGACGGCCGCCCCCAGGTCGCGGTTCTGCTCGCTGGTGACGTCCACCGCCTTTCGCAGCATCGTGTAGGAGGCGATCCGCGACAGCTCGTTGTCGATCTCGCCCAGCTCGTGAAGCGCGTCGGCCAGCTGGTCCGGCGTCAGCTCCGCCATGCGCCCGCGCCAGTCCGCTTCGAACGCCCGTGCCCGCTCCAGCGAGGGCTCGATGGCGGCCTCGGCGGCCTCCGGGGAGGCGAACAGCGGGGACAGATCCCAACGCACTCCGGAGGCCTGCACAGTGCTCACGGAGCAAGCCTAGATGATTGATCGGTATCTCCGTGATGTCCTGGATGGCGAGAACCGAGTCTCGCAAGGACGCAGGGAGCGTCAATACTGGATCGTATTGGCGCGACGGAGGACGCCGCGAGACGACGGTTCGCAGCCGTAGCCACCCCGACCATCGTAGCCGTCAAACCGGGCGCAGCGGCCAGGCTCGCGAGAGATATCGATCAATCATCTCTCGTGGTCGCCTGTAACCCGATTCGGTACCCTTTCCAGGTCGTGGCAACGTTGCCGAACACCACCGACCGTCTGACCGACCTCGAGCGCGCGGCCTGGGGCGGCTACCTGCAATCGCACGCGGCGATCGTGCGCCAGCTGGACGCGACCCTGGTCGAGGCGCACGGCCTACCGCTGAGCTCGTTCGAGGTGCTGGCGCGGCTGGCCCAGCAGGACGAGGGCAAGCAGCGCATGAGCGACCTGGCGCAGTCGGTGTGGCTCAGCCGCAGCGGCGTCACGCGGCTGGTCGACCGGCTGGAGCGGGACGGGCTGGTCGAGCGCCAGGCCTGCGACTCTGACGCCCGTGGCGCCTTCGCGGTGATCACCGACGCCGGCCGGGCGCGGCTCGAGACCGCCCGGCGCACCCACGTCAGCGACGTCCGGGAGCGCTTCCTGTCGCGGTTCGCCGCCGACGAGCAGGCGCAGCTGGCCGCGTTCTGGGACCGCCTGGATTCTTAGGAATCCACCATCGAACTCGTCACCGCCTACCAGTTCTACCTGACCGTGCACATCCTGGCCGCGGTCGTGTGGGTGGGTGGCGCCACCATCACCCAGGTCTATGCCGCCCGCGCGATGGCCGACCCCAGCCCGGAGCGGCTGGCCGGCTTCGCGCGCGACGCCGAGTTCGTGGGCAAGACCATGTTCACGCCCGCCTCGCTGGTGCTGGTCGTGTTCGGCTTCCTGCTCGTCAACGAAGGCAACTGGTCGCTCGGTAGCACCTGGCTGATCTTCGCGCTGGCCGTGTTCGGGGCCTCGTTTGCCCTCGGCGTCGGCTTCCTGGCACCCGAGTCGGCTCGGATCGCCCGCGCCATCGAGTTGCACGGCGTGGGCTCGACCGAAGCCACCCGGCGCATCGAGCGGATTTTCCTGGTCAGCCGCATCGAGCTGCTGTTCCTGATGCTGGTGGTCGTGGACATGGTGGTCAAACCGGGCCTGTGAGGACGAGGGAGGAGCAGGCGGAAGCGCCGCTTCCGTAGAATGCAGGGGCCCATGGAACGCTACGACCCCGCAGCGATCGAGGCCCGCTGGCAGAAGATCTGGCGCGACCAGCGGATTCACGAGGTGCCCAACCCGGAGCCCGGTGAGGACACCTCAAAGCTGATGTACGTGCTGGAGATGCTGCCCTACCCGTCGGGCGAGCTGCACATGGGGCACGTCAAGAACTACACGATGGGCGACGTGGTCACGCTCTATAAGCGGCGCAACGGCTGGCGTGTGATGCACCCGATGGGCTACGACGCGTTCGGCCTGCCGGCCGAGAACGCGGCCATCAAGAGCGGCAAGCACCCGAGCGTGTCGACGCGCGAGAACATCGAAGCGATCCGCGTGCAGATGCGCCGCATGGGCTGGTCGATCGACTGGACGCGGGAGCTATCCACCTCCGAGCCCGACTACTACCGGTGGACGCAGTGGATCTTCCTGCGGCTGTTCGAGGCCGGCCTGGCCTACCGCAAGAACGCGGCCGTCAAGTGGTGCCCCAACGACCAGACGGTGCTGGCCAACGAGCAGGTGATCGACGGCCACTGCGAGCGCTGCGGTGCCGAGGTCGAGGCCAAGAACCTGGAGCAGTGGTTCTTCAAGATCACCGACTACGCGCAGCGGCTGCTGGACGACCTGGCCGAGGTGCGATGGCCGGAGCGGGTCGTGACCATGCAGCGCAACTGGATCGGCCGCAGCGAGGGCGCCGAGGTCACGTTCCGGGCCGAGCATGACCCGTCGATCGAGCTGCCGGTGTTCACCACGCGCCCGGACACGCTGTACGGCGCGACCTTCTTCGTGCTTGCCCCAGAGCACCCGCTTTCGGCGGAACTGGCGCGCGGCACCGACCAGGAGCAGGCGGTGGCCGACTACGTCCGGCACACGTCGGCGCTGTCGGAGGTGGAGCGGTCATCCGAGAAGGAGAAGAGCGGCGTTTTCACCGGGCGCTACGTCGTCAATCCTGTAAACGGCGAGGCGATTCCGGTGTGGGTGGCCGACTACGTCCTGATGGAGTACGGCACCGGCGCGGTGATGGCGGTGCCCGGCCACGACGAGCGCGACTTCGAGTTCGCGGAGAAGTTCGGGCTGCCGGTGCGCCAGGTGGTGGCACCGCGCGACGGCGATGCCGCGGTCGAGGGTGCGTTCGTCGCGCACAGCGCCGACGAGGTGCTGATCAACTCGGCGGCGTTCACCGGCATGTCGGCGCCCGAGGGCAAGCGCGCCATCATCGAGTGGCTGGAGGGCGAAGGATTGGGGCGCGGCCGGGTGGCCTTCCGCCTGCGCGACTGGCTGCTGTCACGGCAGCGGTACTGGGGCTGCCCGATCCCGATCGTCCACTGCGAATCCTGCGGCGTCGTACCAGTGCCGGACGACCAGCTGCCGGTGGTGCTGCCCCAGGTCGAGGACTTTGCCCCCAAGGGCCGCTCTCCGCTGGCCGCCGCTGAGGACTGGGTGCACGTGTCGTGCCCGAGCTGCGGCGGCCCGGGCCGGCGCGAGACCGACACGATGGACACGTTCGTGGACTCGTCCTGGTACTACATGCGCTACGCGGATCCTCAGAACGCGACCGCGCCGTTCCAGCGCGACATCGTCGACACCTGGCTGCCGGTCGATCAGTACATCGGTGGAGTCGAGCACGCGATCCTGCACCTGATGTACGCGCGCTTCTTCACCAAGGCGCTGTACGACCTGGGGCACGTGGGCTTCACGGAGCCGTTCGCGAACCTGTTCACGCAGGGGATGATCCATTACCACGGCGCCAAGATGTCCAAGTCGCGGGGCAACATCATCAATCCCGACGAATACATCGAGCGCTACGGCGCCGACACCACGCGGCTGTACACGCTGTTTCTGGGGCCGCCCGAGCAGGACGCCGAGTGGCAGGACTCGGGCGTGGCCGGCCAGCACCGATTCCTGGCGCGGCTGTGGAGGCTGGCACACGAGGTTGTTGCCAGCCATGGCACCGGCATCCCGGCGGCCGTCGCGGCCGACGGCCCCGGCGGCGACATGGTGCGCAAGGCACACTGGGCGATCGACAAAGTCAGCGCCGACATCGGCGATCGGTTCTCGTTCAACACGGCCCAGTCGGCGGTGCACGAGCTGGTGACGGCGATCCAGGACACACCCGCGGCGAGTGGCGAGCAACGACGGTTCGCCACTGCCACGGCGGTCAGCCTGATCCACCCGTACGCGCCGCACATCGCCTGCGAGCTGTGGGAGGGGCTCGGCGGCGAGCGGCTGTGGGACGTCCCCTGGCCGGTCGCCGATCCGGCCATGCTGGCCAGCGACACGGTCACCTACGCGGTGCAGGTGAACGGCAAGCTGCGCGGAGACGTGGGCGTGCCGGCCGACGCGGTCGAGGACGAGGTGGTGGCGGCGGCGCGCGCGGTTCCGAACGTGGCCGCCTACCTGGACGGCGCCGAGGTGCGAAAGACGATCTTCGTGCCCGGGCGGCTGGTCAACTTCGTCGCCTAGATGGTTGATTCCATATCCGCGTGATGTCCTGAGCGGCTGGGAATCACGCAGCGCAAGGATCGAGGGAGGGTCGATATCGGGAATATCGGCCCGACCGAGGACGCCGCGATGCGCGGGTTCCCGGTCGCAGCCCACCAACCGCCGGAAGTTTCCACGTCATTCTGAGCGATCAGGCGCGCGTGGATATGGAATTAACCATCTAGCACACCCGGATCGTCTAGCGCATCGCGAAGCGGAACAGCTTGCCGTCGTGCGGGCCGTCGCTCGCCAGCCACAGCGTGGTGTTGGTGCCGCGGCCGACCGCGGGCAGGAAGTTCGCCGGAAGCGGCGTGCTGCCGAGCACGTGGCCGGTTCCGGAGTCGATCTGCCAGATCACGCTGCGCCGCCGCTCGGTGTTCGTGACCACCCAGATGCGGCCCCCCGCGGCCAGTGCCAGCACCGGGATGCCGTGGCCGAGCGCGATCGGCGCCCCGTCGGCGCCGCCGGCGGGGTGGACGCGCTGCAGGTAGCCGAGGTCGGCTCCCGCCGCCGAAATCGCGGACTGGGTGACCCAGACCGATCCGGCGGCGATCACCGGCGCGCTGTTGACGGGGGCGAACCCGGCCTTCGGCAGCCGGCTGGGCCCGACCGAGACGAGACGGCGATGGCCGGCGGGTGAGACGACGAACAGCTTCTGGTGCGCCGCGATCCACGATCCGCCCACGCCCGGCGTGCCCGCCAGCTGCCTGGCCACGGCCGGGCCGAGCTTCGAGGCCGGGACGCCTTGGACGTGGTGGCGCGTGAGCTTCCAGGTGCGGCTCCCCGAGCGGATGTAGTACGAGGAGCCGCGCGTCGCCAGGGTGATGGTTGGGCCGGCATGGGCGTGGATGTCCGCGTGCGGGAGGCTGTGCTTCGCCGGCCGCAGCGTCGCGTCGCGCTCGACCAGGCGGATCAGTCCGCCCTCACGGGCGACGCTCGCGACCAGCAGCGTGTGGCCGTGCTGGATGATGGCCGCCGCGCCGGGCGCAGGGACGCTCGTGTCTATGACCAGGCGGAACGGCCGAGCAGCCGGTGGGGTCACCGTCACGGGCGGCGCAGCGTGGCTGGAGCGGGTATCGCGCGCGATTACGACGACCGCCGCCACCGCGACCGCCAGCGCGATCACGGAGAGCCACCGGCTCACCGGCCCGAACTTCTGGACAGGTCGAACGACGCTCTGCACCCCGACCCCCTCGCCAAATCCCCTGCTCAGGCACCAGTATCGGGGTATCCCGCGCCGAAGGGAAGCCCCCGATGGAACCGAACGACGATGGTGCGGTAGCGTGCGGCCGTGAGGTACGGAATCATCCTCCCCGGCGGCACAGCGACGCAGCAGCTCGCGCAGGCCGAGGCGGCCGAACAGGCCGGCTGGGACGGCGTGTTCGTGTGGGAGGCCGCGTACGGCGTCGATGCCTGGACGCTGCTCGCGGCGATCGCGGCCCGCACCGAGCGGGTGCGACTGGGAACGATGCTGACGCCGCTGCCGTGGCGGAGGCCGTGGAAGGTCGCAAGCCAGGTGGTGACGCTCGACCAGCTCTCGCGGGGACGCGCGGTGCTGGCGGTCGGCCTGGGCGCGGTCGCGACCGACCTGCCCGACACGGGGGAGCAGGTGGGCCTGCGTGAACGGGCCGACATGATGGACGAGGGCATCGATCTGATCCGCGCACTATGGGACGGAAGCAGGCACTTCCACGGGTCGCACTACACCTACTCGTGCGACCGTGACGACATGATCCGTGTCGGGCGGCCGGTGCAGGAGCGGATCCCGATCTGGGTGGTCGGGGTGTGGCCGCGACCACGATCGATGCGGCGGGTGCTGCGCTGCGACGGCATCATCCCTCAGTACTCGGGGGAGGGCGGCGGCCCGCAGGAGCTGCGCGACCTGAGCGAGTGGCTGGGAGGGAATGGCGTGGCGGACACGTTCGACGTGCTTTCCGAGGGCGAGACGCCGGCCGGCGACGCCGAGCAGGCGGCCGCAATCGTGCAGCCGTGGCGGGATGCCGGTGCGACCTGGTGGATGGAGACGCGCTGGGAGATGCCGCACGATTCGGCCGGGCGCATGCGCGAGGTGGAGGAACGGATCGCAGCCGGCCCGCCGTCGCACTGACGGGAGGCGAAAGAAAGCGGGCGAGGAGAATCGAACTCCCGTCTTGAGCTTGGAAGGCTCTTGCTCTGCCATTGAGCTACGCCCGCCGTGAGGCTCGGACATAGTACCGCTGCCGGAGCGGCCAGTCCGGCCGGTCGCCGGCCACCTGCGGGCTACCATGACCACCCGATGGAGCGCCTGATCTTGCGCAGCGCAGCGGTCTGCACACGCCGCCCGTGGTGGGTGGTGGCGATCTGGATCGTGCTGCTGGCGGCCGCACTGCCGTTCTCCGGCAAGGCTCAAGGCGTGCTCTCCTCCGGTGGCTTCGACGTTCCCGGGTCGCAGTCGCAGCAGGCGATCGACTACCTGAACAACCAGCCCGGCCGCGGCGCCTACTCGTTCTCGTTCCTGGTCGATGCCCCCACCGCCGCCGCCGCGCGAGCACGGGTCGCCCAGGTGCGCGCGCGCGTGGCCGCGCGCTACCCCGAGATCCACTTCACGGCAGCCCCCCAGGACTCGCCCGACGGCAGCACCGTCTCGTTCGTCGGCTTCGCGTCGGTCGACCAGAACCGCTCGCTCACGATCTCCCGCGACCTGAAGCGCCTGGTACAGAACACCGACCCACCGGTGCGCACCTTCCTGCTCGGCCCATCCGCCAACTACGCCACCTTCCAGGACATCACCGAGCAGGGCCTGCAGCGCGCCGAGCTGCTGTCCTCGCCGGTGATCCTGATCGTGCTGCTGGTGCTGTTCGGCGCCGTCGTGGCGATGCTGGTGCCGGCCGCGCTGGGAGCGCTCTCGGTGCTGATCACGTTCGCGCTCGTCTATTTGGTGGCGTCGCACACGGAGGTGTCGGTCTACGCGACCACGATGGTGACCATGATCGGCATCGGCGTCGCCGTGGACTACTCGATGTTCATCCTTGCCAGGTTCCGCGAGGAGCTGCTGGCCGGTGCCCCCACCGATCGGGCTGTTGCCACCGCGATGGCCACCTCCGGCACCGCCGTTGCCTTCTCGGGCATGACCGTGATCGTCTCGCTGGCCTCGATCTGGATCGTGCCCGTGCGCGCGGTGCAGTCGATGGCGCTGGCCGCGATCATGGTGGTGACCGTGGCCGTGCTGGCGGCCATGACGCTGCTGCCCGCGGTGCTGATGCTGCTCGGCCCGCGCATCAACGCGCTGCGCATCCCCGGCCGCACGCAACGGCCCGGCCGCGAGGGCTTCTGGATGCGCTGGACGCGCGGCGTCATGCGCCGTCCGCTGCTGTCCGCGCTGGGGGCCGCCACGCTGCTGATCGTGCTGTCGCTGCCCGCGCTGTCGATGGTGACGGCCAACCGGTCGCTCGAGCAGCTGCCGTCGTCCACCGATGTCAGAGTGGGCAACGCGATCCTGACCAAGCAGATCACCGGCCCCGGCCAGGGCCGCGAGGGCGCGCTCACGATTCTGGTGCGCCCCCAGGACGCCGGTGCCTCCAGCCCGGCCGCGGTCGCCGCGCAGCTGCGCGCCCGGCTGGCCCGCGATCCCTTGGTCATGGCCGCGACGGTGGAGCCGGCCGGGGCCAGTCAGATCGTGGTCGGGCTGCTGCGGGTCGACCCCGAGTCGAGCCAGGCCGTCGACGTGCTGGTGCCGCGCGTCCGCTCGTGGGTCGGCGACCGCGGGCTGGTGAGCGGCCTGTCCGCCTTCAACCACGACCTCAACACCGAGGTCGGGGACGACCTCTGGAAGGTGATGGCGCTGGTGCTGGGCCTGTCCTACCTGGTGCTGCTGATGCTGCTTCGCTCCGTGCTGCTGCCGCTGAAGGCGGTGATCATGAACCTGCTGTCGATCGGGGCGTCGTACGGCGTGATCGTGGCCGTCTTCCAGTGGGGCTGGTTCGACTGGACCGGCTACCACTCGCTGGGCCACATCAACACGCTGAATCCGGCACTGATCCTGGCCATCACCTTCGGCCTGGCGATGGACTACGAGGTGTTCCTGCTGTCGCGCATCCGCGAGCGCTACGAGGCCACCGGCGACAACACGCGAGCCGTCGCCGAAGGGCTGGCGTCGAGCGCCCGCACCATCACCTCGGCCGCTGCCATCATGACCATCGTGTTCGCGAGCTTCGTGTTGACCGGGGTGCCGGCGATCAAGGAGATCGGGCTGGGCCTGGCCGTCGCGATCGCCGTCGACGCCACCATCACGCGGCTGGTGCTGGTGCCCTCCACCATGCGGCTGCTGGGCCAGTGGAACTGGTGGCTGCCGGGCTGGCTCGACCGCCGCCTGCCGCACATGGCCCACGACGCGCCGCGCCGGCTCGCTTCAGAGACGGGCGACTAGCGGATTTGGATGGTTGATTCCACGAGCTACGCGGCGCTGGATCTTGTCTGGGACGCTCGTGGCGTCCAGCGCGCCCCATCCTGCGCCCAGCATCCACGCATCCCGTGAAACCAACCATCGGCTCCGTCCGACCCCCCTGCGATGCTTCTTTGTCCGGCCCGTAAGGTCGGCGCAGGCGGAAAGGACGGTCCTCACATGCTCTGGTTGATAGTCGGAATCGTGATCGGAATGGTGGTCGCCCTGGCGGCGCTGCGCCCGCGTCTGGCCGAGGTCGGCGTGCTGCGCCGCGAACGCGACGGGTACGCGAATGAGGCGTCGCGGCTCGAGGGCCGCCTGGAGAGCGAGCGGGCGATGGCCGAGGACCGGTTCAAGGCGCTGTCGGCCGACGCGCTGAAGCAGAACAACGAGCAGTTCCTGACGCTGGCCAAGCAGGCCCTGGGCACGTACCAGAGCGAGGCCAAGGGCGAGCTGGAGAAGCGCGAGAAGGCGGTCCAGCAGCTGGTGGCGCCGATCTCGGAACAGCTCAAGCTGGTGGACACGCGTCTGGAGCGGCTCGACCGGGACCGCGTCCAGAGCTCAAGCGTGCTGCAGCAGCAGCTGCGCACGATGGTCGAGTCGCAGGAGCGTCTGCGCGGCGAGACCGGAGCGCTGGTGGCGGCCCTGCGCAAGCCCCAGGCGCGTGGCCGCTGGGGGGAGATGCAGTTGCGAAACGTGGTCGAGATGGCCGGCATGGTCGGCTACTGCGACTTCGCCGAGCAGGTGACGGTGCGCGACGACGACCGCACCCTGCGCCCCGACCTGGTCGTGAACCTGCCCGGCGGCAAGAAGGTGGTGGTCGACGCCAAGGCGCCGCTGCAGGCCTTCCTTGATGCCTACGACGCCACCGGCGACGTCGACCGCGACCGGCACCTGGCCGAGCACGCGCGGCTGCTGCGCGACCACGTGCGCAAGCTGTCGGCACGCAGCTACTGGGCGCAGTTCCCGGAGGCGCCCGACTTCGTGATCCTGTTCCTGCCGGGCGAGCACTTCTTCAACGCGGCGCTCGAGGCCGACCCCACGCTGATCCAGCAGGGCGTCGAGCAGAAGGTGCTGATCGCCACGCCCACCACACTGATCGCGCTGCTGCGCGCGGTGCACTACGGCTGGCAGCAGGAGAAGGTGGCCGAGAACGCGCGCGAGATCAGCGAGCTGGGCCGCGAGCTGCACTCGCGCCTCGGCACCGTTGCCGGCCACGTGAACGCGCTCGGCAAGCGGCTGGGCAGCGCAGTGGACGCCTATAATTCCGCGGTCGGGTCGCTGGAGACGCGGGTGCTGGTCAGCGCCCGTCGCTTCACCGAGCACAGCGTGGTCGGAGAGGACAAGCAGATCCAGATGCTGGAGCCGGTCGACCGCGTGCCGCGCGCACCGCAGGCGCCCGAGTTGGCTGCCGTCGACGACGACGAGGTGGTCGAGGCGCCGCGCACGCTCGGCGCCGCCTGACCGGTCAGACCCGGGGCGGGTGCGCCAGACCGTCCACCGTCCGCTCGAGCATCGCCCGCAGCGGCCCCTCCGCGAACCCGTCCTGCGGAACGGACAGCTGCGACAGAAGCGCCCCCTCGATCAGGTTGCTGAGAATCTCGGCGGCCTGGCCGGGCTCGGGCAGCCCGGCGCTCCCCGCCAGCGACTCGATGCCGGCCAGGTAGGCCCGGTTCCAGCGCTCGGCCAGCGGCCGCAGCTCGGGCCGCCGTCCCGCCTCAAGCACCAGCTCGTACTGCGCTGCCAGCGGTGCCTGGTCGTCGTCACAGATGGCCTCCACCAGGCTCAGCAACCGGCTCGCGAGCTGCTCGGCATCGGCTGGGCCGGGGGCTGCCGACTCGCGCCGCACCGCCGCGATCGAGCGATCGATCGCCAGCTCCAGCGCCTCGTGCACGAGCGCGTCCTTCGACGCGAAATGGTACGTGGTCGAGGCCAGCGGCACGCCCGCCTCTACGGCCACCGCCCGGTGCGTGGCGCCGTCGGCACCACGGAGGGCGATCACGCGCAGCGTCGCCTCCAGGATCACAGCCCGGCGATCGCTCACGGCCCGGTCTGGCGCAGCCAGGCGCCGGCCCGCAGGCCCGACTCGATCGCTCCGTCGATGAAGCCCGACCAGCCTGCGGCCAGGTCGGAGCCGGCCAGCAGCACCGGCCCTTCCGGCCGCCGCATCTCCTCGAAGTAGCGGCTGTACCAGCCCGGCCGGTGGATCGCCCACGTGCCGCGCGAGAACTCGTCGGCCAGCCAGTCGTGGGCAGACGCGTCGACCGCCCTGTAGCCCGGGATGATGCGATCGAGGTCGCCCTGCACGCGGGGCAGGTCGGTCGCGTCGTTCAGCGCGGCGTCGTAGCCGAAGCCGATCATCACCTGCGTGCCGTCGTCGTTCATGAACTCGGTGTCGAGGTAGCCGAACGGGTGCCCCGGCCGGATCGCGTTCTGGGAGATCGGCTCGCCGTCGGCGTGGATGAAGATCTTGATCCCGCGCGACGCCTGGCCGAGGGCGATCCCCTCCAGCTTCAGCTCCGACAGCGCGGGTTCGAACTCGATCGCCCCGAGCGTGTTCAGCGGCACGGCCACCACCGCCCGCGCCGCCGGCAGCAGCGCGCCGGCCCGCGTCTCCACCTCGACCCCCTCGCCGCGCCGTCGCACCGCCGCGACCGGCGTGGACAGCCGCGTCTCGTACGCCGCGCCGCCGGCGATCGCCTCCAGCAGCCCACGGGTGCCCGTGGTCAGCGTCACCCGGCCGCCCGTGTACTGGGTCAGGGCCAGGCTGTAGCCGGAGAGCGCGTGCCAGCGAAGCACGCTGGCGGCGCCCGCCTCGTCCAGCGGGCCGTGGGCGAGCGACTCCAACTCAGCCCACAGCACCTCGCGGTGCTCGTCGTCGAGGTCGAGCTCGTCCACTCGCTGGGCGATCGTGAGCCGGTCGATCCGCGCCAGCTGATCGACCGCGAGCGTCGGGTCGTGCGGGTTCGGCAGCGACCGCTCGACCCCGTCCACGAACTGCAGCCAGCCGCTGTTGGCGATCGCATCTCGCTCGGCGATCGACCCGGTGCGCCGCTCGTCGCCCACGTACCAGGCGGTCACGTCAGGGTCGCCCGAAAGCTCGACGGTCAGTCCGGCGCGGGTGATCTCGGAGAACGTGTGGGGCTGGTGCCAGTGCACCCAGCCACCGCCGTACTCGATCTGGTGGCCGTTCCAGGAAGCCGTCCAGGTGCGGCCGCCCAGCCGGTCGCGGCCCTCCAGCAATAGCACGCTGCGACCGTCCCTTGCCGCCTCACGGGCGGCGGTAACTCCGGCGAATCCCCCGCCGACCACGACCACATCGTGCATGCCGCTCCGTAGCTTGAGTGAAACGAATGGTACAAATGTACCAGTTCGGTCAGTGCGGCGGCATCACCGGCGACAGCAGCGCCGTGCGGTAGGCACGGGTGCCGTGAGTGTCCTCATGGACGTCGGCGCTCCCCAGCACCCGCACGATCGCCCGCGAGGCGATGAACCGCAGCGGCTCGGGCTCCCAGCGGCGGCTGTGGTGGCCGACCCAGGGCAGGGTGGTCAGATCGGTGTCGCGCCCCAGCACCAGGTCGGCCAGCGTGCGGCCGCCGATGTTGGCAGCGACCACCCCGTGGCCGGAGTAGCCGCCGGCATAGCCAAGGCCGGTGCCGGGGTTGAAGTGGACGGCCATGCTCCAGTCCCGCGGCACCGCCAGCGGGCCACCCCAGTGGTGGGTGATGGCAGCATCGGCAGCGGCCGGGAAGTGGCGGCGAAGCACCCGTTCCAGGCGCCCCCGCACCGACTTCGAGCGCTCGTTCTGCTCGCTGATCGGATGGCGCAGCTGGTAGGGCGCGCCGCGGCCGCCGATCGCGATGCGACCGTCGTCCGTGCGCTGCGCGTAGAAGAACAGGTGGTGGCGGTCTCCGATCAGGAGCCCGTCCCGCCAG
>DATIOK010000192.1:0-3011 GCA_035473255.1 Gaiellales bacterium
GCGAGCAACGAGTCCGGGAGGGGCAGGTGGAACCCACCGAACTCCACCGCCAACCCCGATCCGTCGGTGACGATCGTGGCGTCGAAGAGGTTCATGGCCGGTGACCCGATGAACCCGGCTACGAACACGTTGACCGGCCGCTCGTAGAGCGCCTGGGGGGCGTCGATCTGCTGCAGCCGGCCCTTGCGGATCACGGCCACGCGGTCGCCCATCGTCATGGCCTCGGTCTGGTCGTGCGTGACGTACAGGGTGGGAGCGGCGATCCGGCGCTGCACGCGGATGATCTCGCCGCGCATCTCCACCCGCAGCTTGGCGTCCAGGTTGGAAAGCGGCTCGTCCATCAGGAACGCCGACGGCTCGCGCACGATCGCGCGGCCCATCGCCACCCGCTGGCGCTGGCCGCCCGAGAGCTGCCGTGGCTTGCGGTTGAGGAGTTCGGTCAGGCCCAGCATCACCGCCGCCTCGTCCACCCGCCGGCGGATCTCGTCCTTCGGCATTCGCGCCATCTTGAGGCCGAACGCCATGTTGTTGCGCACCGTCATGTGGGCGTAGAGGGCGTAGTTCTGAAACACCATCGCGATGTCGCGGTCGCGCGGCGGCAGCCTGGTCACCACCCTGTCGTTGATCCTGATCTGGCCGTCGGTGACAGGCTCGAGGCCGGCCACCATCCGCAGCGCGGTGGTCTTGCCGCACCCGGACGGGCCGACCAGCACGAGGAACTCGCCCGGCTGCACCTCCAGGCTGAGGTTGTCGACCGCGACCACGCCGCCCGGGAAGTGCTTGGTGACCGACTCCAGCGTGATGGTGCCGGTGGCGGTCATCACGAGCCCGCCAGCATGCCGGTGATGCGCTTGTTCAGTGCCAGGGCCAGCAGCGCCGGTGGAATCAGCGCCAGCACGCCGCCCGCGGCCAGGATCGGGTAGTTGGTCGTGTACTTGCCGACGTACTCGGTGATCAGCACCGTCACCGGCTTCGCGTTCTGGGTCTGGGTGAGGAGCAGCGGGATCAGGAACTCGCCCCATACCGAGAGCGCCAGGATCGCCGCCACCGCAGCGATGCCCGAGCTCATCTGCGGGATCACCACCCGTACGAACGCCTGCCAGCGCCGGCAGCCGTCGATCAGCGCCGCCTCCTCCGGCTCGGCCGGCATCTCGCGCACTTGGGTGTAGAGCAGCCAGGTGGCGAGCGGCGTCAGCGTGGCCACGAACACCAGCACCAGGCCCTTCTTGGTGTCGATCAGGTGGGCGTTTGCCATCAGCTTGAAGAGCGCGATCACGACCACGAAGATGGGCACCACCATCGTGCCGACCAGCACCGCCAGCAGGAACCCGCCGAACCGGAATCGCAGCCGGCCGAAGGCGTAGGCCGCCATCGTGGCCACCACCAGCGTCAGCCCGGCCGACAGCAGCGCCAGCTCGGCGCTGACCCACATCGACTGCACGAACTCGCCCCGCTGGGTGACGGTGCCACCGGAGTGCTCGCCGGTGGTGCCGCCGATCAGCGCGCGGTAGGCCTGGGTGGTGGGATGGTGCGGAAACCAGTGGCTGGGCCCCTCGTTCACCTCGCGCTGAGTGGACAGGCTGGTGGTGACGCCGAGCACGATCGGTGCCAGCGACCAGACCACGATCAGCGTCACCGCCAGCGCCTTCAGCACCCGCATGCCCAGCGTCGTGGTCATACGGTCGACCTCCGCAGCGCCAGCGCGTAGAACCCGCCCAGAACGGCGGTGACCGCGGCCAGCACGAAGGCGAGCGCGGTGCCGTGGGCGAAGTCGGCCTCGACGAAGGTGGTGTTGTAGACCTGGATCAGGATCGAGCGGGTGTTCAGGGCGGTGCCGTTCAGCACGTAGATCTCGTCGAAGATGCTGATCGCAAGCAGCGTCCCGACGGTCAGCGCGATCGCCATGGACGGCCGCAGCAGGGGCAGGGTGATGTAGCGGAACTGCCGCCACGGGCCGGCCCCGTCGACGGCCGAGGCGCTGTAGACCTCGTCGGGCACGCTCTGCAGCCCGGCCAGGAAGATCAGGCTGATCAGCGGCAGCACCCCCCATACGTGCACGAGCGTGATGTAGACGATCGCGCCGCGGCCGCTGGCCAGCCATACCTGCGGCTGGTTGATGATGTGCAGGTGCAGCAGCACGCTGTTCAGGAGGCCGTTGTCGGGGTCGAACACCCTGCGCCAGAGCACGCCCGAGACCACCGACGGAAGCGCCCAGGGCAGGATCAGCACGGCCAGCACGAAGCCACGCCCGCGGAACACCCTGTGCAGGGTGACCGCGACGAAGATGCCCAGCACCAGCTCCAGCGAGACCGCCAGCACCACGTACTCCAGCGTGTGGCGCATCGCGTCGCGCGAGGTCGGGTCGTTGAGCACGTCGTGGTAGTTGCGCGTGCCGACGTAGCCCGGCAGCTCGCCGAACAGGATGCCGCCCGACTGGATGCTCTGCTGGAAGCCCTTGATAAGCGGGTACAGGATCAGCGCGCCGACTGCCGCCATCGCCGGGACGACCAGGATCCACCCAAGGATCTGGGTCTCGCGGGCGCTGCGATCGCCCTCCCGGTTCCAGCGGCCCGGCACTACTGGGTGCGCGCGGACGCCTTGTCAGCGAGCTGGGTGAGCGCGTCCTGCACGCTCATCTGGCCCTTGACAGCCGCGTTGGCCAGCCCCTGGGCGTCGGCGCTGAACTGGGAGTACCAGATCGGCGCGCCGGCCTGGAACAGCGGACCCACGTGGGTCAGCTCCTGGTTGAGGACGTCGCCACCCTGCAGCTGGCCCGTCGCCACCATCTGCTTGATGGTGGACGTCCCGCAGGGCAGGCTGCCCTGCGTCTTGTAGATGGCGATCGCGTTCTTGGGCTGCTCCCACCAGTTGATGAAGGCCGCGGCGGCAGCCTTGTGCTTGGCCGTGACCGGTATAGAGAGCCCCTCCGGCAGGCCGAACGAGGCGCCCGGGCCGGCGACGCCCGGCACCAGGCCAAGGGCCGCCTTGCCGACGATGCTGGACTGGCTGGG
>DATIOK010000193.1:0-1932 GCA_035473255.1 Gaiellales bacterium
TCGTGATCAGCATCGACACCTTGTCTCCCGATGAGGCGTGGGCGCTGCTCGTCCGGCTCGCTGACCGGGCCGACCTTGAACTGGACGAGGCCGCCGGCCGGGAGATCACCCGGCTGTGCGGGTTCCTGCCGCTGGCGATCGGAATGCTTGCCCGGCGGCTCAGGCATCACCCGGCCAGGACTGCCGCCGAGCTCGCGGCCGAGCTGGCCGCTGCGCGCGATCGCCTGGCGGTCATGCGCGCGGAGAACCTGTCCGTAGCGGCGGCGTTCGATCTGTCCTATCAGGACCTCACGGCGGATCAGCAAAGGCTGTTCCGGCGGCTCGGCCTCACGCTGGGACCAGACATCGACGCGTACGCGGCCGCCGCGCTGGACGACACGAGCCTCGAGGATGCCCGGCGCCAGCTGGACGAGTTCTACGATCATCATCTGCTCGGTGAGCCGGCGCCGGGCCGGTACCTGCTGCACGACCTGCTGCGCGAATACGCACGCGCGCTCGTCGCGGCCGACCAGCCGATACAGGCGCGCGCAGCCGTCGAACGGCTGATCAACTTCTACGCTCACGTTGCCGCCGGCGCGTGCCGGCACATCGCGACCTGGACCACGGCCGGCGGACGACTGCCGCCGACCGATCCGCCCGCCAGCGTCCCACAGCTGACCACGTCACAGGAAGCAGCCGACTGGCTGGACGCCGAGCGCCCCAACTTGCATGCGGCGGTCAGCTACGCGGCAGCCGAGGGGATGCCGCTGCACTCGATCGCGATCGCCGCGGCGATGGGCGGTTACCTGCGCGCCCGCGGCCACTGGCAGCAAGCGACGGCCCAGTACCGGACGGCGCTGCGCGCAGCGCGGGCGGCCGGGGACCGGCGCGGCGAGGCCGGCATGCTTGACGAGCTTGGCTTGCTGCAGCAGCTGACCGGGGATTACCCAGACGCGGCAGCCACCTTGACGCAGGCCATCGAGCTGTTCGGCGAGCTGGGTGACAAGCCGGATCAGGCTTATGCGCTCAATCACCTTGGCCTGGTCTACGGGCATACATCCGACTTTCGGGCCACAATCGACTGCCACCAGCAGGCGCTGGAGCTTGCCCTGGCGGCGGGCGACAAGCTGGCTGAGGCAGTCTCGCTGACCGGCCTCGGGATGGGGCTGCTGATGACCGGCGCCTACCCGGCTTCTATCGAGAACTACCAGCAGGCGCTGTCGCTGTTCCGCGGTCTTGGGTCAACGTTCGACGAGGCCGACGCGCTGACTGAGCTTGGTTTCGCGTGGCGGCTGACCGGGGACTATGCCGCCGCCTTGGCGCACGAGCGCGAGGCGCTTGAGTTGTGGCGTCAGCTCGGCGACCGGCTCGGCCAGGCCTGGGCTCTCGACGAACTCGGCAGGGTGCACCAGGAAACCGGGGAGTATTCAGCGGCCGCCGCTTGCCTTGAGGAGGCCCTGGAGTTGCATCGCGACCTGGGCTCGCGGCACGGCGAGATCGTGGCCCTCAACAACCTCGGCGAGCTGGCTACCCGGACGTCGGCACCCGAGAAGGCCAGCGAGATTCACCGCGAGGCGCTGGCCAAGGCGATCGAGCTGGGCGCACCTGCGGAGGAAGCCAGGGCGCTGGCCGGCCTCGGCCGCAGTCAGCTTGCCGGCGATAATGTCGAGGCCGCCAGGAACCTGCGCGAGGCGCTCGCTATCTATCAGCGCATCGGAACACCCGAAGCCCGGCTCGTCCAGGACACGCTGGATGAGCACGGCCTCTAGACAGCCACGGGTCACCTTGGCCGCCGGCCAGCCATACGCCGCCAGTCATCTTCGATGCCGACCACGTCCGTGGTCGGGCCGCTGAGCAGAGCCTGAGCGTGCAGGAGTGCCCACAGCCGCCCCCTGGGCCGACGTCGCATGCCGGGCGAGCCCGGACGGGCGCCCCCACCGACCGCAGTCGAAG
>DATIOK010000194.1:0-1768 GCA_035473255.1 Gaiellales bacterium
GACGATGATTCCGCGGCGTGGCCGGGGGAGGCGAAGATCGCCGGCCGGGCGTACTTCACGCAGGTCCTCGACGGCGCGGAGGGGCCGGAGGGCGAGCTGTTCCGGGCCGACGTGGACGAGGTGGTGATCACGTGCCTGAACCACGAGGGCACGCTCCTGGTGGTGGAGTCATGGCACCCCGGACGAGGGCTGTGCCGGACCGAGCGGGCGTGATGCCGTGTCGAGCGGTACGCGGACCGGGTCAGACATCCCATGACGTTGGATGTCAAGCAGCAGCTTGTTGATCTTGGGATTGGTGGTGGCCCCAGGCGGTGTGCTCGTCGTAGCAGGTGCGGTGCTTGAGGCAGCCGTGCAGGATCCCGACCAGGCGGTTGCTGAGCTGGCGCAGCGCGGCCTGGTGCCCGGCGCCCCGGGCACGGAGCTGGTCGTAGTAGGCGCGGGCGCCGGGTGAGGCGCGCAGCGCGCAGAACGCCTGCCACTGCAGTGGTCCGGCGAGGCGCTGGTTGCGCACGAACCTGGCCAGCACCACCGTCTTCTTCCCCGAGGCGCGGGTGATCGGAGCGCTGCCGGCGTAGTTCTTCCGCGCTCGTGCACCCTGGTAGCGGTCGGGGTCGTCGCCGAACTCGCCCAGCACCCGAGCGCCGAGGATCTCACCGAGGCCGGGTTGGCTCCGGTAGATCTCCGCGTCCGGGTGCTGGCCAAAACACGCCTCTACCTGCCCTTGCAGCGTCGCGATCTGGGTGGTGAACGCGGTGATCACCGCGACGGTGGCGGCAGTCGTAGCGGCGTAGGCCGCGACCAGCTCCGGCGGCTGGTTCAGGTGATCGGCGCGCAGCAGCGCCTGGATCCGCTCCGCTTTGGCCTCCACGTCACGGCGTCGGGCCCGCTTGAGCGCGCCGGCGATCCGCGACCGCGACAGCCGCGCCGCTCGCTGCGGGTCCGGGGCGGCCCCGAGCAGGTCCAGCGTGTCGGCCGCGGTGAGGTCGTCGAACGCTTCCAGCGCGGCGGGGAAGTACTCCCGCAACGAGGAACGCAGCCGCAGCATGTGCCGGTGCCGCTCCCAGATCATCGTCTGGTGCGCCCGCGCGACGACCTTGATCCCCTCGACCAGCGGGCTGTCCCCGGCGATCGGGCGGAGCTGGTGGGCGTCGGTGCGAACCATGTCGGCCAGCGCGTGCGCGTCCCCGGCGTCGCTCTTCGCACCCGAGGTGCCGTGTCGCTCCCGGTAGCGGGCGACCTGGCGCGGGTTGACCGCGAACACCCGATACCCGGCCGCGACCAACGCGGCGACCCACGGGCCGCGGTCGGTCTCGATCCCCACCAGCACCTGCTCGGCGCCAGTGTCCTCAGCCGTGTCCTCACCGAGGAACCCGGCGATCAGCTCGTGGAACCCGACGATCCCTGCCACGCCCTCAGGCAGCCGGGCCTTACCCAGCCGGCGTCCCGTGTGGTCCTGCACCTCCACATCGTGATGATCCTCAGCCCAGTCGTCGCCGACGAACAACACCACCGCCACGCCTCCCACCAGCACGAACCCGTCAAGAGCTGGCAGCGCGCGGGAGATCACCGCGGCCTAATGGACCAGTGCTCGCGCCCCGAGGAACGGAGCGGGCACGTCATCCCATCAGCGGTCCACGACCTCCCGACCACCGGTGGGGGCACTGTCTGACCATAGGACTCAACAGCGTCCTGGCGATGCGAGTGCTCACCCACCGGCGGCTACCGGCACCGAGCCTTCCCTATCCGGCCCGGCAGGTCCCATTAGGCG
>DATIOK010000195.1:0-6263 GCA_035473255.1 Gaiellales bacterium
GCGGCGCTGCTGCTCCGCACCGATAGCGCCCCGGCGTCGGAGGCCGCCTACAACTCGAGCGCCGCGTCGATGTCGTAGCCCAGCGCCAGCGCCAGCTTAGGCGCGGCCGAGACCACGCGGTCTGCGCCGGTCGACGGCATCACCGCGATCAACGTGCCCACCAGATCGTCCACGCTGGCCCCGGCAGACAGTGCCTCCTCGACCACATGGATGTAGGAGACCTGGGCCCCGTCCAGCGCGACCAGCGCCGCAAGCCGGGCCAGCGCCGCCTGCTGCGCGGTCAGCTCCGAGACGTGCAGGTTGTCCTGCTCATCCTGATCGACCAGCGTGAAGAAGGCCCGGTCCCTCACGGCCAGCATCAGCAGGGCGTGGTGGTGATCCATGGATCATTCATCCAACCACCGATCGAGGAGGATCCGTCATCCGCTTCGGATGATCGGGAGCAGTTGCTCCGTCACAGACCCGTCGTGGCCTCGATCCTGCCGCTGGCAACGGCGTCGGTGAGCGCCTTGTAGTCCCGTTCGTTCTGGTCGGCGTAGGCCTCGGCGAAGTCGGCGATGGCCCGGTCGAAGGTCTCGCCGGAACCCATGTAGGCGCCAATCGCGATCCGGTCGCCCGATCGGGCGTGGGCGCGGGCCAGCGTCCAGCCGCACATGCGCGCGTACAGTCGCATGCCCTGCGGCACCATCAGCTCGATCTCTGCCGACCCCTTCCAGTCCTTCAGCTGGCGCCCGTAGAAGTCGCGGGACACACCGTCGATTCCCGTCACGGCGGTCCAGCCGAGGAAGATGTCGCTGGTCGCCTGCATCAGGTGCTGGCCGTTCACCACCCGCTCGCCGTTGCTCTTGACGGCGCTCTTTCCGGTGAACTCCTCGAGCACCGAGGGCTGCGCCTCCTTCAACTGCAGGAACAGCGGGTCGTCGGAGTCGCGGCCGAGCAGCAGCCCGATCCAGGCCCGGGTGCCCACGCTGCCGACGCCCACCACCTTGCGCGCAACGTCGACCAGCCGGAACTCCTCGAGCAGGATCCTGCGGTCGTACTGGAGGGTCGTGCGATAGCTCTGAAGCACCCTGTGCAGCTCCTCGTAGATCTGATCGCGGCGGAAGCCCGAGAAGATCTGGTCGATCGGCTCGATCAGCGGCGGATCGCCGATGATCCGGGGCTCACCGTCCACCATCCGGGTGAGCTTCTTGAACACCTGCATGCTGTCCTTTGTGCGGGCCTTGTCGAGCGCCTTCTCGGTGCGCTTGAGCATCGCCTTGGGCGCCAGTTGCCGCATCGTGCTCATCAGGTCATCCACGTCGAGGTGCGCGTACCAGACCTCGAGGTTGGTCTTGGTGGCGAACTCGCGCAGCGTCTCGCGGTAGGAGCCGACGGCGCTTCGCACGACCGATTTGCGCTCGGCCTCCGGATAGCCGTTCTCACGGCCGGCGACCGAGAGGCTGGCCGCCAGCCGCTTCACGTCCCACTCCCACGGCCCCGGCAGGGTCTCGTCGAAGTCGTTGATGTCGAACACCAGCCGCCGCTCCGGCGAGGCAAACACGCCGAAGTTCGACAGGTGAGCGTCGCCGCACAGCTGCACCCGCAGCCCCGACGAAGGCGTGTTGGCGAGGTCGGCGGCCTGCAGCAACGCGGCGCCGCGGTAGAAGGTGAACGGGGACACACCCATGCGGCCGTAGCGGATCGGCACCAGCTCGGGTACGCGGCTCTGCGCCTGGCGCTCCAGCAGGTCGATCGGATCCGGCCGGTCGGGCGCCGGCCGGAACTCGGCATGGCCGGAGCGTGGTGTCCTCGCGCGAGCCGCCTTGCCAAGCGCCACGCGCTTCTCGACGCTGAGATGCTCCACCTCGGCCACTCGCCGTCCCGTGACGTTCTCGACGGTAGTCATGATGCTCCTCTCGGGCGTCGCGGACCATTGGCGGCCGGCAACGTCCTTCATTGTGCACGCTGCCGGGCGACCGGCGTAATCCGAGGCGGATGAAACGCGGTTCACCCTGTTGGGGCGACGAGCGGGCGAGGGTTGTCGGCGAGTCTCCAGGTCGACGATCCACCACGACCGAGGAGAAGACCGTATGGCTGAGCTGATCGCTATTGGCTACCCGGACGAGACCACCGCCCTTCAGGCGCTGGACGAGGCGCAGAACCTGGCTCAGGATCTGATCATCGAGACCGACGCCGCCGCGGCGATCGTCCGGCACGCGGACGGCAAGTACCAGGTCACCACCAAGCACGGCCCCACGGCCGGCGGCGGTGCCACCTGGGGCATGTTCTGGGGCCTGCTGTTCGGCTTGCTGTTCTTCATACCGGTGTTCGGGATGGCCGTCGGCGCCGGACTGGGCGCCCTGTTCGGGCACCTCGAGAAGTCCACGATCGACAAGGAGTTTCAGCAGCAGGTGCGTGACATGGTGCAGCCCGGCACCTCGGCGCTGTTCCTGGTGATCGAGAAGGCCACGCCGGACAAGGCCGTCGCGGCCATGAGCAAGTTCGGCGGCACCGTGCTGAAGACGTCGCTGTCCGAGGAGGACACGGCCAAGCTGCAGGAAGCGCTGCACGGCACCACCGTGAACGCCTAGCGCCACCCGCTGACCGCCGGACGGGAGAGCGCGCACGCGGCTCCCGTCCGGCCACAGCCGGTGATTACCGAAGCTCGCCGGGGCGGGTCGTCAGCGGGCTCAGCTCCGACAGCAGCCCCAGCTCGGCGGCCTTTTCGAGCGCCTGCGTGCGCGACGACACGCCCAGCTTGCGATAGATCGATATGGCCTGTGTCTTGATCGTGTTTCGCGACAGGAACATCTGGTCGCCGATCTCGCGGAACGACCAGTGGCTGGCCAGCAGCGGGAGCAACCGCAGCTCGGCCGTCGTGAGCGTCGCCGCCCATCCGTCCTGAGAGCCCATCGCAAGCCCTCGCACCTGCTGGCGGAGGCGGTCGACGTCGACCAGCAGCGCGCCCATCCGTGGCCGCCGGTGCAAGATGTCGTCGATCTCGAGCAGCAGCGTCCGCACCTCGGCCGCGTCGGCCAGCGCCAGATGCGCGAGGCCGAGCTGGAGCCTGCACTGCAGCGCGAGCCACGGCAGCGCGTAGGTGAGCAGCGAAGCCGTCTCCTGCGCGCGGGCCAGGTGCAGCCGCGCCTGAGCGGGATCGCCTTGCGCGATCGACAGGCGTGCCGCCACCGCCTCGAGCACCGGGGCGAAGGCCGACGGCCGCAGCTGTGCCACCAGCGCAGGCTGCGACGCCTGATCGACGAAGGCGCGCGCCCGCGCGATGTTGCGATCATCCAGCGCCACCAGCGCCCGCTCGGCCAGCGCCAGGGCGTGCACGTCCGCCGAGCCACCGGCCGCCGCCGTCTCGGCGCCCTCGGCCAGCATCGCGTCGGCCTGGGCTGCCCGCCCGGCCAGCTGGTGGCACACGCCCAGCGCGACGAGCGCGGTTGCGCGCCACGGGCTGAACGGCGACAGCTCGGACAGCGCCAGCTCGGCGTCGGCCTGCATCTCGCCCAGGCCGCGGCGGCATGCAACCGCACGCAGCGCCGCCACCCAGGCTGGGAACGAGCTGTCGTCGGGCATCGGGCCGGCCTCGCCGGCGCGCTGGACGGCGCGGCTCCAGCGATCCGCCTGCTCGGCCCGGCCGCGGGTGGCGTGCACCCAGGCTCCGATCACCCCAACCGCCGGATGGCGGACCAGCAGCCGCTCCCGGTCGAACGGCTGCAGCCAGCTCTCGACCTGCTCAACCTGGCCGCGCCCGTAGGTCTCGAGTGCCACCTCGCCGACGAGACGGGCCAGCAGGTCGTTCTCACCGGCCCGCAGCGCGTAGCCGGCGGCGAGCTGCCGCTCACCGCGGCCATCGAG
Organism: Gaiellales bacterium; assembly: GCA_035473255.1. Taxonomy (GTDB): domain Bacteria; phylum Actinomycetota; class Thermoleophilia; order Gaiellales; family JAICJC01; genus JAICYJ01. The sequence continues at coordinate 3,847 of DATIOK010000195.1, forward strand.
CCAGTGCGCCGCCCGCCGGCAGACGTCGGCCTCGGCCTCCGGCTCGCGCATGGCCAGCTCAGCCAGAAGCGTTTCCCGGTAGAGCCGGTGGTAGCGGTACGACTGGTAGCCGTTGTCATTGGGGATCGCGAACAGGTTGCGGACCACGTTGCGGTGCAGCCGCTGCGGCGTGTTGGGAAGCCCCAGCGCCGCGTCGCAGAGCTGCGCGCTCATCGCATCCAGCACGGCCGAGCGAGTCAGGAAACGCACGTCGCTGTGGGACAGATGCGACAGCACCTCGGCGCGCACGTAGTCGATCAGCAACCGGTCGTCGCCGTGGATGCCGGCGCCCGGCGGCAGCACGCTGCGCCGCCCCGCTCGGCGGAGCGACATCGCGGCCATCACCAGACCGGCCGGCCAGCCCTCGGTGAGGGTATGAAGCCGCTCCAAGTCATCATCGGCCAGCCGCACGCCGGCGTCGGCCAGGAGTACCCGGGCCTCAGCCGGGCCCAGAGCGAGGTCGCGGGGGCCGAGCTCCAGCAGCCGCCGCTCCAGGCGCAGCTTCGGCAAGGGCAGGGCGGATGGCTCGCGGCCTGACACGACCATCATGGACCCTGGGCCGAGGCGGTCGATCAACCGCTCGAGCACGGCCACCGAGCCGGATGAGACGAGGTCGCCGCCGTCCAGCACCAGCACAACCGGCTCATGCATGCGCGACACGGCATCGCCGAGGATGGCTGAGCCCTCCGGCCAGGGCTGCGTGGTCGCCTCCGCGACGACGTCCAACACGCCGGCGTCGATCGGCGCCACCTCCGCATACGCAGCCGCGATGTACCGAAGCAGGGCGCCGGGGTCGTTGTCGGCCGCGTCGACCGATACCCAGGCGAACGGTCGCGGGTCGACGGCCGACCACTCGGCGAGCAGCGCGGACTTGCCGTAGCCGGCCGGTGCGGCGATCGCGATCACCGAAGCGTCCGACGCCATCAGCGCCCGCACCAGCCACGGACGCGGAATCAGTCCCCTGGGAAGCGGGGGTTCGAGCTTGGTCTGGATCAGGTCAGAGCGCCGTGCGCCCCGTCGTCGCGCATGAACGACCGAACGGCCGTCGGCCGCTCCAGATCCGCGATCGTTCGTGACAGGTTTCAGGTGCCCTGACCCCCCAAGAGTCCTGACGCTCCCGCAACCCTATACCGGGCGGGCGGGTTGGCGCGGTGACGGCTCCGGCGCCGCCGCAGCTTTGTCACTGGCGTCCGGTCAGGACGGCAGCACGACGACGAACCGCGAGCCCACCTCGGGCGTGCTCGTCGCCTCGATCCGGCCGCCCAGCGCCTCCACGATCCGCTGGGCGAGCGCCAGTCCCAGGCCGGAGCCGCGCGTTGACCGGGCCTCGTCCGCGCGCCAGAACGGCTCGAACACCCGGTGCAGCTGAGCCGGGTCGATGCCGCAACCGGTGTCCTCGACCGACACGCGCAGGCTGGCAGGATCGGAGCCCGCGTACACCCGCACCCGCCCGCCACGTGGCGTATACCTGACCGCGTTGTCGATCAGCGACTGCACGACGCGTACCAGCTTGGGCGAACAGGTAGCGTCGCCCGCATCCTTCACGGCCACCTCCACGCGGACGTCGCGCAGCGTCGCATCGTGCGCACAGAGATCGGCCGCGCGGTGGATTGCCTCGCCGAACGGCAGCCGCCTCGAGTCCGCTGCGACCGACCGAGCGTCGAGCTGCGACAGCTCGTAGAGGTCGTCGACCAGATCGACCAGCGCCGATATCGACCTCAGCATCTCGGTGGCGTAGCGGCGGACGGTCTGAGGGTCATCCACGACGCCGTCGTTGATGGCTTCGACGGTGGCCCGGATGCTCGCCAGCGGCGTGCGCAGGTCGTGGGAGATCGACGTCATCAAGTCGCGGCGCTGCCCCTCGATCCGGCGCTCGGTCTCAATCGCGAACTCGAGCCGTTCCGCGGCCCGGTCCAGCGTCGCCCCCAGCAGCTGTAGCTCTGGGCTCGCGTTCAGGGAGCCGGTGCGGACCTCGAGGTCGTTGTTGCCCAGCGACTGGGCGGTCGCCGCAAGCCGGCGAATGGCGTCGTCGGTCGTACGCCCCACGATCAGCGCGGCGGCCACCGCCGCCGTCAGCGAGTAGAGGGCGACGAGCGTGATCTCCGCCCAGTGGTCCGGATTCAGCAGCATGAAATGGTTCAGCAGCACCATGTCGACCACGGTCACCGTGCTGGCCACAACGGCGATCGCGACCAGCGTGTAGGAAAGCGGCGCCCGGCGCACGAGCGTCCGGGCGGCCACGGACGAGAGCACGGTCGCGACCGTGACCGGGGCCAGCAACGCCAGCAGCCGCAGGGACTCGCTCACGGATCGAACCGGTAGCCGACGCCGTGCACCGTGACAAGGTGTCGAGGCGCAGACGGCTCAAGCTCGACCTT
>DATIOK010000196.1:0-45141 GCA_035473255.1 Gaiellales bacterium
TACTGGACGACCAAGGCGGACATCCCCACCAAGGGCAACAAGCAGCGGGTGTACGACATCCGGTCGGTCGAGATGGTGATGCTGATCAAGCAGGCCAAGGACAAGGGCCTGAACCTGAGCGCTGCGATCGCGGCCGCGCGCGAGTACCAGGAGCGGCGTGCCGCTCAGTCCCGCATGGCAGGTTCGCCCACCGCCGTCGCCGTGTAGATGATGGTTCCACGAGCTAGCCCGCAGCCACCAGCTCGCCGGCCGCGGCAGCAGGATCGACGACGTTCACCCAGATGCCGGCGCCGAGCTCGATCGAGGCGGCCACCGTCAGCCTGGGCCATAGCTCGATGTGCCAGTGGAACGTCTCATCCCCAGGGGCGCCCTCGTGCAGCAGGGCGTTCCAGGCCAGGTCCGGGCCCAGCACTCCTCGCAGCCGTGCGACCGAATCGGTCAGTGCCCGGCCCGTGGCCGCGTCCAGGGGCGCGTGAGACCGGTGGTGTTTCGGTGCGATCCAGGTCTCGAAAGGCACGCGCGCGAACGGCGGGCAGAAGACGACCAGGCCGTCCTGCTCGTGCACGATTGGGCCCGGCAGCGGGCACAGCGGGCAGCCGGCCCGGAACGCGGCAGCCTCCTGCACGATCCGCGGTGGGGGATCGGCGAACGGCACAAGCTGCGAGTGCGAGTGGTCGAGCGATGCGCCGGCCGCGGCGCCCTCGTTGACCGAAGCCAGCACGTAGCCCGCGCCGCCCGCGACCAGCGCGGCGCGGCGGCTGCGCCAGGCCTCCATCACGGTCTCGATCACCGCCGGCGTGAGGTCGCCCAGCGAGGTCACGTGACGGGGCCCGTGCACCGCCACCTCGTGGCCGGGGAAGGCCGGGTACTTGTTCGGCACCACCCGTACGATCCAGCCCGGGCTGTTGGCCGGCGCGCCCGCCGGCCGGCCGAAGGCCGCCGTCTCCGGTGGCGTCATCACCTCGTGGCCCTCGCAGAACGGACAGTGCTCGGCGTCGCCGACGCGGGTGGTGCGGCCGGTGGCCCCGGGTCGCGAGGCGCGGCCGGGTACGACCAGCACCGTCTCCCCCGTCAGCGGGTGCGTGCGCAGGTCGAGCGCTATTCCTTCGGCTCCTCGATCACCGTCTTCGGCAGGAACGGCTGCAGCAGGTCGATCGGCACCGGGAAGATGGTGGTGCTGTTGTTGGTGCCTGCGATCTCGGTCAGCGTCTGCAGGTAGCGCAGCGTCAGCGCGATCGGGTGCTCGCTGATCACGGCCGCCGCCTCGGTCAGCTTGGCCGACGCCTGGAACTCTCCCTCGGCCGCGATCACCTTCGCGCGGCGTTCGCGCTCGGCCTCCGCCTGCCGCGCCATCGCGCGCTGCATGCCGCTGGGGATCTCGACGTCCCGCACCTCGACGATGTTCACCTTGATGCCCCAGGGCCCGGTCTGCTCGTCGATGATCCGCTGCAGGATCTGGTTGATCTTGTCGCGCTCCGACAGCAGCTCGTCCAGCATGTGCTGGCCCAGCACGCTTCGCAGCGTGGTCTGCGAGATCTGGGACGTCGCCAGCGCGAAGTCGGCCACCTTCACGATCGAGGCGCTGGGATCGACCGTCTGGAAGTAGGCCACGGCGTTCACGCGCACGGGCACGTTGTCTCGGGTGATCACCTCCTGGGGCGGGATCACCAGCGTCACCACGCGCAGGTCGACCTTGACCATCCGATCGACGATCGGGATCAGCAGGAACAGTCCCGGCCCCTTCGGCTCGCCCAGCAGGCGCCCGAGCCGGAACACCACGCCACGCTCGTACTCGCGCAGCACTTTCACCGCGTTGGCCAGGATGACCAGGAAGAAGACGATGATGACAGCTACCACGATCAGGGCGATCACTGGACTGCTCCCTCGGTTGAATGGACTTCGGCCGGTGCCGGCTCGACGTGCAACAACAGGCCGTCGACGCCGCGCACGATCACCGTGTCGCCCACGTCGGCGCGGCCGTTGTCGGCCTGAGCCTGCCACAACGCGCCCTCCACGTACACCTCGCCCAGCGGCGCCAGTGGCGTGCGCACCACCGCCTCACGGCCCAGCATGCCCGCCAGGCCGATCGCAGCCGCGGGCGCGTGGCGGGCCGCGACCACCTTGGTCGCCACCGTTGCCAGCGCGGCCCCGAACAGCACGGCGATCGTCAGCACCACGAACGGTGATACGCCGACGACCGATCCTGGGGTGCGGAACAGCAGCAGGCCGCCCGCGCACAGCGCGACCACACCCGACAGCGCGATCAGTCCGTGGCTGGCGACGAACGCCTCGGCCAGGAGCAGCGCCACCCCCAGCACGATCAGCACCACGCCCGCCCAGTTGATCGGCACCACCGAGAAGCCGAACAGCGCCAGGATCAGGCAGACGGCGCCGAGCGTGCCGGGCAGGATCACGCCCGGGTGGAAGACCTCGTAGGCGAGGCCGCCGATGCCGGCCAGGAACAGCAGGAACAGCAGGTTGGGATCGATCAGGATGTTCAGCAGCTCGAGCGTCAGCGGCATGCTCTGGTGATCGATCTCGGCGTTTGCGGTGTGCATCACCAGGTGCTTGGTGCCGCGCGTCTCCATGCCGTTGATCTGGTCGAGCAGCACGGTCAGGTTGGGGGAGACGCGCTCCACCAGGTTGATGGATGCCGCTTCGTCGGCCGTGTAGCTCGTCGCCCTGCGCACGGTCAGCTGCGCAGCCCTGGCGTTGCGGTCGTGGGTCGTGGCCAGGGAGCGGATCTTCGCCTCCGCGTCGTTCAGGACCTTGCGGCGCAGGTCGGAGCCGAGGTTCTGGCCGCTGGAGTCGATCGGCGTGGCGGCGCCGATGTTGGTGTTCGGCGCCATCGCCGCGTAGTCGCTGGCCATCGTCACGAACACCCCTGCCGAGGCCGCCCGGCCGCCCTGGGGCGACACGTACACGATCACCGGCAGCGTCGCGGCCAGCTCGTCCTGGACGATGGCGTCCATCGAGTTGCTGTCACCGCCGGGCGTGTCCAGCAGGATCACCAGCGCCGCCGCGTGGTCGTTCTCGGCGCGCTTGATGGAGTCGCTGACGAAGCTGGCCGAGACCGGGTTGATCTCGCTGTTGAGTGTGATTGCGATCACGTGCGGGCGGGAGTCGCCTGCGCGGGCGCTGGACGACGCCATCGCTGCAGCCACCAGCGCCAGCGCCACCATTCCCCAGAGTCGTGGTCTTGCCACTCCCGGTCAATATAGCCTCCGAAAGGCCCCACATCTGGATACGGGGCTACGCTGGAGCCGTGGGCGGTGATGTGGGCCAGTCAGTGCGTCGGTGGCGTCTGCTCATCTGCGCAGCCGTGATCGTGTCCGCTGCGGTGCTGGGCGCGGCCCCGGCGATGGCCGCCTCGGGAGGAGTGCGGATCGCGAACGAGACCCGAGACCGCGTGTCCCTGCCCTTGACGCTGCGGGGGCCGTGGCGGTTTCAGATGGTCGGTCTGCGCTGGCGCGGCTCGGGCCAGGTCGAGGTGCGCGCCGCGCTCGGCCGCACCTGGACACGCTGGCTGCCGGGCTCGCAGGAGGCGCCGGCGTGGGTCGGGGCCGCCGATCGCGTGCAGTTGCGCCGCTCCGGTGCCGGGCCGGTGCACCGGCTTCGCGTCAGCTTCATCGACACCCCGCCGCAGTCGGCCGCCGGCCATGCGCTGATGCCTGCGACGACGCTGCGGCCGGCCATCATCACGCGTGCGGGGTGGGGCGCCAACGAGTCGCTGCGCCGCGCGCCGCCCGAGTACGCACCGGCGCTGAAGATGGTGTTCGTGCACCACACCGACACCGCCAGCGTCTACCCGTGCCGCGCCTCGGCCCGGATCGTCCGCGGCATCTACGCCTACCACGTGCTCGCGAACGGATGGAACGACATCGGCTACAACTTCCTGATCGACCGCTGTGGCCAGGTGTTCGAGGGCCGCCACGGCGGCATCACCCGGCCGGTGGTGGGCGCGCACGCGCGTGGCTTCAACACCGGTAGCTCCGGCATCGCGATGATCGGGACGTTCACCTCGGCGCCGCCCACCCGGGCCGCCCGGCGGTCGCTGCGGGAGCTGATCGCATGGCGGCTCGACCTCGCCCACGTCGATCCCACCTCGAAGGTGCTGATGACGACCGCGACCGGCAACGAGCGGTTCCCGCCCGGCACCCGCCGGTGGCTGCGGGCCGTCTCCGGGCATCGCGACACGGGCGCCACGTCCTGCCCGGGCGCGGCGCTCTACCGCCTGCTGCCCCGGATCGCCGCCGCGGCGCGCCGGATCGGGCTGCCCAAGATTTTCAACCCTCGTGTGAAGGGGTCACTCAAGCGGTTGGGCCCGGACGGGGTGGCCCCGATTCGTTTCCGCGCGACGCTGTCTGCGACCGCCGACTGGACGCTGACCGTGCGCGGCCCGGGTGGGGTCGTGGCCACCCACAACGGCCACGGCGACGCGGTCGACTGGACGTGGCCGGGGGCGGTGCCGCTGCTACCGGGAGGTGCGTATCGCGGGAAGCTCACGACCGCGGGCGCGCGCCCGGTGCGGCTGGCGCTCGGCAACCTGCCCGACTGGGGTGTAGGCGGCCTGCCGGTGGCCGTGTCCGGGGACGTCGTTTCCGGTGGCGTCGCCGACCTGCTCGCGAGCGACGGCAATGTGCTGGTCACCGGCGGGGCGCCTTCCCAGTTCGTGACGACCAATCAGGTGGATCTCACCCAGGCCCAGTTCGCGGCCGCGACCATGGTCGGCGCAAGCCTGCGCACCGCGGCCGGCGACCAGGTCGTGACGATTGAGCTGTGGGACTACGCCACCAGCAGCTGGATCACGGCCGGCAGCTGCCGCGCTCGAGCCGGCAGCCGCTGCGATGTGCTGATACCCGCCTCGCAGGGGCAGTTCGGCCAGTGGTTGCCGGGCGCGTCCGCGACCGAGATGCGGGTGCGCTACACCGCGGCCGGCCCGATGACGGTCGATCGGGCGCGGTCGACGGCGATGGGCTGATCGTTCAGCGCAGCTCGACTCGCTCCACCTCTGCGGAGCTGTAGGCGCGGCCGTCCAGCAGCAGCCGGCCAGCGTTGTCGACACCCTCGCTGATGCCGCTGCCCGCGCCGACCAGCGTCACCTGTCGTCCGCGCAGCTCGTCGCGTTCGAGGCTCGTGAAGCCGTCGCGCTCGAACGCGTCGTAGCGGCGCTCGAGCACGGCCAGCAGGGCCACCAGCAGCTCCACCCGGTCGATCGGCCGGCCGGTTGCGATCTGCAGCGAGGTTGCCGGAACGCGCGCCTCCGCCGGCAGCTGCGCCTCGCTCATGCCGGCGTTCACGCCCACGCCCAGCACCAGCTTGCCGTCGCGCAGCTCGGGCAGCACGCCGGCCAGCTTGCGGCCGTCCAGCATCACGTCATTCGGCCAGCGGACCACTGCGTGGTCGTGGCAGGCCTCGGCCACCGCCTCGGCCGCGACCAGTGAGAAGCTCGCCAGGTCCTGTGGCGGCGTGCGCGGTTCGAGCGCCAGCGAGAACAGCAGCCCCGTGCCCGCCTCGGCCTGCCACGTGCGGCCGCGCCGGCCGCGCCCCTGCAGCTGGCGATCGCAGGCGGCCACGCCGCCTTCCGGCAGCGGCCGGGCCAGCTCCTGGGTGGACTCGCACTCGTCGGCCCACACGTAGGGGCGCCCGAAGCGGCCGCGCAGCCGTGGCTCGACCTGCTCGGGAAGCATGGGCATTCCATAGAATAGGCCGCTGATGTTCCCGCAACCGAAACGTGCGGAGGCCCGTCTGACCCTGCGAGATCGGGTACGAGACGAGTCCGCGTATGCCGCGCTCTCGGATGTCGTGCTCGCCGTGCGGGCTCAGGATGGCGATCGCGCCGCCCTGGCGGCGCTGGTGGAGCGGCACGAGCCGAGGGTGCGGCGGCTGGCCGGGTACCTGCTCAATGACCCGCAGGACGCGGAGGACGCGGCACAGGAGGCGCTTGCAAAGGTGCTCACCAGAATCGATCAGTTCCGCGGAGAGGCGCGTTTCGCGACCTGGCTCTACAGCCTGGTCACCAACACCTGCCGCGACCTCGGCGAGCGCCAGCGCCGGCGACAGCACCAGGCGCTGGAGACCGCGCCCGAGGTGGCATCGGCGCTGGGGCCGCATGATCTCGCCTGCCAGCGTGAGCAGCGTGCCGAGCTGGCGCGGGAGCTGGAGGGCCTGTCCAACGACCAGCGGCACGTGATGGTGATGAAGGACGTGCTCGCCCTCTCGTACGAGGAGATCGCGGAGGTGCTGGAGATGCCGGTGGGCACGGTCAAGTGCCACGCACATCGCGGCCGTGCCCGCATGCGCCGAGCGCTGGAGCCGCCGGCCGAGGCGGTCTCGGCGTGACGGAGGGCCTCGTCCTGCCGCTCGACAGAGCCGGCATCGAGGCGATCATCCCCCACCGCGACCCGTTCCTGCTGGTGGACGAGATCGTCGAGCTGGTGCCGGGTGAGCACGCCATCGGCCACTACCACGTGCGCGACGATGCCTGGTATCTGCGCGGGCACTTCCCCGGCCGGCCGATCATGCCGGGCGTGCTGCAGGTCGAGGCGCTGGCGCAGGTGGGTGCGGTCTGCGGCCTCTCATCGCCTGGGTTCGCCGGGCGGTTGGCGCTGTTCGCGGGCATCGACGACGTCCGCTTCAAGCGGATCGTGGTGCCGGGGGACACGCTCACGCTGTGCTGCCAGATCACGCGCCTGCGCGGGCCCATCGGCAAGGCCGACGCCACCGCGTCGGTGGGAGATGAGCTGGCCTGCCGGGCTGCGCTCACGTTCGCGTTGACGGAGCTGGACGCATGATCGCCGCCTGCCGCCAGCGCGTTGCCTTGATAGGCATCGGCTCGCACGTGCCCGAGCGGGTGATGAGCAACGACGAGATCGCGACGATGGTCGAGACCAGCGACGAGTGGATCGCCCAGCGCACCGGCATCCGTGAGCGGCGGATCGCCGCCGCGTCGGACTCCTCGGCAACGCTCGGCGCCGAGGCGGCCCGGCGCGCGCTTCTCAGCGCCGGCATCGATGCGGGGGAGCTCGATCTGATCGTGACCGCCACCGCCAGCCCCGACTACTACTTCCCGGCCACCGCGTCGTTGATCGGCGAGCGGATCGGCGCGGGCGAGGTGGCCGGCTACGACCTGTCCGCCGCCTGCACCGGCTTCATCTACGCGCTCGCGCAGGCCTACTCGCAGATCGCCGCAGGGCTGGCCGAGACGGTGCTCGTGGTCGGCACCGAGGTGTTTTCGCGGCTGCTGGACTGGAGCGATCGCTCCACCTGCATCCTGTTCGGCGACGGCGCCGGTGCCGTGGTGCTGCGCCGGGACGATCACCGCCACGGGCTGCGCGGCTTCGAGCTGGGTGCCGATGGATCGGGTGCGCTGCTCCTGTCGGTCGCAGCGGCCGGCCACGCCGCCGACCACGACGAGGGCCCGTTCGTCCGGATGAACGGGCCGGAGGTGTACAAGTTCGCGACCCGGGTGGTGGTCGACTCGTCCCTGCGCAGCCTGGAGGCCGCAGGTCTCGGCGTCGAGGACGTCGACGTGTTCGTGCCGCACCAGGCGAACAGGCGCATCATCGATCATGCCGCGCGCCGGCTGGGGCTGGACGAGGCCAAGGTGTTCTCCAACGTTGACCGATACGGCAACACCTCCGCTGGATCGATCCCGATCTGCCTGGACGAGGCCTGGCGGCAGGGCCGGATCGGGGCGGGCGACGTCGTGCTGATGGTCGGCTTCGGCGGCGGCCTGGCCTGGGGATCGTGCGTGATGGAGTGGACGAAGGAGCGCGCGTGAGCAGGATCGCCTTCTGCTTCCCGGGCCAGGGCAGCCAGCGTGTGGGCATGGGGCGCGAGCTGGCCGACGCGTTTCCCGAGGCCGCCGAGGTGTTCGACCGCGCCGGCCGTGCCGCCGGCTTCGACGTGCGCGCGGTCAGCTTCGACGGCCCGCTCGATCAGCTGTCGCGCACCGAGATCACCCAGCCTGCGCTGATGGCGGCGTCGCTGGCGGCGTACCGGGCGGTGACGGCCAAAAGCTCGCTGCGCGCCGACGTCGTGGTGGGCCACAGCGTCGGCGAGTACGCGGCGCTGGCGGCTGCCGGTGCCGCCGACCTCGACGAGCTGTTCCAGCTGGTGAACGAGCGTGGCCGGATCAGCGCCGAGGCCGGCGCCGGTGGCGGCATGGCGGCCGTCCTCAAACTCGACGACGACCAGGTCGAACGGCTCTGCGCGCAGCGGGACGACGTCTGGCCCGCCAACTACAACTGCCCCGGGCAGGTGGTGATCTCGGGTCGCGACCAGGGCCTCGACGCCATGGCCGAGGCGGTCGGCGACGCCGGCGGCAAGCTGATCCGGCTGAAGGTGGCGGGCGCGTTCCACTGCCCGCTGATGGCCGAGGCGGCCGCCCGGTTCGCGCCGTCGGTCGAGGCGGTCGGATTCGGAGAGCTCTCGACGGCGTTCATGAGCACCGTCACCAACGCCCTGGAGACGGCCGACCGAATCCCGGACCTGCTGGTGGAGCAGCTGACGGCGCCGGTGCGGTTCACCCAGGCCGTTCACGCGCTGATCGCGGACGGCGTCGGCACGTTCGTGGAGCTGGGGCCGGGTGGCGTTCTGACCGGGCTGGTGAAGCGCATCGACCCGTCCGTGCGCGCGCTCTCGATCTCGACCCCCGCCGAGCTGTCGGCGGCACAGGAGGTGACGGCTGATGCCTGAGCTGGACGGCAGGGTGGCGCTGGTGACCGGCGGCTCGCGCGGTATCGGGGCAGCCATCTGCGCCGAGCTGGCGGCCGCCGGCGCGGAGGTGGCCGTCAACTACGCCCGGGATGCGTCCGCCGCAAACGCGGTCTGTGATGCCGTGCGCGAGGCGGGCGGCGACGCCCACGCCGTGCAGGGCGACGTGTCCACCGCCGAGGGCGCGGCGCGGCTGGTGGGCGCCGTCGAGGGCGACATCGGCCCGATCGCGATCCTTGTCAACAACGCGGGTATCACCAGGGACGACCTGATTATGCGCCTCTCCGACGAGGATTGGCGCTCCGTGATCGACACCAACCTGGGCGGCGCCTTCTTCACCTGCCGGGCGCTGTCGCGGCCGATGCTGAAGCGCCGCGCCGGTGTGATTGTCAACATCACGTCGATCGTCGGCGTGCACGGCAATGCGGGCCAGACCAACTACGCGGCCTCCAAGGCGGGTCTGATCGGGCTCACGAAGTCGCTCGCCAAGGAGCTGGGCGGCCGGGGTATACGCGTGAATGCGATCGCGCCCGGCTACATTGCCACCGAGCTGACGGACGCGCTCCCCGATCAGGCACGCGAGGCAATCCTGGGCGGAACGCCGCTGGGACGGCTGGGCGAGCCGGCCGACGTGGCGCGGGCGGTGCGGTTCTTGTGCTCTGACGCGGCCGGTTTCATCACCGGTGACGTCCTGGCAGTGGATGGAGGGCTTGGCATATGAGCGACGGACAGGGACGACGACGGGTGGTCATCACCGGCATGGGCGCGGTCACGCCGTGCGGGCTCGACGCGGAGCAGACGTGGCAGTCCGTGCGCGAGGGCCGCTCCGGCGTATCCGCGGTCGAGGGCTTCGAGGGCCATGTGCGGATCGCCGCGCAGGTCAAGGACTTCGAGCCCGAGCGCTACATGGAGCATCGTTCGGTGCGGAAGACCGACCGCTTCGCGCAGTTCGCGGTGGCCGCAGCCACGATGGCCGTGGAGGATGCGGGCATCGACATCCGGGCCGATGCCGAGCGGATCGGCTGCTCGATCGGCACCGGTATCGGCGGCCTCAAAACCGAGGAGATCGCGCACCGCAAGCTGTTCGAGGCCGGCCCCGATCGCCTCAACCCGTTCTGGGTGACGGCCCTGATCCCGAACATGGGCGCCGCCGAGATATCGATGGCACTGGGCACCCGCGGCCCGCTCACCACCGAGTGCACCGCCTGCGCCGCGTCGGCCATGTCGATCGGCAACGGCGTGCTCTTCATCCGCGCCGGCATGGCGGACGCGATGCTGGTGGGCGGCGTGGAGGCGCCGGTGGTGCCGCTCGGCCTCGGCGGCTTCGGCACGATGCGGGCGCTGTCGCGCCGCAACGACGACCCGGAGGGCGCCAGCCGGCCGTTTGACCTGGGCCGGGACGGATTCATCCTGGCCGAGGGCGGCGCCGTGTTGGTGATCGAGGAGCTGGAGCGGGCGCGGGCCCGCGGCGCCCGCATCTACGCCGAGATCGTGGGCTACGGCATGTCGTCGGACGCACACCATGTCACGGAGCCGGATCCGGTCGGCGGCAATCCGGCGCGGGCGATGCGAAACGCCATGGTCGACGGCGAAGTGACGCCGGAGATGATCGCTTACGTGAATGCGCACGGCACCTCGACCCCGGCCGGCGATACCGCCGAGACGAAGGCGCTGAAGCTGGCGTTGGGCGAGGAGCGCGCGTACCAGATCCCGACCTCGTCGACCAAGAGCGAGACCGGGCACCTGCTGGGCGCCGCCGGCGCACTGGAGACGATCATCACCTCGCTGGCGATGCGTGACTCGTTCGTGCCGCCCACCATCAACCAGACCGACCCCGACCCGGATTGCGATCTCGACTACATCCCCAACACCGGCCGGGCCGCCGACGTCCCCTATGCGCTCACGAACTCGTTCGGGTTCGGCGGCCACAACGCGGTGATCGTGCTGCGCCGGTGGGACGCGGACGCGAGCTGAGCTCGCCTCTGTCCGCAACCAATCTCACCTGCTCGCGCGTCACACGTCGGAGGGTCAGTGGCCAAGGAGATCAGCGTCGACATCAGCCGTGTGGGTACGGGGGCCGGGGAAACCGAGACGGCCGCCAGCCGCACCCGCAACACCTGCCCGCGCTGCGACTCGCACTACCGCGAGGAGGAGATGGTCGCGAACCTGCGCGTCTGCGCGCACTGCGGCTACCACTTCCCGGTGACCGCTCGTGAGCGGATCGTGCAGCTGACCGATGAGGGCAGCTGGAGCGAGATCGCGCGCGAGCTGCACTCGGCGGACGCCCTCGAGTTCGTCGACACGCGACCGTACCCCGAGCGCCTGCAGGCGGCTGAGCAGCAGACTGGGCTGAACGACGCGATGCTGGTGGGCTCGGCTGACATCGGCGGCCTGCCGGTGGCGCTGGCCGTGATGGACTTCACCTTCCTGGGCGGCAGCATGGGCTCGGTGGTGGGGGAGAAGGTGTTCCGTGCCGCCGAGCTGGCGATCGAGCGGCGCATGCCCCTGGTGACCGTTTCCGCCTCCGGCGGCGCCCGCATGCAGGAGGGCGTGCTGGCCCTGATGCAGATGGCAAAGACGGTCGCAGCGGTGGACGAGCTGCGCGAGGCGGGGCGGCCCTACATCTCCGTGTTGGCTCACCCCACGACCGGTGGCGTGGCCGCCAGCTTCGCGGCGCTGGGCGACGTTGTGATCGCCGAGCCGGGGGCCCTGCTCTCGTTCTCCGGCCCGCGGGTCGTGCGCCAGACGACGCGTGAGGACGTGCCCGACGACTTCGGCCTGGCGGAGTCGAACTTCCGTCATGGCCACATCGATCTGATCGTGCCGCGGCCGGAGCTGCGGGACATGGTGGCGCGCCTGGCGTGGCTGCTGGCGGGCGGCAATCCCTACCGCCGGCCGACCCTGATCCCCGACCTCGGCGCACAGCGTGCCATGGGCCGGATCCTGGGCGGCGCGCGCCGCCGGATCACCGACATGTTGCCGGACCGTGACGGCGCCTGAGCGGCCACGCCGCTTCCTGCGGCGGCGAGGCGGCGACGGCGATGCCTGGCACGCCGTCGAGCTGGCACGACACCAGGACCGCCCCTACACGCTGGACTATCTGGCCCGCTTCTGCGACGACTTCGTCGAGCTGCACGGCGACCGGGCCGAGGCCGACGACCCGGCCATCGTCGCCGGCCTGGGGTCCTTCCGCGGCCAGACGGTTGCGTTCGTCGGGCACCAGAAAGGGCGCGACCTGAAGCAGCGCGCATACCGCAACTTCGGGATGCCGCGCCCCGAGGGGTACCGCAAGGCGATGCGCGTGTTCGAGCTGGCGGGCCGGCTCGGCTTCCCCGTGGTGACCTTGATCGACACGCCGGGCGCGTACCCCGGCGTGGGCGCCGAGCAACGCGGCCAGTCGGGCGCGATCGCGCGCTCGCAGCTGTTGCTGATGGGACTGAACGTCCCGGTCGTGGCCTGTGTGATCGGCGAGGGCAGCTCCGGCGGCGCGCTCGCGATCGGCGTTGCCGATCGCGTACTCATGCAGCAGCACACCATCTACACCGTGATCTCGCCGGAGGGCTGCGCCGCCATCCTCTGGAAGGACGCCGGCGAGGCCAAGCGGGCGGCAACGGCGCTGCGCCCGACCGCGCCCGCGTGTCTTGCCCTGGGCGTGATCGATCAGATCGTGCCGGAACCGGGCGGCGGCGCCCACCGCGATCACGCGAAGGCTGCCGACATGCTCGGCGATGCGATCGCCGCCGAGCTCGAGTTTCTGGACACGCTGCCGCCGCTGGAGCGCCGCCGGCTGCGCCGGCAGAAGTTCGAGCGGATGGGCGCCTTCCTCGAGTAGACGGTGTCGGCCGCGAGCGCCGTACCGGGCTACCGTGCAGGTATCCGCCCGCGTCACCTGATCCTGCTCCTGTCCGCGCTCGCGGTGGCCGCTCTGATGTCGGGCGATGCCGCTGCGCGGTCGTTTGGTCACAGCCTGCCGTCGTTGCCCGCGGCGGCACCCGTGCAGGTGACGCTGTCGCTGCAGCCGCGCCATCCGCAGCTGCTCGAACGGCTGGCGCTCGCGTCCAGCGGGCAGCGCCCGCTGCCGCCGCGGCTGGTGCGTGCGCTGTTCCTGCCGCCGCCGCGTGAGATCGCGAGGGTGCGGGCGGTGATGGCAGCGTCCGGCCTTCGGCCGCAGTCCCACCGGGGCCTTTCGATGTCCTTCACCGGGCCGGCAGCAGCCGCCGAGCAGGCGTTTGGCGTGTCCTTGCAGCCGGCCGCCGGCGGCTTCGCCCGGCGTGCCTCGGGGCCTCCGCTGGTGCCGGCGTCGATCGCCCCGCTGGTGCAGGACGTGGCAGGTCTGGACACGACGACCCCGCTGCAGCCGCTGGCCGCCGGCGGCCACGCGGCGCCGTCCCCGCCGCCCTGCTCGGCGGCGGGACACACCGGCGGCTACCTGCCCTCGCAGCTTGGCTCGGCGGGCGGATACGGCCACTCGGCCCTGATCGCCGGCGGCTACGACGGGGGCGGTGAGAGCGTGGCGGTTGTGGCCTTCTCCGGGTACCGGCCGTCCGACGTGGCCGCCTACCAGGCCTGCTTCGGCAGCTCCGTCCCGGTCAGCGACCGTCTGGTGGGCCGCGCCACCGGTGACCGCCGCGGCTCAGCCGAGGTCGCCCTCGACATCGAGACGGTGATCTCGGCCGCGCCCGGTCTGGATTCGGTGCACGTCTACATCGACAGGCCGGCCGGCACGATGGCGGAGGTCGTAAACGCGATCGTGGCCGATGCGCCCGTCACCGGCGTTCGCATCATCACTGACAGCTGGGGCCTGTGCGAGCCCGCGGTGACGCCGGCGGCCGCGGCCGCAACCAACTCGGCGCTGCAGCTGGCCGCCGTCTCGGGCATCACGTTCGTGGCCGCATCGGGCGATGCCGGCGCCTACGACTGCGGCGGCTTCGGCCAGCTCGCCGTGGACGACCCGGCTGCGCAGCCGTTCGCCACCGGCGTCGGCGGCACCGACCTGCGACTGAGCACGTCCGGCCGCCGGCACGAGGTCGTGTGGAACGACATCACCGGCTCCGGCGGCGGCGGTCTCTCACGGTTCTGGCCGCGGCCGGGATGGCAGGCGGGCGCGGGTGTCGGCAACAGGTTCTCGAACGGCCACCGGCAGGTGCCGGACGTCTCCCTGCACGCGTCTCCCGACCAGCACGGTTATCCCGTCTACTGCACGACCGGGGCCTGCGGGCACGTCGGCTGGATGACGCTGGGCGGGACGAGCGCCTCCGCGCCGCTTCTGGCCGGCATCGTGGCCGACATGAACAGCTACTCGCTGGCCCACGGCGGCGCACGGCTGGGATTCGCCGACCCGTTTCTGTACGACAGCCTTGCCGCTGATCCCGCCGCGTTCCGCGATGTCACCGTCGGCAGCAACAATCCCGGCAGCGCAGGGCCTTACCCGGCCACGTCCGGCTACGACCAGGCGAGCGGCATCGGCGCGCCGCTGGCCGGTGCGCTGGCCGCCGACCTGGCCGCGTACACGCCCGCGCAACCGGCGTTCGCAGCCACCCGCATCTCGGCGCTGCCCTCCGGTGCCCGGACGCTTCGGTACCGGCGCTTCATCACGCTGCACGGCGTGCTCAGCGATCCCGAGGGCGGCATCGCCGGGGCTCGCGTCATCGTCCAGGGCGCGTCGGCGATCGGCGTTCGCGAGTGGCGGCGCACCACCGGCGCCCACGGCGGCTGGTCGCTGCGTTTGCGGGCGCCGTCGCGGCGGATGCACTGGCGTGCCGTTTACCTCGGGTCGGAGACGAGGCGGCCGGCGATTTCCGGCCGCCGCACGATCTATGTGATCCCGCCGCTGTGGGCCCGCACGCCGGCAGGTCCGCTCAGGGTCGGCGTGCCGTTCTCGTTCGCGGGCCGCACGTTGCCCGCGCTGGCCGGCCGCCCGGTGCTCGCACAGATCCGCGTCGCCGGCCGCCGCTGGCATCGCATCGGGCCGGCCGGGGTGGGGGAGAGCGGCCGTTTCCGGCGGGTGATGTCACTGCCGCGGGCCGGCCGCTACCGCCTGCGCTGGCTGTACCACGGCGACCGCAACGGCCGCTGGCTGAGCGCCGTTTCGGCGTCGCGCCTGATCACGGTGGGCTGATCGCCACCGGGCACTTGGATACGATCGCGCGGTGACCCGCGGCCTGAACCGGTTCGAGACCGTCTCCGTGGCGCTGGCCGTGATCATCGCGGCCGCGGCCGGCGCGCTGTCGCTGGCATCCGCGGCCAACACCGTCGTGTTCATCGTCTCGGCGGGCGCGCTGGTGGCGCTGGCCTGGATCGTGGGTGTTGCCACCGAGCAGCTGGGAGCGAGCGCCGGGCCCAAGATCGGCGGCGTGCTGAACGCCACCTTCGGCAACGCCGCGGAGCTGATCATCACCATTTTCGCCATCCGCGCAGGCCAGCTGGAGGTGGCCACCGCGTCGATCACGGGATCGATCCTGGGCAACACGCTGCTGGTGCTGGGGGCGTCGTTCTTCATCGGTGGCCTCCGGAACGGTCTGCAGTCGTTCAACCAGCGTGTGGCCGGCATGAATGCGTCGATGCTGGCGCTGGCGGTGATCGGCCTGGGTATCCCCACCCTGTTCGGCCACGTGGCCGACCACCCCGACGTGCAGGCCGTCTCCGACGTCACCGCGGGCATCCTACTCACGCTGTACGTGCTGATGCTGGTGTTCTACTTCCGTACGCCGGAGGTGGCCCACGTCTCCGGCCACGAACCGACGGGTCCGCACTGGCCGGGCCGGCTGGCGATGCTGTTGCTGCTGCTCTCGACGGGGGCCGTGGCCGTGATCTCGGACGTGTTCGTGGGTACGCTCGACGCCGTGATCTCCGATGTCGGCATCTCCGCGGTGTTCCTGGGCCTGATCATCGTGCCCCTGGTTGGCAACATCGCCGAGAACATCGTCGGCATCAAGATCGCGTACCAGAACGACATGGACTTCTCGATGCTGGTGTCGCTGGGCTCGTCGCTGCAGATCGCGCTGGGAGTGGCGCCCGCCCTGGTGTTCATCTCGCTGCTGACGCCGCACCACTTCGACCTGCTGTTCCCGGTGATCCAGGTGGTGTCGCTGGCGGCCGCCGTCTTCATCACCGCGCTGATCGCTTCGGACGGCGAGTCGAACTGGCTGGAGGGGGCGCAGCTGATGGCGGTCTACGGGATCATCGCAACCGCGGTGTGGTACCTGTGACGCGGTCCCGGCAGATGGTGTTCGCCGCCATTTTCGGCGTCGCCGCGCTGTCGCTGGGGATGCAGGTGGCGGGCGTGGAGGGCCAGCTGGTGTTCGTCGTCGCCGGCGTGGGCGTGGCCGGCCTGGCCTGGGCGCTGGGCGAGGCCACCGAGCAGGCCGGCGGCTCTGCGGGGCCGCGCGTCTCTGCCCTGCTCAACGCCAGCTTCGGCAACCTGCCCGAGCTGGTGATCCTGGTGTTAGCGATCAACGCAGGGCTGGCCGACATCGCGCGGGCATCGATCATCGGCTCGGTGATCGGGAACGTGCTCCTGATCCTGGGGCTGGCCCTGCTGCTGGGTGGTTGGCGGCACGGCATCCAGCGGTTCAACGAGCGGATGGCCGGCACCAACGCCTCGATGCTGATCCTGGGGGTGGTCGGGCTGGGCCTGCCCACCCTGTTTCACGCCGTCGACCCCGACATGCAGGCCGAGCTGACCCTCTCGCGCTTCACCGCCGCGGCGCTGCTGCTCTGCTACGTCGCCTACGTCTACTTCTCCTTCACCACGCCCGGCCTGCAGTACCACGACGAGCCGGGCGAGCTGGCCTGGACGCGCACCCAGGCGGTGGCCATGCTGGTGGCGACGGCGGTGGCCACCGGCGTCGTCTCGGAGGTGCTTGTGCACTCGATCGAGCCCACGATCAAGGCCTGGGGGGTGCCCCGCGAGTTCATCGGGCTGATCGTGGTGCCGTTCGTGGGCAACGTGGCCGAGCACTTCTCGGCCGTCAAGCTGGCGATCAACAACCGCATGGACTTCGCGATGGGGATCACCTTCGGGTCGGGCATCCAGATCTCGCTGCTGGCCAGCGCGGTGGCCGTGTTCGCAAGCATGCTGATCGGCAAGGAGCTGTCGCTGGTGTTCGACCCGCTGCAGCTGGCCGCGCTCGGCGCCGCCGCGATCGGGTCGACGATGGTGGCGCGGTCGGGCGAGACCAACTGGCTGGAGGGGCTGCAGCTGCTGGTCACCTACTTCATCGTGGCGGCGGCGTTCTGGCTGCTGTGACCTGATGGAGCGGGACGTGACCTTCAACCGGCGGTACTGGTCGATCGCGCTCTCGCTCTGGCTCGCGGCCTGCATGGTGCTGGCGGTGGCAGCGGCAGTCTCGGCGCCCACCTGGACGGACGTGGTCGCCTTCGCGTTCGGCTGGGGGCTGTTCGCGGTCGTTCTGTGGTGGACGCTGGCAACCGTGCGGACGCAGCGCGCCGGCGCGGGCGTGCGGTCGATCGAGCGAGCCCTCGACGACCAGCTCGCCAGCGGCGAGATCTCGAAAGAGCAGCACGAGCGGCTGCTGCGGACGCTGCACGGGAAGTGAGCCGCGCTAGCGGATCGGGTAGCCCTTTCCGTTCACGGCCGGCAGCACCTGCGACGTCACCCAGGCCGGGGTCTGCACGACGCCTTTGCGGTAGGAGTACATCCCGTTGGAGTGCTTGCGCGCGGCCAGGTAGCCGAGCGCGCGTGTGTTCGACATGTGGCACTTGATGCGGGCCGCAATCGCCCACCCGGTGGACTGGCTGTCGGATCCGGCAGAGGACGTGAGCGCGTACCCGTGGTCGGAGCGCTGCAGCGAGTGCATGTAGGCGTAGCCGCGGTCCATCACCCGCCAGCTGCAGGGCGTTCCGGCGGCTCGCAGCGCCATCAGCGCCGCGGCCGTGTCGTTGGAGTCCGAGCCGGTGCCGGCGGCGTAGCCGAATCCGCCCGAGCTGCTCTGGTGGGCCTTGATGTAGTCCACGGACGTGCGTGGCACCGGCGCGCCGGCCACCTTCAGCGCCATCACGCCCCAGTAGGTCGAGCTCAGGAAGCCGCCGATGCGGCCGTTGCGCCCGATCTTCGACCGGAGCGCGTGGACGAGGTTGCGGCCGGCGAAGTTGGCCGGGTTCATGTTCAGCGCGACCGCGGCCAGGATGCCGCGCTCGAGCGTGAAGGCATCCTTCCAGCCGTGCGCCTTCGAGGCCAGGAAGTGGCCGGCGGTGTGCCCGCCGCGGCGGTGCATGGTGGCAGGGTGCCGGCCTGCTGCGGCCAGGCCCATCACAGCCCACTCGGTCAGCGACACCGCGGCCCTCCCGCCCGGTTCGGAGAAGCCGCCGGACGCGCCCTGGCGCGACGCCAGGTAGTCGCCGCCGCCTGCGGCGGTCGCGGGACCGGCCAGCGACGCCATCAGCAGGCCGGCCAGGAGGATGGTGATCAGGGTACGTCGGATCATGTCGGTGTCTCCAGGGGTGCGAAGGTTGCATGCAGGCGCCGCGCGTAGCGGTCGAGCATGCGGAACAGGGTCGGCCCCGCGATCACGGCGATCACCGCGTTGCCGCTGGCGTGTGCAACGTCGAAGGGGATGCCGGTCGCGGCCAGGGTCATGAACGAGTGCAGGTTGGCGCTGGGACCGAGCGTGCTCCATGCCCACACGTCCATCAGCCAGTCGAACAGGAACCCGCAGACGATGCCGTAAGCCGCCAGCGCCCAGCGGTTTCGCAGCGGCCGGCCGATCGCCGCCGCTCCGGCGCCGACCAGCGCCCAGCCGATCATCTGCCACGGCGTCCACGGGCCCTGGCCGAGGAAGGCGTTCGAGACGAGGGCGGCCGCGCCCCCGGTCGCGATGCCGGCGCGGGCGCCCAGTGTTGCTCCGGTGACCGCGACGATCATCGTCACCGGCTGCACGTTGGGGATGAACGCGAACAGCACCCGCCCGCCGGCCGCCGCGGCCGCCAGCGCGGCCACCAGAGCCAGCTCGCGGCTGCGGTTGGGTCCGGTTTCGACCGCCGAGATGGCCAGCACCACGCAGCCCAGCGCGATCAGCAGCACGATGCTAGACACCGGCCCGCTCCGTCTCCGTGCGTAACAGCGCCCCGGCCTCGGCGATCGTCGCGCAGCCCAGCGCCAGTCCGACCTGGCAGGCGAAGAACCCGCCGTGGGCGAGCAGGTCGACCGAGCAGCCGTCCGCCAGCACCCGGCCACGAGCCATGGTGGTGACTGCCTCCGCCGCCTCCGCGGCGAAGTCGATGTCGTGCGTCACCACGACCACGCCGCAGCCATCCCCGGCCAGGCGCCCCACCAGCTCCGCCAGCGCCAGCTTGCGGAGGCCGTCCATGCCGCGCGTGGGCTCGTCCAGGACGAGCAGCTGCGGCCGCATCACCGTCACCGATGCGATCGCCAGCCGCTGCCGCTCCCCGCTGGACAGGTCACGCGGGTGCCGACTGGCCAGCTCCTCGAGGCCGAACCGAGACAGCTCGGCGGCCACCCGCCGTGCTCGTTCCGGCGCGGCCACCCCCAGGTTCTCGAGGGCGTAGGCGACCTCGTCGTCGACCCGCTCCCGCACCGCGTGGTGCGCCGGGTTCTGGCTGACGTAGCCGCGGACGCCGTCGCCCTCGACCCGGCCCCCGTCGGGTGGCTCCAGACCGGTCGCGATCCGCGCCAGCGTCGACTTGCCGGCGCCGTTGGGCCCCACCAAGGCGGTCACGGTACCCGCCCGCAGCGCGGTGGTGGCTCCGCGCAGGGCCGGTATCTCGCCGTAGCGCTTGGTCACCGACGTGAGGCCCACGACCGTTGCCGCGGCGGGCAGCTCGCGGCGGCTCGCCGATGCCGGCGCGGCCAGCCGTCTGGCGTCGCGCACGGTCAGCGGCAGCTCCGGCCGGTGGGCGGCCACGAATGCCTGCGTGACGGGCGGCAGCAGCCACGGCGCCGAGCCGGCCAGGTGCGCCGCCGCTTCGGCCGGTGAGCCGTCGAACACGATCCGCCCGGCCTCCATCACCACCACCCTGTCGGCCTCCGCGAAGATCCGCGAGGTGCGGTGCTCCGCCAGCACCACGGTGATCCCGCGATCGCGGTTGATGCGCGTCACCAGCGCCAGCAGCTCCTCCGCAGCGATCGGGTCGAGCTGGCTGGTTGGCTCATCCAGGAGCAGCGTGCTCTGGCCCATGGCCAGCACCGACGCGATCGCCACCCGCTGCTGCTCGCCGCCCGAGAGCCTGCCGGTCTCGCGCTCGGCCAGGTGGCCGGCGGCGACGGCGGTCAGCGCCTGCTCGGCCCGCGGCAGGATCTCCCGCGGGTCGCAGCCGAGGTTCTCGAGGCCGAAGGCGACCTCGTGATCGGCACGCCGCATCACCAGCTGCGACTCGGGATCCTGGAACACCAGCCCGACGTGCCGCGCCACCTGAGCGGGCGAGTGCTCACGCGTGTCCAGGCCCTCGCTCACCACGCGCCCCGCCAGCTCGCCGCCGTGGAAGCTTGGCACCAGGCCCAGTGCCGCCCGCAGCAGGGTCGATTTGCCGCTGCCGGACTCGCCCAGCACCAGCACCAGCTCGCCCTGCTCGACGTCCAGGCTGACGCCGTCAAGGGCGGGCCGGGCGGCGTCCGGATACCGGTATCGCACGTCGTGCATGCGCAGTGCGTGGCTCATCGCGGCCGCCTCGCCCAGCGCCCCGCGACGGCGCCGGCGGCTCCCGCCAGGCCGACCAGCGCGGCCGTGGCCAGGCCGACCGTCGTGAACGGATCGCCCAGCAGATCGTAGTAGCGGTAGTGATCGAGCGGGATCGCGGTGGCGACCACGGCGCAGGTGACGATGCCGATGGCGGTCAGCACGCGCTCGGGGGCGTTCAGGCCGGGCTGCGGGGTGCGGGTGCGGACGGCGCCTCCGTAGCCGCGCGCCTCCATCGCCTCGGCCAGCATCAGGGAGCGCTCCAGCGAGAGCCCCACCAGTGGCGCAGCCAGCGCCGCCGCAGGTCGCCGCCGGTGCAGCTGCGCCGCACGCGACCGCGACGCCATCGCCAGGCCGGTCGCGTCCTGCTCCAGCGTCGGCAGCAACCGCGAGGCCAGCGCCGCGATCATCGCCGAGCGCGGCGCCACCCGGGCCAGCGCCGCCAGCACGCGGTCGCCGTCGGCCAGCCGCACGAAGGCTGCGACGGCCATCGCCGATCCGATCAGGCGCAGCCCGGCGGCGATCCCGAACACCAGCTCCTCCTGGGTGATCTCGGTGTCGAGCAACGGGATCTGGGGGCCGCTCCAGATCGGCGTCAGCCCCTGCACCGAGACGAACGGGTTGACCAGGAACACCAGCAGCGCGCTGGTCGCCGCGAACCAGACGTACATGGCGCGCGGCGGCGGCGACGCCCACAAGAGCGCGCCGGCCGCCGCGGCACAGGCGGCGATCGCAAACGGGTTGGACAGCGCCACCGATCCGGCCAGCAGCGCCGCGCACAGCAGGCCCACCGGCAGCGGGCTCACTGCCTGCCTCCCGCCGCCAGCAGCCCGCCGTTTGCGTCAAGCGCCACCGCGTAGGTATCCCGCACCAGCTGCGGGTCGGCGGCCAGCCGCGCGGCGGCGGCGCAGGCGCTCCGCTGGTCATCTCCGGCCACCACCACGTCCACCGCCGCGCCGGGCGCTCCCGGCGGCTGGTAGCCGGCGATCAGCGCGTGCGCGGCCGGCAGCGGCTGGAGGCCGCGGCTGCCGCGATAGACCATCACCCGACCGCCCGTGAGGGACACCGTCAGGCCCTTCCCTCGCCAGTCGGCCAGCTGCTGGCCGGCCTGTGCGAACGTCTCCACGGTGACGCGGTAGGGCGCGGTGCCGGACGTGACCTGCGCGCCGTCCGTTCGCAGCGCGCCGGCGATCCGGGAGGCGCAGCCGAGCCCGCCCACCGACACCGGGTGCCGATGGCCGTCGTACCCGTGCACGAACGGCTCCGGCCAGGCCCCGATCGCGACCGGCGTCTGCACCAGGTCGCGCCAGTAGCGGCGGTCCCACCATTCCTGATCGCCGGGGTGCAGCCGCATGTCCGCCGCTCCCACGTCGGGTGCGATCCCGTTTACGAAGTACAGCCAGTCGTCGGAGGCCGAGCGGTCGCCGGACAGGCCGTTGACCGATTCCACGAACCTGCCGCCGTAGCTGGTGCCGACGTGGGCGACACGGCGTAGCGCGTCCAGCGCCGACTGCCCGGGCGCCGCCCGTGCCGAGACCAGCCGCGTGCTGCCGTAGTCGCGGGTCACGCTCACCTGAACGGCCGCCGGCCCGGGCGGGACGCTGGCGGCGCCCCGCCCGCAGCCGGCTGCGATCACCGCCAGCGCGGCCGTGGCTATGAGGCGTGCACCCACAGCTTCTGCGAGCGGATGGCACCCGGCTCGAAAGCCCGCACCGTGGATGTGCCGGGGGCAAACTGCAGCCTCACGGCACCGTTGGCGTTGACTGTGTGGGAAACGCCGTTAACCCGGACGAAGGCGCCGGCGGCGGGCGTGGCCGTCCCCGCGTCGTCGTAGGAGCGGACCCTGAAGGTGACCGTGCCGTTGGCCGGCGGTCGCTTCGTCGACGCGGTGATGCCGAGCGTGGGCTGGGTCGCGCCCGTCGCCGTGTCGAAGGTCGTGTAGTAGACCAGCACGTGGCTGTCGCGTGTGACCCTGGTCGATCCGAGGCCGCTGCTCGTCAACTTCTGGTTCAGCTTGAACGCCCAGTAGGCGGTGCTGGGCGGCGTGACGTGGGCGATCGACAACACGAAGAAGCCGCCCCAGGCGCCGCCACAGCAGTCGCTCCAGGTCAGGCCCAGCGCGAACGGCTGCCTGCGCGAGGCCGTCACCAGCGAGCCCAGCGCCGTCCGCTTCGTGGTCGTGTGCCCCCGCAGCGTGCCGACGAACGCCCTGGCGTTGCCCTGGAAGATCGACTTCGACTGGCCTTCCACGCGGACGTGCGCGGCCAGAGCGGGGCCGGCCAGGGCTGCGGGCACCAGCAGTGCAGCCAGGGTGGCGATGATCAGACGAAGGCGGTGGATTGCCAACGCGTCCTCCTTCCTCGAGAGGCTCGATGAGCGTTTGCGCGGGCGGCAGGTCTTCTGGCTCGGGCGCGCTTCCCGGTCTCCCGGGTCGACGTGCTGGCCTTCCCGGCCGATCTGGCCAGTGGCTGCCTCGCGGCACGCACGACGAACGCCCTCACAGCGGCGGGACCGCACCGGATTTGCACCGGTTTCCCTTGACCACTCGCGGGGGCGCTACTGTAGCACGGCGATCGAGTGAAGCAGCGCCCGCGCTCCGGCCTTGTCCAGCGGCTCGTTGAGGTTGCCGCACTTGGGCGACTGCACGCATGACGGGCAGCCCTTCTCGCACGGACACTCCTCGAGCAGGGCGGCCGTGCGCGACACCCACGACTCGAACAGGTCGTACCCGCGCCTGGCGATGCCGGCGCCGCCCGGATGGCCGTCATAGACGAACACGGTGGGCGCGCCGGTCTGCGGGTGCAGGTCGATCGAGAGGCCGCCGATGTCGCCGCGGTCGGCCATCGCGAGCAACGGCAGCAGCCCGATCATGGCGTGCTCGGCGGCATGCAGGGATCCCAGCAGCGTCAGGTCGCGGGGCGGATCGGCGGGCACGAACCAGACCGCCTCCGTGGCGAAGCTGCGGGCCGGCATGTCCAGCGCCACCAGATCGATCGGGTGATGGTCGGCCAGCCGCTTGCGCTGGTAGGCGACCACCTGCTCGGTGGCCTCGATCTCGCCGAACCAGAGCTGGGCAGCCGGCAGCGTGCGGGTCTCCGGCTCGCGGACGATTCTGGTCGAGGACAGCCGTTTCACCTGTGTGTAGTAGTCGGCGTCGAACGCGGTCACCAGCGCCACGTGGGCGGCGTGGTCGAGCGAGCCGATCAGGTACTGCTCGCCCAGGTGCAGGTACACGGCGCCCTCGTGGACGGTCGAGTCGGCCCGCGCGCCGTCGACCGTCCCCAGCAGCGTGCCGGTCTCGCGCTCCACCACCGCTACCGAGTCCGGCGAGGAGGAGCGCAGCGACATGCGCGCGGCGGGATGGTCGCTGCCGCGGTAGGCCAGCCCCGCCGGTGTGCGCACGAGATCGGGCATCGACTCGGCCAGCGCCAGCCCGGCGTCGCCGAAGTGGGCGCGGTCGGCGTCCGTCAGCGGCAGCTCGGCTGCCGCGCAGCGCAGGTGCCCGGCCAGCACCGCCGGGTTGCCGGGGTTGCTGACGGCCGCCTCGGCCGGGCGTGCCAGCAGCTCGTCGGGGTGGTTCGCCAGGTACTGGTCGAGCTGATCCTCGCCGGCCACGAGCATCCCCAGTCCCAAGCCGCGCCGCCCCGCGCGGCCCCACTGCTGCCGCAGCGATGCCATCCCCCCGGGAAAGCCGACGCTGATGGCGCAGTCCAGCAGGCCGATGTCCACGCCCAGCTCGAGCGCGCTGGTGGCGACCACGCCCAGCAGCCGGCCCTCGGTCAGCCCGGTCTCGATCTCGCGGCGCTGCTCGGGGGTGTATCCGGCGCGGTAGGGCGCGATCCGCGGCGCCAGCTCGGGTGCGTTCAGCAGCAGGCCCTGGCGTGCGTAGCGGTGCACCAGCTCGCAGGCCTTGCGCGACTTCGCGAACACGATCGTGCGCAGGCCGCGCGCGACCAGCCCCACCATCAGCGTTGCGGCCTCGCCCAGCGTGCTGGCGCGGACGCCCAGCTCGGCGTCCAGCAGCGGCGGGTTCCAGACGCACACGTCGCGCTCGGGGGTGGGTGACCCGTCCTGGTCGATCACGGTCAGTTCGCGGCCGGCCAGCACCGCACCGGCCTCTCCCGGGTTGGCGATGGTGGCCGATGCCAGCAGGAACCGCGGCTCCGCGCCGTAGGCGGCGGCGATCCGCCGCAGGCGCGCCAGCACGTTCGCCACGTGCG
The DNA here is from genome assembly GCA_035473255.1 of Gaiellales bacterium. Lineage (GTDB taxonomy): Bacteria > Actinomycetota > Thermoleophilia > Gaiellales > JAICJC01 > JAICYJ01. The sequence goes on from DATIOK010000196.1 coordinate 24,593, forward strand.
AGCCGAAGACGCCGCGGTAGGCGTGGGCCTCGTCAACCACCACGTAGCGCAGGTTGGCGATGGCGTCCGCCCAGCTCGAGTGGCCGGGCAGGATGCCGACGTGCAGCATGTCCGGGTTGGTCAGGATCAGGTTCGCCCACCGTCGCGCCTGCCGCCGCTCCCCGGTCGGCGTGTCGCCGTCGTAGATGGCCGGTCGCGCGCCGGGTGCGTGCAGCTGGGCGAGGGCGCGCGCCTGGTCCTGCGCCAGCGCCTTGGTCGGATACAGGTAGAGCGCCCGCGCGGACGGATCGCGCGCGATCGCGTTCAGCACCGGCAGGTTGAAGGCCAGCGACTTGCCGCTGGCGGTGCCCGTCACCACCATGGCGTCGCCGCCGGCAGCGGCCCGCCACATCGCCGCCTGGTGGCGGTACAGCCGCTCGATGCCCGCGGCCGCGAGTGCCGAGGTGAGTGCGGGCTCCACGTCCGCCGGTACCTCCGCCATGGTGGCGCTGCGGGCCGGGGTGCGCACGCGGTGCACCAGCTGGGTGCCCTCGGGAGCGGTGCCGTAGGCCAGCACCGGCTCCCAGTCGGCCATCACCTTCACGGCCGTGGGTGGGCTGGATAGCAGCCCAGGTACGCGATCTGTGCCACCTTGCCCTCCATCTCGCGCAGCGCCTCACCGACCGGTGCGTCGAGCGGATGGCCCTCCAGGTCGGCGTAGAACTGGTAGTCCCAGGGCCGCCCCGCGATCGGGCGGGACTGCAGCGAGGACATGTTCACGCCGTACCGGCGCAGCGGCTCGATCGCGTCGTGCAGGGCGCCGGGATGGTGGTGGGTGACGAAGCGGATCGCGCAGCGCCAGTCCTCGCCGGGCGCGCGGTCGATGCGGGTGTGGCCGGCCACGGCCACGAACCGGGTGTAGTTCTGGGCGTGGTCCGAGACGTCGTTCAGGAGCACCGTCAGCTCGTAGCGCTCGGCCGCCCACCGCGACGAGATCGCCGCCTGCCGCGCGTCGCCCGACTCGGCAACGCGCCGGGCGGCGCCGGCGGTGCTGGGCGCCACCTCCGGCAGCGTGTCCGGTAGCGACGACAGGAAGCGCCGGCACTGCGTCAGCGCCATCGGATGCGAGTGGATGCGCGCCAGCGCGTCGATATTGGTGCCGGGCAGGCCCACCAGCACGTGTGGCACCGCCAGCACCGTCTCGTCGACGATCGAGAGCGGCGCGTGGGCGAGCACGTCGTAGGTCTCCGGGACGACGCCTGCCAGCGAGTTCTCGATCGGCAGCACGCCGCAGGCGGCGTCGCCGCGGGTGACGGCGCGAACCACATCCGGGATCGAGTGACAGGCGACCAGCTCGGCCTCGGGGTACAGCCGGCCGGCCGCCTCGGCGGCGTATGCGCCCTCCTCTCCGAAATGTGCGACGGGTAGCGTCATCGATTCCTCCAACAAAAAAGGCCTCCCACGGGGGAGGCCCTGATAGCTCGCGGATCTGCTCCGGCGCGCTCAGATGCCTCCCTGCAGGGTGGTAAAGGCGAAGCCGGAGAGGGACAGCCGGTACATTGCCGCCCATGCTACCAGAGGACGAACTGGTCGAACGCATCCGCGCCGTCGCCGGGACGGGCGACGGCCTGGCGGTCGGCATCGGCGACGATGCGGCGGTGCTCGACGGCGGGTTCGTGGTCTGCTGCGACATGCTGGTCGACGGCGTGCACTTCGACTCGTCGCGGCAGTCGCTGCGGCAGATCGGCGCCCGCGCCGCCGCGGTGAACCTGTCCGACCTGGCCGCGATGGGCGCCCGGCCGGTCTGCCTGCTGGCCGCCTTCGGCCTGCCGCCGGACCGCGGTGACGCCGGCGAGCTCGCGGCCGGTGTCGCCTCCCACGGCGTGCCGCTGGCGGGCGGTGATCTCTCACGGGCGGCCTCGCTGACCGTGTCGGTGACGGCCGTCGGCCGCGCGCAGCACCCGGTGCTGCGGTCGGGCGGCCGGGCGGGCGACCGGCTTGTGGTGACCGGCTCGCTGGGCGCTCAGGCGGTGGCCGGCTTCACGGCGGAGGTGACGCCGAGGCTGCGGGAGGGCCGGGAGCTGGCCGCGATCGCCACCGCCATGATCGACCTCTCCGACGGCATCGCCCGCGATGCCGGCCGCCTGGCGCGCGCCTCCGGCTGCGGCGCCCGCATCGATCTCGAGCGGTTGCCGCGCGCCGCCGGCGCCACACTCGAGCAGGCCGCGGCCGGAGGCGAGGACTACGAGCTGCTGGCAGCGCTGCCGGACACCCAGCCGCAGCCGCCGTTTGTGACCGACGTGGGGGAGTTGACCGGCGACGGGGCCGTGCTGCTGCTCGACGCGTCCGGGCCGCGCCACGATCTGGCCGGCTGGGATCACTTTCAGTGACGGGTGTGCTGGGCGGCCTGGTGGCCGCGCTGATGTGGGGCACCTCTACCGCGATCGCGTCGCGCTCGACCCGCATGATCGGATCCCAGCAGGTGCTGGCTTACGTGGTGCTGACGGGCCTCGTGATCATGGTGGTGGCCGCGCCGGTGGTGGAGGGTGTGCCGGACGTGACGGGTCGCGGCGCCGCCTGGGCGCTTGCCGCCGGGGCTGCGTCGGTGGTCGGTCTTGGCTGCGTGTATGCGGCCCTGCGGATCGGCAAGGTGGGTGTGGTGGCGCCGATTGCGTCGTGCGAGGGGGCGCTGGCGGCGGTGTTCTCGGTGATCTTCCTGGGCGAGCAGCTGAGCCTGGGCGTGGCCCTGGCCCTGGCGGTGGTCGCCTGCGGCGTCGTGCTGGTGACGTTCCACGCGCACCTGTCCGACGTGCACCTGCGGCCTGCGCTGCTGGCGGGAACGTCGGCGGTCGTGTTCGGCTTCGGACTGGTGGCCAGCTCGCAGGCGGGCGGAGCGATCGGCCCCTACTGGACGATCCTGGTGTCGCGCGTGGTGGGGGTGGTGTTCGTGGTGGTGCCGATGGTGCTGTCGGGGCAGCTGCGGCTGCCCGGGCGGCGGGCGCTGCCGTTGGTGGTGTACTCGGGCCTTGCCGAGGTGATCGGCTTCGTCGGCTACATCACCGGCTCCCAGCACGGGGTGGCGGTGCCGGCCGTGCTGGCGTCGCAGTTCGCGGCGGTGGCGGCGTTCGTCTCGTTCCTGTTCTTCGGCGAGCGCCTGACCCGGATGCAGGTGTGCGGAGCGGTGCTGATCGGCACCGGCGTGGCGACGGTCGCCGTGCTCAGAGCCTGAGGGATGCTTCAGGCCGGCGTCAGCCAGCTGCTGAGCTCGTCCTCAAGCCGTCGGCGCGGGACGGCGCCGATCAGCTTCTTCCTGACCTCGCCGCCCTCGAACACCATCAGCGTCGGGATCGACAGCACCTGCAGCCGTGCGGCCGTCTCCTGGTTCTCGTCCACGTTCAGCTTCATGAACGCGACCCGGTCACCGTGCTGGGAGGCCAGCTCGTCGAGGATCGGCTCCATCACGCGGCAGGGCGTGCACCAGGGCGCCCAGAAGTCGACCACCACGGGCCGGCCGGCCTGCTCGACCTCGCTGCGGAACGTGCTGTCGCTGACGTCGACGATGTGATCGCTCACGTGGTGCTCACCACCTGCGTACCAGCGGTCACGGTATCAGCGAGACGCGCGGCTCGCCGTCCGGGCGCTCGAGCAGCGTCCCGCGCACGGCCCGCAGCCGCAGTGCCGGCACCTCCCGCACCGCCTCCAGCACGATCGCACGGCTCATCTTCGACTCGCCGTAGGCGCGGTCGGTGAAGGTGATCGGCAGCTCGACGACGCGTCCGCCCATGCGCAGGGTGCGGTAGGTGAGCTCGATCTGAAAGGCGTAGCCGCCCGCGCGCACGTGTGACAGGTCGAGCGACTCGAGCACCCAGCGGCGGAAGCACTTGAAGCCGCCCGTGAGGTCGTGGATCGGTACGCCCAGCACCAGCCGCGCGTACGCGCAGCCACCGCGGGAGATCACGCGGCGGTGAAGCGGCCAGCCGTCGACGCCGCCGCCGGCCGTGTAGCGCGACCCCAGCACCAGGTCGGCGTGCTGTGACGCCGCGAGCATCGCCGGCAGCGCCGACACCGGGTGCGACAGGTCGCAGTCCATCTCGATGACGTGGCTGAACGGCCGCTGCAGCGCCCACTCGAAGCCTGCCAGGTAGGCACGGCCGAGCCCTTGTTTGGCAGGACGGTGCAGCACGTGCAGCCAGTCGTGGCGGGCCGCCAGCCGGTCGGCGAGCTGCCCGGTGCCGTCGGGTGACTCGTCATCGACGACCAGCACCTCGCCCGGCATCGGAATCTGGTCGCGTATCGCCGCCAGCGCGTCGATCAGGCGAGGCAGGTTCTCGCGCTCGTCGTAGGTGGGCAGCACGATCAGGTAGCGGCTCTGCTCCACGGTCTGACCCTATCATTGGCCCATGAGCGCAACGTTGACGAACGACGCAATCGCCGAGCGCTTCGAGCTGATGGCCGATCTGCTGGAGGTGGAGGGCGCGGTGGCCTACCGCGTGCTCGCCTACCGGCGTGCCGCAAAGACGCTGCGCGAGACGCCCGAGTCTGTGGTGCGGCTGTCGCAGCAGGGCCGGCTGACGGAGCTGTCCGGCGTCGGCGACACGATCTCCGACAAGGTGGCCGAGCTGATCGGCAGTGGCCAGATCGCCGCCCTCGAGCGGCTGGTCGATCGCAACCCGCCGGGCGTGGTGCCGCTGATGCGCGTGCCCGGCATCGGGCCCAAGACCGCCAAGCGCGTGTTCTCTGAGCTCGGCATCACCACCGTCGACGAGGTGCTGGTGGCCGCCCGCGACGGGCGCATCAGCGGTGTCGCCGGCCTCGGCGATCGCACCGAGCAGGCGATCCTGGCCGGCCTGCAGGTGCCGCGCGAGCACAAGCGCGACCGGGTCGCGTCGGGGCGTCTGCGGCCGTTCGCCGAGCGGGTCGCGGCCGAGCTGCGGGAGCTCTCAGACGTCGAGGAGTGCGAGATCGCAGGCAGCCTGCGCCGGTTCACCGACACGGCAAAGGACATCGACCTGGTGGTGGCCACCCGCCGGCCGGTTGCGGTCGGCGACGCCTTCGCGGCGTATGAGTGGGTGGCCGAGGTCGAGTCCCGCGGGGACGCGAAGCTGACCTGCATCGCGCATGACGGCAGCCGGGTCGAGCTGCGTATGATCGAGCCAGAGGTGTTCGGCAACCTGCTGCAGCACCTGACCGGTTCGAAGCACCACAACGTGGCGCTGCGGGAGGCTGCGGTGCGTGCCGGGCTGAAGGTCAGCGAGTACGGCATCGAGCAGGTCGAGACGGGTGACGTGCTGCACTGCCGGGATGAAGCCGAGGTCTACGAGCGCCTGGGCATGGACTGGATCCCGCCCGAGCTGCGCGAGAACCGGGGCGAGATCGAGGCCGCCCGAAACCATGCGTTGCCTGAACTGGTGACGATCGACCAGATCCGGGGCGACCTGCACGCACACACCGACTGGAGCGACGGCAAGATGACGCTCGAGCAGCTGGTCGAGGGGGCGCGGGCGAAGGGCTACGAGTACCTGAATGTGACCGACCACTCGCCGGCCGTCGGGTTCGGCATGGGCCTGGATGCGGGCCGCATGCGGAAGCAGATCGAGCGCGTGCGCGAGCTGGCGGCGACGCTGGACGGCGGGTTCACGCTGCTGGTGGGGGCGGAGGTGGACATCCTCAAGAACGGCTCGCTGGACTACTCAGACGAGCTGATGGCGGAGCTGGACGTGGTCGTCGCCAGCCTGCACGCCTCCCACAGGCTGAACCAGGCGGACCAGACGAAGCGGTTGTGCGCCGCGATGGAGAACCCGCACGTCGACATCATCGGCCACCCCACCGGCAGGATGCTGGGCAAGCGGCCGGCCTACGCCATGGACATGGAGGCGGTGATCGCGAAGGCGGTCGAGACCGGCACGGTGCTGGAGGTGAGCGGTCAGCCCCACCGGCTCGACCTGACCGACAGCAACGTGCGGATGGCGGTGGCGGCGGGCGCCAAGCTGTCGATCGACACCGATGCGCACAGCCTGGCCGCGCTCGACTACATGCGGTTCGGCGTCATGAACGCGCGGCGGGGCTGGGCCTCTCCGAAGGACGTTGTCAACACGCGCACCTGGAGGCAGCTGAAGAAGCTGCTCAAGTAGGCGGCCGTCACAGCGAGGCCAGCAGCGCGACCACCTGCTCCGGCCCGTCCACGCAGGCATCGGCCTGTTCGATCAGCTCTGGCGGCCCCTCGCCCGAGCGGACGGCGATCTTGATCGTGGCTTCGCGGAAGGCGTCCAGGTCGGTGCGGTCGTCTCCCACGTACATCAGGTTCGTGATCCGCTTGCGGCCGCGCAGGCGTCGCACCGCCGATCCCTTGTCGATCGCCACCGGCGGGCGCACCTCCAGCACCATCCGGCCGAAGCTCCAGGCCAGCCCCGCGCGATCGAGCTTGGGCACGATCTGCGCCTCCAGGTAGCGCAGCGCGTGGTCGGGCCGCGGCGATCCCCGGTAGTGCACCGTGAAGGTGACCCCCTTGTCCTCGACGCGGCAGCCCAGCTCGGGCAGCAGGCCGTCGTTCTCCACCACCAGCAGCGCCTCGTGCACCGCGTCCAGGTAGCGGGCGGCCTGCGGCACCACCGTCACGTCGTCCCCGTGCATTACCTCGAGGCCGTGGTTTCCTGATATGGCAACGCCTGGGATGGGGACCATGCGGCGTGCCTGGACCGCCGGCCGTCCGGTCACGCAGGCGACCAGCGTGTAGCGCTCCACCAGCCGTTCCAGCTCAGGCAACGCCGCCGGCAGCACCGTTGCCTGCTCTGGCGTGGGTGCGATCGGAGCAAGCGTGCCGTCGATGTCGCAGACGACGGCGCCGTGACGCGGGTCGGCCGCGAGCGTCGCAACCAGGTCGGCCAGGGTTCGCCCCATCGCCCTACACTACCCGCCGTGAACGCTCGCATACCCGTGCTGGTCGGGATCGGCCTCGTGGCCGGCTTCTTTTCGGGTCTGTTCGGCGTTGGCGGCGGCATTCTGATCGTGCCGATGCTGATCGCGCTGCGGAGGTATCCGCCCAAGTCGGCCATGGCCACGTCGCTGGCCGCGATCCTGTTCACCGCCGTTGCTGCGGCGGCCTCGCACGCCTCCGCGGGCAACGTCGCGTGGAAGGAGGGCGCGCTGATCGGGCTGCCCGCCGTGGGCGGCGCCGTGGTCGGTGCGTGGCTGCACCAACGCATCGACACCAGGCGTGTGGTGCTGCTGTTCTCCGTGTTCCTGGCGCTGGTGTCGGTCAGGCTGGCGGTATGACGCACGAGATCGTGGCCGCGCTGTTCGGCTTCCTGGCCGGCACCCTGTCGGCGCTGTTCGGCGTCGGCGGCGGGCTGATCTTCGTTCCTACGTTGATCTTCCTGGGCGAGAACGTCCACGTCGCCGTGGCCACGTCGCTGGCCGCGATGGTGCCGGTGATCCTGATGGGGTCGTGGCGACAGACCCGCTACGGAAACGTGAACTGGCGAGACGCGATCGTGATCGGCCTGGCATCGGTGCCCACGGCCAAGCTGGGGGAGGTGGTGGCCAACTCGCTCTCCAGCAAGGCGCTGCAGCGGTCGTTTGCCGTGCTCTTGATGGTGGTGGCGGTGCAGATGGCCGTTCGCGCGCTGCGCCAGACTGACGACCAAGAGCCGGCGGTCGAGATCTCGCTCGCCGAATCCGGACACTAGCCCCGGCTCACCTGCTCGCGGCCAGCACCTCGTCGGCCTTCTGCTTGATCTCCTCGACCACGGCGGGGTCGCGCAGCGTGGTGGTGTCGCCCAGCTGGTGGCCCTCCGCGATGTCTCGCAGCAGCCGCCGCATGATCTTGCCGGAGCGGGTCTTGGGCAGGTCGCTGACGATGATCACGGCCTTGGGCCGGGCGATCTTGCCGATCTTCTCGCCGATCCAGTCCCGCAGCTCAGCTGCCAACTGGTCGCTGGGCTCGTACCCCGATCGCAGCAGCACGAAGCAAAGCGGCGTCTGGCCGGTGAGCGGATCGGGTGCGGCCGTCGCCGCCGCCTCGGCCACCGCCGGGTGCTCGACCAGCGCCGACTCCAGCTCGATCGTCGAGAGCCGGTGCCCGGACACGTTCATCACGTCGTCGATCCGCCCCAGAAGCCAGAAACAGCCGTCCTCGTCCACCCGCGCCCCGTCGCCGGCGAAGTACGTGTCCGGGCCGAAGCGCTCGAAGTAGTTGCTGACGTACCGCGCGTCGTCGTTGTACAGCGTCCGGAAGATGCCGGGCCAGGGGCGGCGTAGCACCAGGTAGCCGCCGCGGCCGGCGGCCACCGGGTTGCCCTGGTCGTCCACCACGTCCGCGCGGATGCCCGGCAGCGGCCGCGTCGCCGATCCCGGCTTGGCCGTCGTCACTCCTGGTAGCGGTGCGATCATGATCCCGCCGGTCTCGGTCTGCCACCAGGTGTCGACCACGGGGCAGCGGCCGCCGCCGATCGTCTTCCAGTACCAGACCCACGCCTCGGGGTTGATCGGCTCGCCGACGGTGCCCAGCAGCCGCAGGCTGGACAGGTCGTGCGAATCGGGGTGCTCGCTGCCGGCCTTGATGAAGGCGCGGATCAACGTGGGCGCCGTGTAGTACTGCGTCACCTTGTAGCGCTCGATGATCTGCCAGTGCCGCGCCGGTGTCGGGTGCATCGGATCGCCCTCGTAGAGCACGCTGGTCGCGCCGTTGTTGAGCGGGCCGTAGACGATGTAGCTGTGGCCGGTCACCCAGCCGACGTCGGCCGCGCACCACCAGACGTCGCCGTCCTGGATGTCGAACACCCAGCGGTGCGTGGCGGATGCGTAGGTGAGGTAGCCGCCGGTGGTGTGAACGGCCGCCTTCGGCTTGGCGGTGGTACCCGACGTGTGCAGGCAGAACAGCGTGTGCTCCGCCTCCACCGGCTCGGCCGGATGAGTCGCAGGCTGGCGCTCGACCGCGTCGTGCCACCAGTGGTCGCGGCCCTCCCGCATGGTCACGGCTGCGCCCGTGCGCCGCAGCACCAGCATGCCCTGGACGGTGGGCGCCAGCTCGACGGCCTCGTCGGCGATCGCCTTCAGCGGGATCGCCGAGCCCTTGCGCCAGGCCTCGTCCTGCGTGATCAGGAGCCGCGCGCCGGTGCCCTCCAGCCGCTCGCCAAGCGAGGCCGACGAGAACCCGCCGAACACGACCACGTGTGGCGCACCGATGCGGGCGCAGGCCAGCATTGCCACCGGCAGCTCCGGCACCATTCCCATGTAGATGCCGACCACGTCACCCTTGCCGATCCCCAGCTCGCGCAGCGTGGCGGCGATGCGGCAGACCTGTTCCAGCAGCTCGGAGTAGCTGATCGCGCGGTGCGGCTGGTCGGGATCCTCCGGCACGAAGTGGTAGGCGATGCGGTCGCCGCGCCCGGCCTCGACGTGCCGGTCGAGGCAGGAGTGGGAGGCGTTCAGCGTGCCGTCGCGAAACCAGGTGCAGTGCGGCGGCTGCCATTCGAGCGCCGTCTCCGGCTCCTGGAACCACCCCACCAGCCGCCGAGTCTGGTCCAGCCAGAACCCGTCAAGGTCGCGCTCGGCATGGTCGTACAGCGATGTGTCGCCGATCAGAGCCCGCTCGCTGAAACCCGGCGGCGGCGGGAACGTCCTGCCCTCGCTGAGCAGGACGTCGATCGACTCATCGCTCACGGCGTGTACTCGAACTCGTCCTCATCCTTCGACAGCGCCTTCTTCGCGACCACCACGGCTCCCACCGCGACCGCGCCCGCGGCCGCGACCTTGGCGGCCTTCTTCTTCTTGGACGCCTTGGGCTGCGCCGTTGCCTTGGCCACGCCCTTCTTGATCTCCTTGGCGGCGCGCACCACCTCGTCCTGCACCTTCTTGTCGACGGCCGCGGAGCGGGCGCCGTCCTTCTGCACCTTGCCGAGCACCGTCTTGGCCGAGTCGAGCACCGACATGGCGGTCTCGCGCAGCTCGGGATCGTTCGCGACTCTGGTCGCGATCGGCGTGACCGTTTCGGCGATCTTGTCGGTTTTCATCTTGGCGGGCACGGCGAACCTCCGAGGGAGTGGCTATTTGCTCATACTTTTCGGTCACACTACCACCCATGGATCTCGAACGAGTCAACGCGCTGATGGAGGAGTGGGGCGAGCCGCGGTATCGGCAGCAGCAGGTCTACGAGGGCGTGATGAAGGGCCTGGCCGGTGACTACGAGCAGCTGACCCCGCTGCCGGCCGCTCTCCGGCGCCGCCTTGCCGACGCCGAGCCGCTGCGCCAGCTGGAAACGGTCGAGTCGCAGCGGTCCGCAGACGGCACCATCAAGCTGCGCTTCACCAGCCGCGACGGTTTCCCGGTCGAGGCGGTCGCCATGAGCCATCGCAACCGGCGCACCGTCTGCGTCTCGTCGCAGTCGGGCTGCCCGCTGGCATGCACCTTCTGCGCCACCGGCAGCATGGGCCTTGGCCGCAACCTGGCCGCGGGCGAGATCGCGGAGCAGGTGACGGTGCTGGCGGCGATGCTGCGCGATCAGGGCGAGCGGGTGTCCAACGTGGTGATGATGGGCATGGGCGAGCCGTTCCTGAACTACGACGCGGTGCTCGCGGCCTGTCGCACCCTCAACGACCCGGCCGGTTTCGGGCTGGGTGCGCGCCAGATCGCGATCTCGACGGCCGGGTGGGTGCCCGGCATCGAGCGGCTGGCGAGCGAGCCGCTGCAGGTCAAGCTGGCGCTGTCGCTGCACGCTCCCAACGACCGGTTGCGCACGGAGCTGATGCCCGTCACGCGCCGGTTCCCGCTGGCCAGGCTGATCGCCGCCTGCCGCGGCTACCGCGCCGTCACCCGGCGGCGCATCTTCGTCGAGTACCTGATGCTGGACGGGATCAACGACAGCGACCGGCTGGCCGAACAGCTGGCCGACCTGCTGGGCCGCGATGGGTTTCACGTCAACCTGATCGCCTATAACCCGACCGGCTCCGACTACCGGGCATCGTCGTCGGCCCGCGTGGCCGGGTTCGCCGCCGTCCTGGAAGGACGCGGCATCTCGGCCAGCTACCGCCGGTCGCACGGCCAGGACATCGATGCCGCCTGCGGGCAGCTGGCGGTCAATGGCGCCTCCGAGCTGCGCCGCAAACGGGCTCGCGACCGCCGCAGCGCGGCACGTGCCGCCGCGCTGCCCGCTGTTCACCGGTAGAATTCCGCGATGGCGGGGACGGCGATGATGCGGGCGTGGGTGATCCGGCCCGAGCGGCTGGGCGATCCCGAGCATGCCATGCAGCTCGAGCAGATCGAGGTGCCGGAGCCAGGCCCGGGCGAGGTGCTGGTGCGCGTGATGGCCGCCGGCGTCAACTACAACGCCGTATGGGCGTCGATGGGGCTGCCGGTCTCGATCTTCCGCTACACGGGCTACGACTTCCACATCGCCGGCTCCGATGCGTCGGGCATCGTCGAGCGCGTCGGCCCGGGCGTGACCCGCTGGAAGGCCGGCGACGAGGTCGTGATCCACTGCAACCAGAGTTGCGGCGAGTGCGCCGAGTGCAACGGGCTCGACCCGATGGCCTGCACCCAGCAGAAGATCTGGGCCTACGAGAGCAACTGGGGCAGCTTCGCCGAGTACTGCAAGGTGCAGGCCCAGCAGCTGCTGCCCAAGCCGCCGCAGCTGACCTGGGAGGCGGCGGCCAGCTACGGGCTCACCTACTTCACGGCCTATCGGATGCTGATCGACCAGGCCGGCATCAAGGCCGGCGACAACGTGCTGGTGTGGGGCGCCGGGGGCGGGCTGGGCACCTTCGCGGTGCAGCTGTGCGCGCTGGTCGGCGCCAACGCGATCGCCGTGGTCTCGTCCGACGACAAGGTCGCGCTGGTCGACGAGCTGGGCGCCGCCGCCGTCATCGACCGGCGCGAGTTCGCGCTGTCCGATCCGGACACGGGCGAGCGCATCTTCGACGAGGTGAAGCGCTTCGGCAAGGCAGTGCGGGCCGCGACCGGCGGGGTCGACCCGGACGTCGTGTTCGAGCACGTCGGCGCGGCCACCTTCTACACCAGCGTGTTCGTGTGCAGGTCGTTCGGCACGATCGTGATCTGCGGCGCCACGTCCGGGTTCAACCTCGACTTCGACGTGCGCTACCTGTGGATGCGCCAGAAGCGCATCATCGGCAGCCACTTCGCCAACGCCTACCAGTGCCACCGGGCCAACCAGCTGATCATCGAGGGCAAGATCAAGCCGGTGCTGTCGCGCGTGTTCCCCTTCGACGAGTGCCCGGCGCCGCATCAGCTGATGAAGGAGAACCAGCACGTCGGCAAGATGGTGGTGCTGGTCGGTGCCGAGGCCGAAGGCCAGGGTGCGAGCACATGAGCGACCGGCCGCGGCCCTTCTCCACCGCCGACGATGTGCCCGGCGATCTGGAGGCGCGGCTGGGTGAGCCGGGCAGCTACCCCTATGCCCGCGGCATCCACCGCGACATGTACGCCGGGCGGCCCTGGTCGATCCGGCAGTACGCGGGCTTCGGCACGGGCGAGGAGACCAACCGGCGGTTCCGGTTCCTGATCGGCCAGGGCCAGGCGGCGCTGTCGGTGGCGTTCGACCTGCCCACCCAGATGGGCCTCGACTCAGACGACGCCCGCGCCGCCGGCGAGGTCGGCCGCGTGGGCGTCTCGATCGACTCCGCCTCCGACGTCGAGGCGATGTTCGACGGGATCCCGCTGGACGAGGTGTCGACGTCGATGACGATCAACGCGCCGGCCGCGGTGCTGGTGGCGATGTACCACGTCGCCTGCGCCCGCCAGGGCCGGGATCCGTCGCAGATCCGCGGCACCGCCCAGAACGACGTGCTGAAGGAGTACGTCAGCCGCGGCACCTACATCTTCCCGCCGCGGCCCTCGCTGCGGCTGGCCGCCGACCTGATCGCCTGGTGCGCCCGCGAGGCTCCGCGCTTCAACGCGATCTCGCTGTCCGGCTATCACATGCGCGAGGCCGGCTGCACGGCGGCCCAGGAGATGGCGTTCGCTCTGTCAAACGCGATCGCCTACGTGGAGGCGGTGCTCGAGCGCGGCGTGGATGTGGACAGCTTCGCGCCCCGGCTGAGCTGGATCTTCAACACCCACATGGACTTCTTCGAGGAGATCGCCAAGTACCGGGCGCTGCGGCGGATGTGGGCCTCGATCATGCGTGACCGGTTCGGCGCCACCGACCCGCGTTCCATGATGCTGCGCACCCACACCCAGACGGCGGGCTCCACGCTGACCCTGCAGCAGCCCGAGAACAACATCGTGCGGGCCGCCGTGCAGGGGCTGGCGGCGGCGCTGGGCGGCGTGCAGTCGATGGCGTTGTCGTGCTTCGACGAGGCCATCGCGATCCCGACCCAGCGCGCGCAGACGCTGGCCGTCCGCACGCAGCAGATGCTGCAGCACGAGTTCGGCATCACCGGCGTGGCGGATCCGCTGGGCGGCTCCTGGTACGTCGAGCAGCTGACCGACCGGCTGGAGGCGGATGCGCGGGCGCTGATGGACGAGATCGAGCGGATGGGCGGCGCCGTCGCCGCTATCGAGCAGGGCTTCTACCAGCAGCTGATTGCCGAGGAGGCGTATCGCAAGCACCAGCGGATCGCGGACGGCGAGGACATCGTGGTCGGCGTCAACGCCTTCCGCGACGAGGACGAGCCAGGCACGGAGCGCTTCGACGTGCCGGCCCAGCTGGAGCCGGCGCAGCGCGAGCTGCTGGCCGCGCTGCGCGCCGGGCGCGATCAGGCGGCGGTGGACGCCTCCCTTCAGGTGCTGGCCGAGACCGCGGCCGGCGACGGCGACCTGATGCCGCCGATCGTGGCGGCGGTCGCCGTCGACGCCACGCTGGGCGAGGTCTGCGGCGCCCTGCGTGACGTGTTCGGCTCCTTCCGGCCCGGTAGCGCGGCCGCGATCTGACGCCGCAGCGGCGCTACTTCACCTGTACGAACAGGTCGGCCGAGGTGTCCTGGCCGCTGCGGCTGCTCCAGGCCAGCACCCCGCCCACGTGGGCCAGGTTGGGATCGACCGAGATCGGGAAGAGCTTGAGCGCGTCCGACAGGTTCAGGTACAGCGGCACGCTCGCGCCGTCCGGCACCCCGGCCTGGTTCAGCAGGTTGGCGTACGCCGGGGATGACGCCAGGGGGCTGGACGGGGCGGTGCCGGCCGCGGGGTCGTTTCCGATCGCGATCAGGCCGCCGGCGGTCAGCCGCCAGCTGAGGGCCAGGCCGCCGAGATCGACCTGCTCACCCGTGCCGGATGCAAGTGGAGTCACCCGCGCTCCCGGCCGCCCCTGGGCGACCAGCGCCATGATCTTGTGCATCGTCAGCGCCGCCGCATGGGGATCGTCCGGCTTCAGCACCAGCGCCGCCCGCACCGGCACGCCGGGAGCGGTGTAGAACAGGCCGTCGCCGGAGAGCAGCGGCAGCAGATCGTGCTGCACCGAGATGCCGGTCTGCTGGTGCAGCAGGTTCAGCTGCCGGCCGATGCCGGGCGTGCCGCTCTGAAGGCCCTGCTTCAGGTAGCTGCCGTAGTCCCCGAACGCCAGGAACGCGAAGGCATCGCCGGGCACCAGGCCGGTCAGGCTGGACGGCGCCATCGCGAGCGGGCTCTGGTCCGCCCCCTGCTTCAGCGTCGAGAGCATCGTCAGCCGGTAGCCGTTGCCGTTCGCCCATGCCGCGAACGAGAGCGAGTCGATCGAGTCGAGCGTCTTTGCCAGCGCCTGGGTCTGGGCCGCGGTGCCGCTGTCGCCGGCACCCCCGAGGGCGGCCATGCCGGCCAGCTCGGCCAGCTTCTGCGTGCTCACGTAGCCGCGCACGAGGCTGTCGGCGGGCAGCTTGGCCATCGCCGAGGTGAACCCGCCGTCGGATGCCAGGCTGTCGGCCTTCCCGTTGCGGGCGTCGATCGCGTCGTGCAGCGTCTGTGCGTCGTTGGACACCAGCACGGCGCCGTCGCCGACCGCAGCCTCGCCCTTGCCGTTCTTGTCGGCGTAGAGGGCGTAGCCGCCGTAGTCGCCGTCCGCCTTCGCATCCTTGGCGATCGCATCCCTGGCCTTGCCGTCGTCGCTGGACGCGACGAACGCGACGTAGTGGGCGCTCCCGCTGGAGGCGTCGAGCGACGTCACGCCGATCGCGGCCGATCCGCCCAGCCACGGCTGGACGTCATCCTTGAACGTGAGCGATCCCGAGGTCTGGCCGGTGCTGTTCAGGCTCTTGACGATCTTGCCGGTGAGCTCCTGCCAACCGGGGAACCGCTGGCCGACCGCGGTGAAGTGCTTCCACGCAGAGCTGCCCTGGTCAAGGTTAACGTCAGCATAAACAAGCGTGCTCGAGGGCATCGCCGACGCCCCCTGGCTGGGGTCGGTCGAGCTCGACGAGGTGTTGCCACAGCCCGCTGCGAGCAGCGCTCCGGCGAACATGACAACGACAAAACGGCGGATTCGGCTGGGAGCCAACGAGGACCTCCTTTGGACCTACAGGCTCTATCGGCCGGCGTCCATGGTTCCTGAACCGCATACATGCCGCAGCGTCTGAGATATAGTCATCGCCAGGTGAGCGCGGTTCCCCACAAAAACGGGTCGCTCGAGGCCGCGCTGGCGCAGCTTCGTCGTGGCGGCATGGTGGTCGTTTGTGATGACCCCGACCGCGAGAACGAAGGTGACCTGTGCATGGCGGCCCAGTTCGTGACGGCCGAGAAGATCGCATTCATGGCCTGCGAGGCGCGTGGACTGATCTGCCTCTCGCTGCCGTCCCAGCGCTGCGATGAGTTGGAGCTGCCGCTGATGGTGCCCGCCAACGACGGCTGTGATGCCACCGGCTTCACCGTCTCGATCGAGGCCCGCACCGGCGTCACCACCGGCATCTCGGCCGCCGACCGCGCCCGCACCATCCAGGTCGCGATCGACCCCGACAACGGCCCCGACGATCTCGTGCGGCCCGGCCACATCTTCCCGCTGCGGGCGCGTCCCAACGGCGTGCTGGAGCGGCGCGGGCAGACCGAGGCCGCGATCGATCTCACGCGCCTGGCCGGGCTGACTCCGGGCGGGGTGCTGTGCGAGCTGATGAACGCCGACGGCACGATGGCCCGCGGGGTGCAGCTGCAGGCCCTCTGCCGCCGCCACGACCTGCCGATGGTGACCGTCGAGGAGATCGCGGCGCACCTGAACGCCACGGCCCCCGCGATCACCGCCGTCTAGTTACGGCCATCGGTACCTAGGCCGGCACACCGCCGCCGCTCGCGATCAGCTCCCTGGCCGCGTTCAGCTCGTCGCCGCGGTTGACGGCCAGGCAGGCCGTCAGCTTGCCGTCGGCGTTGCTGTAGTACGCGACGAAGTCGTCGTCGTCCATCGACCCGCGTACCTCCACGGTGTCGTCGCGGTCGCCCGGGCCGACGTATTCCATCCACGTCCAGTCGCCGATGTCGGAGAAGAAGTAGGGAACGACCTGGTAGGGGCCTTCCTCGGCGCCCGCCCAGCTCTTGCCGATGTACGAGCCGTGGTTGAGCGCCACGTCCCAGTGCTCGATGCGGATGCGGCGGTCGTGGATCACGCTCTGGTACTCGGCGATGTCACCGGCAACCCAGATGTCCGGCGCGGCCACCAGGTGGTCGTCGGCCAGCACGCCCTGGTTGGTGGGCAGGCCCGCGTTCTTCGCCAGCTCGATGTTGGGCGAGACGCCGATGCCGGCCAGGATCATGTCGTAGTCCCCGTCCGGCAGGGTCTTCTGGCCCGTCAGCACGCGCACCCCGTGTCGCTCCATATGGCCCTGAAAGTAGGCACCGACCTGTTCGCCGAACAGGTGTGACCAGAGCACCGGCTCGGGCGCGACCAGCGTCACGTCAAGCCCCTTCATGCGTGCGCTTGCCGCCGCCTCGACGCCGACGAAGCCGCCGCCGATCACGCCCAGGTGGCCGGAGCCGGTGTTCAGCAGCGCGCCCACCCGTTGCGAGTCCTCGATCACGCGGATGGTGGCCGCCTCGCCCAGCGTGCGCGGCGTGGAGCCCGTGGCCAGGGCCAGCCGGCCGTACTCGATGCGCTCGCCGTCGACCAGCTCGACCGCGTGCGCCGCTGGGTCGATCGCCGCCACCTCGGTGGCCAGACGCAGCTCGACGTCCAGCTCCCGCCACTCGTCAAGCGAGTGCATGTAGGTGTCCTCGACCGGCTCCTCGCCGCGCAGGAACCCCTTCGTCAGGGGCGGCCGGTGGTAGGGGGGATGCGCTTCCCGGCCGATCAGCAGCACCGACCCGTCGCCGTCCGCACCGCGGTACTCCTGCGCGACCATGCCGGCGGCGAGCCCGCCACCCACGATCACATTGTCGAAGCGCGCCATCTGAAGGTCCTCCTCATTCCCAGCGGAACGTGCGCAGCGACACGATCGCCAGCACGGCGGTCACGGCCAACAGTACCCCGATGTCGGGCATCACATACATCAGCCCGCGGTCGCGAACGATCGTGTCTCGAAGCGCATTGGTCATGTAGTAGAGCGGCAGCACCTTCGCGATCGTCTGGACGAACGCGGGCATCGCGGCCACCGGGTAGAAGGTACCCGACAGGAACATCATCGGATTCGTGATCACGTTGGTGACGGCGTCCGCGGTCTCCGGTTCGGCGACCAGCGAGCCGACCGTGAACCCCATCACCAGGAAGCAGAGTGCGCCCACCAGCGCCACCGGGATCGCCGCCCACGCCGTTGGTGAGATCGAGACGCCGAACACCAGCGCGCCGAAGGTGATCAGCACGGCCACCTGCAGCAGCGCCAGCGTCAGCGACGCCGCCACCCGCGCGACCAGGAACTCCCACAGCGGCATCGGCGTCAGCTTCAGGCGTCGCAGCACGCCCTGCTTGCGCCAGGTCACGAGCACGGTCGAGAGACCGATCACCGCCGAGATCATGATCGCCAGCGCCAGGATGCCGGGCAGCAGGAAGTCGATGTAGTTGAGCGACGCCGAGTCCACGGACTGCTGGCTGAAGACGATCGCCGGGTGGGTACCGGTGGCCGCCACCGATATCCGCGACGATGCGCCGGACACGATCCCGCGGATGATCCCGGCCTGGGTGGCGGACGCGTTCGAGTAGAAGAGGTGGGCCGCGGTCGCCCCGGTGGGCGTCTTCGTCAGCACCACCAGCGCGGCGCGGTCGCCGTCCCGCACCTGCTTGCGGGCATGGGCGACGTCGGTCTGATCGGTCTTGACCGTGACGCCCTTGGTGGTGCTGAGCGCGTGCACCATCGCCGCCGATGCCGGAGTATGCGAGGCGTCGATCACCGTGATCGTGCCGGCGTCGATCGAGCGGCCGAACAGCAGGCCCAAAAGCGCCATCAGGATGATCGGGAACACCAGCGACCAGAACAGCACGATCCGCCGCCGGAACATCATCTTCATCTGCGCCAGCGTGGTGGCGCCGATCCGGCTCAGCGTCATTCGCGGAACTCCCGCCCGGTCAGCTTCAGGAACACGTCCTCCAGGCTGGGGCCGCGCACCGACAGGCCTTCGATCTGGGCGCCGCGTTGCCGCGCGGCCTCCAGCGTCTCCAGCACCGCGCCCTGGGCGTCGTGTGCGTAGGCCACCCGCTCCTCGCCGCCCTCCGTATAGGAGATGCGCACCTCGGCGCCCAGCGAGGCGATCAGCCCGGCGGGCGTGTCCAGTGCGATCACGCGGCTTTCGTCCATGATCGCGACCCGGTCGCAGAGCGTCTCGGCCTCCTCCAGGTAGTGGGTGGTCAGCACCACCGTCTTGCCGGCGTCGGCGTGGATCGCCCGGATCACGTCCCACAGGTTGCGCCGGGCCTGCGGGTCGAGGCCGGTCGTGGGCTCGTCCAGGAACACCACGTCGGGGTCGTGCACCAGTGCCAGCGCGATCGCCAGGCGCTGCTGCTGGCCGCCTGACATGTCGTCGGCGTAGGCGTCGGCCTTGCTCACCAGGCCGACCTGCTCCAGCACCAGCTGCGCCCGCTCGCTGCCGTCGCTGCGGTTGTAGAAGCGTGCGAACAGCTCCAGCAGCTCGCGCGACGTGAGCCTGTCGAACAGGGTGGTGGACTGCAGCTGCACCCCGATCAGCGACTGCACCGAGCGGGGGTCGGGCCAGACCGGCCGGCCCAGCACGTGCACCTGGCCGGAATCCGGCTTGCGCAGCCCCTCGATCATCTCCAGGGTGGTGGTCTTGCCGGCGCCGTTGGGGCCGAGGATGCCGAATGCCTCGCCCTGCTCGACCTGGAAGCTGATGCCGTCGACCGCGACGTGTTCGCCGTAGCGCTTGGTGAGGCTGTCGACCTGGATGGCGACCATCGCGGGGCCGGATGATAGACAGGCGACGTCCCGCTCCCGCCCGGCAGGTACACCCGTGCTAGATGTCGCAGGACTCGCCCGGCGCCAGCTGCACCACGCGCACGCCGGGCGCCAGCTCGGCGGCCTGGGCGGCGAACTCGCGCGCCGGCCGCTCGTCGGAGTCGGCCATGCCCACCGGGCTGACCGTCCCCCAGTGGATCGGGATCGCGATCCGCGGTCGCAGCCGTACCGCAGCCTCTGCTGCAGCCCGTGGGTCCATGTGCCCGGGCCCCAGCGTCGGGCCCCATCCGGCCACCGGCAGCAGCGCCAGGTCCAGGACCAGGTCGCCGATCGCGCGCATGCCGTCGAACAGATCGGTGTCGCCGGCGAAGTAAACGCTGCCGCCCGGCGCGGTCAGCACGTAGCCGAGCGCCTCCGTCTCCTGCCCCAGCGGTGTGCGCCGCGTGGGGTGGTCGGCCGGCACCGCCAGCACCTGGAAAGCGCCCAGTCGCAGCTCGCTTCCCTCCTTGACCGGCAGCGGCTGCAGTCGCGTGCGGCGCATCGCCGACACGCCCGATGCCGGCACCACCACCGGCGTTCCCTCGGCGATCCGCTTCAGCGAGGGCGTGTCGAGATGGTCGCGGTGCAGGTGCGAGATCAACACGCCGTCGAGCTTCGGGAGCGGCGCTGGCAGCTCGCCCTGGCGGCGAAGGTGGCCCACGCGCCGGCGCAGCAGCGGGTCGGTCACGATCGCGCTGCCCGAATCCTCGATCAGGACGGTGGCGTGCCCGACGTACGTGACGCGCATGGCCGGTTACCAGCCGGGCGCGGCGTAGACCGTCTCGCCGTCCGAGAGCGTCATGCGCACCTGGGCCTCGAGGTAGCCGGCCGGCGGCAGCCCGAACAGGTCACGGTCGAGCACCACCAGGTCGGCTAGCTTGCCGGGCTCGATCGAGCCGGTCGTGTTGTCCAGGAACGAGGCGTGCGCGGCACCGATCGTCTGCGCGGCGATCGCGCTGCCCAGGTCGAGCCGCTCGTCCGGCAGCAGCGGCTCGTCGGTGCTGGTCTCGGGGTCGGTGCGGGCGACGGCGGTGGCCAGCTGGTGCAGCGGGTCGGGCGTCGAGACCGTCCAGTCGCTGCCGAACGCGAGTGTGCCGCCGGCCCGCAGGATGCTGCCGAAGGGGTAGATCATGGCGGCTGCGGCCAGCGAGATGAACGGGATCGTGAGCTCGGCGATGTAGGACTCGAGCCGCGCCCAGAGCGGCGTCACGTTGGCGATCACGCCCAGGCTGCGGAATCGGGGGATGTCGTCGGGGTGAACGAACTGGACGTGCGCTAGCTGGTGCC
>DATIOK010000197.1:0-3742 GCA_035473255.1 Gaiellales bacterium
GACGCGCACACGGGGGGCGCCGCTCAAGCGGCACGTTCGCGGCTCGGGAGCCTCGCTGCGCCCGTGCCTGCTCTGGTGTTAGGCACGGGTCAGGTTGAACACCGGAGAGGCTGTTACCAGTGTGTTCACCAGGGACTGCCCAGGCGCGACTGCCGAGACCGGGCGTCATCGTGGCGGCAGTCCCAACGAACACAGGAGTTGCGTTCATGCTCACCCCGAATCCACGACGTTTACGTGTGGCCGGCCTTGGCGCGGCCTTAGTCGCGCTCACCCTCACCTCAGCGGGCGCCACGGCGGCCGCGAGCGGCGGCGCGGGCACTCCCTCGACGGCCACAGTCGCCCTCAGGGGCGGCGCCATCCACGGGATCAGCACCAGCTGGGGGTTCGCGTTCCGCGGGATCCCGTACGCAGCGCCCCCGATCGGCCAACTGCGTTGGCGTCCGCCGCAGCCTCCCGCCGATTGGCAGGGCGTCCGTGACGCAACGCGCTTCGGGCCGAGTTGTCCGCAGACCGCAAGCCCGTTCTTCCCGCCTGGCCGCCTTGCGGAGGACTGCCTGTACCTGAACGTATCCACTCCGACGCTCCGCCGAGGCGCGCATCGACCGGTGCTGGTGTGGATCCACGGCGGGGGCTTCACCCAGGACTCGGCTCGCAACTACATCGGCTCCAAGCTCGCCCGCCGCGGCCTTGTCGTGGTCACGGTCAACTACCGCCTGGGTGCGCTCGGCTTCCTCGCCCATCCCGCGCTCGCCACGCACCACGACACGGCCGGCAACTACGGACTGATGGATCAGCAGGCTGCGCTGCGCTGGGTGCGGCAGAACATCGCGCGGTTCGGCGGTGACGCGGACAACGTCACGATCGCCGGCCAGTCAGCCGGCGGCGTGTCCGTGCTGGCGCAGCTGGTGTCGCGTGGTGCCCGAGGGCTGTTCCAGCGGGCAATCGTGCAGAGCGGCACTTTCGCACTCCACCAGCAGTCGCTGGCCAGTGCGGAGACGGCGGGGGAGGCGTTCGCCGCCAAGGCGGGGTGCCCAAGCCAGACCGCGCGTTGCCTGCGCCACCTGCCGGTTGCCAAGCTCGTCAGCAATTTCCCAGGCTCGGCGATCCCCGGTGTCGTCGATGGCAAGGTGCTCACCGAGTCGATCGGAACGGCGCTACGGCAAGGGCGATTTGCCCAAGTGCCGGTCCTGAACGGCATCGTTCATAACGAGGAGTGGCTGTTCGTCGCCGGCCTCGGTGTGGCCGTGAGCAACGGGACGTTCGTCCTCGTGCCGCCCGTATCCGCCGAGAACTACGCGGACGTGATCGCCGCGACGGTCGGCGTCTCGCCCGCCCGGGCTCAGGCGATTGCGGCCAAGTACCCTCCCGCCGCATACGGGGCACCGATCGTCGCGCTGAGCACCCTGCTCTCGGACGCGAACTTCGCGTGCCCGGCGCTGCAGGTTGACCGCTGGACATCCCGGCGTGTGCCGACCTTCGGCTACCAGTTCAACGACGACAACGCTCCCCAGCGGTTCACAAAGCCAGATGTGCTGCCGCCGATAGCGACGCATGGGTCAGAGATCCAGTACCTCTTCAGTCAGCCGAACCTGCCCTTCCCGGGCGCGCCGTTCACCACTGACCAGAGGGTTCTGTCGCGCCACATGCGAGCGGCGTGGGCGAGCTTCGCCGCCGCCGGCAGCCCCGCAACCGGTGCGCTGGGCTGGCCGTCGATCGCCGGCGGTGCGCGCGTGATGTCGCTGGTGCCGCCGCGGCCAGAGCTCGAAAGCGGCTACTCCGCCGACCACCACTGCGCGTTCTGGGCGGCCGGCTGACGGATGCGTTGGTGAGACACCGCCTCCCCGGGGCCGCCGGGGAGGCGGTGAACGACCGACCGACCCGAGGAGACCACATGTCCACCATTGATGCGATCGGGACGTCGTCGCGGCAGCGGTGGACGCTCGTGCTGGTGTGCACGGCGGCGTTCATGTTGCTGCTCGATATCACGGTGGTGAGTGTGGCGCTGCCGTCGATTCAGCGGGATCTGGGAGCGAGCCTGCCGGACCTGCAGTGGGTGAGCGCCGCCTATGCCCTGGTGCTGGCCGTGCTGCTGCTTCCGGCCGCTACCCTGGGAGATCGTCTGGGACGGCGGCGGCTGTTCCTGGTGGGCATGGTCATCTTCACCGGCGGGTCGCTCGCGTGCGCGCTGGCGATGACCTCGCTGCAGCTCGAGTTGTTTCGGGCGCTGCAGGGAGTCGGGGGCGCCGTGCTGTTCGCCACCGCGACGCCGCTTCTGCGCGCGGAGTTCTCCGGCGCTGCACTTGCCAGGGCGCTCGGCGCTTTCGGCGCGACACTCGGCGCCGCCAGCGCCATCGGGCCACTGGCCGGCGGGGTGTTGACCGACACATTGGGCTGGCGGTTCATCTTCTTCGTCAACCTGCCCATCGGCGTGGCGGCGTTCGCCGGTGGGCTGGCCAAGCTGCGCGAATCTCGCGACCCGGCCGGCGGCCGGGCCGACTGGGTCGGCACGGGCCTGATCATCGTGGCGCTGACCGCGCTGATGTTCGCGCTGATACGCGGCAACGCGCTGGGCTGGTCAAGCCCGGAGATCGTGACCCTGTTCGCCACTGCAGCCGTGGCCTTTGCCGGGTTCGTGACATACGAGCTGCGCTTCGCCGCCGCGCCGATGGCCGACCTGCGCCTCTTTCGGCGACGAAGCTTTGCCGCGACCGGCTTCGTGGCGTTTGCGATCTCGGCGACGGTGATCGGGATGATCACCTACCTGTCGCTCTACATGCAGAACACCCTGGGATATTCCCCGGTCCAGGCCGGGTTGCGGTTCCTACCGATGACGCTGGTCTCCTTCACCGTCGCGCTCCTGACCGGCCGGCTGATCGGCAAGGTGCCCATGCGGGTGCTGCTGAGTGTGGCCATGGCCTCGGCAGCGGCCGGGCTGGCCTCGATGGCCCAGCTGACCGCCGATTCCACCTGGTTGGTGCTGCTGCCCGGTTTCATCCTCGCCGGGATCGGCCTGGGCATCACCTCCACCGGCCTCGCGTCGGCAGCTCTTTCGGCCGTGGAGCCTGCCCGCGCCGGAATGGCCGCCGGCCTGACGAACACGCTACGTCAGGTCGGCACGGCCGCGGGCGTGGCGGTGCTTGGCGCCATCTACGCCTCCCGTGTCACCAGCGCCACTCTGCACGACCTGGCGGGCCTGCCCGCGCAGCCCGGCGCCGTTCACCGGTTGGCCGCCGCTGTTGGCTCCGGCGCCGGCACCCGAGTCGGCGCCGCGGTCCCACCCACCGCCCGAGCCGCGGTCACGCACGCCGCCCGGGCCGGGACCGCCGGCGGGCTCAGCGACGTCCTGCTCGCGGCGGCGTCGTTCGCCGTGCTCGGCGCGATCGTTGGCTTCTCCTTTGGACCCGACCCAGCCAAGCAGGCGCAGCCGTTCCCGGCGTCCGGTGCACCGTCCGACACGTCGACCCCGCAGCCTCATGACATTTGAGATGAGTCAGAAGGCCGCTCGATGAGATCCAATAGCCACTGGCTGGTCAGACAGTCTTCGTGATCGGTGGTGAACACCGCGGTCACCGGCTCGACCTTCGACATCAACGGAGGGCAACAGCTCGTCGCGTGATCTCCATGCGGGACAGCCGCGGTCTTCACCGGCGGAGCTTTCGGCTGACGACACCCGTGGCCACACCAGGGTGTTCACTGGCGCTTTTCGCACCGCGGGCGGCGAGGGTTGCGGAAGCCACCTTCT
>DATIOK010000198.1:0-11132 GCA_035473255.1 Gaiellales bacterium
CCTGATGAAGTTCCGCGACCCCGAGACGCTGGAGTTCCAGGTCGAGCGGTTCGAGCGGGCGGTGGACATCATCTTCATGGCCCAGGAGATCCTGGTCTCGAACTCGAGCTACCCGACCGAGGAGATCACCCGCAACGCCAATGCGATGCGGCAGCTGGGCTTGGGCTACGCCAACCTGGGTGCGCTCCTGATGGCACGCGGGCTGCCCTACGACTCCGACGAGGGCCGCGCCTATGCCGGCGCCATCACCGCCATCATGACCGGCCGTGCCTACCGCAAGTCGGCCGACATGGCGGGACGCATCGGCCCGTTCGAGGAGTACACCAAGAACGCCGACGCGATGCTGCGGGTGATCCGCAAGCACCGTGCGGCAGTCGCGAACATCGACGCGGGCGTGGTGCCCGACGAGATGATGCTGGCTGCGCGCAAGGCCTGGGACGAGGCGCTGGCGCTGGGCGAGACCAACGGCTACCGCAACGCGCAGGCCACCGTGCTTGCGCCGACCGGAACCATCTCGTTCATGATGGACTGTGACACCACCGGCGTGGAGCCCGACTTCTCGCTGGTCAAGTCGAAGAAGCTGGTCGGCGGCGGCGACATCACGATCGTCAACCAGACGGTGCCGACCGCCCTCTCCAAGCTCGGCTATGCGCCGCATGAGATCGACCAGATCGTGGCCTTCGTGAACGAGCACAACACGGTGGTCGGCGCACCCGGGTTCAAGGGCGAGCACCTGCAGGTGTTCGACGTGGCCGTGGGCGACCGCGCGATCCACCACATGGGCCACGTCAAGATGATGGCCTCTGTGCAGCCGTTCATCTCGGGCGCGATCTCGAAGACGGTCAACCTGCCCACCGAGGTCACGGTCGACGACGTGGCCGGCCTCTACATCGACGCCTGGAAGCTGGGCGTGAAGGCGATCGCGATCTACCGCGACGGCTGCAAGGTGGCCCAGCCGCTGTCGACCAAGAGCGACGCGCCGGAGCTGATCGCGGCCAAGCCGCAGCGCCGCGTGATGCCGATCGAGCGGCAGGAGATCGGCCGCAAGTTCAAGGTCGGCGAGTACGAGGGCTACATCCACGTGGGGCTGTTCCCCGAGGGCGACCCGGGCGACGTGTTCGTGGACATCGCCAAGGAGGGCACCACCCTGGCCGGCCTCATGAACGCGTTCATGATCGCCGTCTCGGTGGGCATCCAGTACGGCGTGCCGCTGGAGGTGTTCGTCTCGAAGTTCGCACACATGCGGTTCGAGCCGAGCGGGCTCACCAACGACCCCGACATCCGCGTCGCCAAGTCGATCCCCGACTACATCTTCCGGTGGATGGGCAAGCGCTTCCTGGACACCGACCAGCAGGCCGACCTGGGCATCATGAGCCAGGCCGTACGCGACCGGATCGCGGCAGGCTACGACGCCCAGGAGGCCGGCGAGCCGGCGGCCGAGGTCGCGCACGCGCCCTCGGCGGGTCAGGCCGCGCTGTTCAACGCCTGGGAGGACGCGGTCGAGTGCGCCAAGTGCGGCGGGCGGAAGGTGCGCACCGGCGCCTGCTACACGTGTCGCGACTGCGGCGACAACTCCGGCTGCGGCTGATCCGCGGCGACGGCACGGCCCCGGATCGCTTCGGATCCGGGGCCGTATCGGCAGCTCCTAGCGCGGAGGCCCGCTTGTCAGCGTGAGGTTCGTGGTCTGGGTCGCGCCGGCCTGATCCAGGTAGACGGCGGAGATGGACGCTCCCGGCTTCTGGGTCAGTACGGCCTGGCTGAGGTCGTCCGGGGATGAGATCGCGTGACCGCCGACCGAGAGGATCTGATCGCCGGGGCTGAGGCCCGCAGCTTCTGCTGCGCTGCCGGGAACGACCGCCGAGATCACCGCCCCGGAACCCGAATAGCTGTTCGCGGTCGACTCGACTCCGAGGAACGCGGTGCCACCGACGTGGACGGTTCCCGAGCCGTTGCCGCTCTCGATCTGCTTGGCAATCGCCATCGCCGTGTGGATCGGTATCGCATACCCGTCGTTGGCCGTCGTCTGGGCGACCTGGTTCCCAACGGAGGCGGCGGTATCCATCCCGATCACCTGGCCGGACGAGTTCAGCAGCGGCCCACCCGAGTCTCCGGGCCGCACGGCCGCGTTCGTCTCGATCAGCCCGCTCAGGCTCTCCCTGCCGCCCTGGTCGTCGCTCACGGTGATCGCGCGGTTGACGTTGGTGACGGTGCCCGAGGCGAAGCTGAGCCGACCGGTGCCACCGGCGTTTCCGACCGCCTGCACCGACTGGCCGGGGTTGACGGACCCGGAATCGCCCTGGGAGATGATCTTCAGATTCGAGGCGCCGCTCGCCCGCAGCAGGGCGACGTCATGCGAGACGTCGTAGCCG
Source organism: Gaiellales bacterium (assembly GCA_035473255.1). Classification (GTDB taxonomy): domain Bacteria; phylum Actinomycetota; class Thermoleophilia; order Gaiellales; family JAICJC01; genus JAICYJ01. The sequence goes on from DATIOK010000198.1 coordinate 2,370, forward strand.
ACGACCTGGGCCGTATAGCTCTGACCCGTCTTCGGCACCACGACCTTGATATCGGTCGCCCCGCGAATGACGTGGTTGTTGGTCAGGATCTCGCCGGAGGACGTCAGCACCATGCCGGTGCCGGCAGCCTGTCCACCCTGGTAGGCGAGGTTCGTCTCGATGACGACGACCCCGCTGCCGACCGCCGTCGACTGCGTTCTCGCGCGAGTGAAGCCGGCGACGATTGCCGCTACGACGACGACAGCGATCAGCACTGCCAGGACGGTACGGGCGCGGAATCGGCGGACCGGCTCCCTGCCCGGCTGCCGCGCTGGTAGATCGAGCTCCACTGCTTCTCCTTCGGTCTCGTTGACCCCTCGTACGAGACCACAGCTACCTTCGAACCAGCTGAGAATGTTGTGCTGAGGTTGGAGCGTGACCGCGCAACGCCGCCTGCGCTCGGCGCCCCGGTGGGGGAGCGGCGAGCGCAGGCAGCGAGCTCCGCTGTCAGTCGAGGTCGACGACCGACTGGCTGGTGGTGGCACCGGTGGGCGTGGAAGTGATCTGCCCCCTGGCGTTGTCGTAGCGACCGGTGCCGCCGGTGATCGCGATGTGCACGGTCGCGGTGCTGCTCTGGCTCTGGATGCTCTGGGCCGTCCCGGTGATGGTGCCGCCCGGCAGGCGATAGACGCCGTTGCACAGCAGCTTGTGGCCCAGCACCACCTCACAGACGACGTTCAGCGTGCCGACGCGGTCTCCCGCGGCGTTCTTCACGACCCGGTGAAGGACGATCTGATCTCCAGGGCCGCCCTGCGGGGTGTGCGTGATGTTCACGAACTGGGCGCCGGTCTCCACCTCGGTCAGCGTCATCGTCCTGTCTCCGGAGCCGGCCCGGGCCAGGGAGACGCCACCGATCGCGGCCGCCACCAGGCCCGCCACCATCGCGGTCATGAGCATGCGCCCCAGGCTGCGGTTGAGCGTCTTCATCGGACAACCTCCTCATTCGTTGACCCGACCAAGCTACGCACGCAGCGGCCGCGGATCATCGCCCCGTTGCCCGATCTTGCGATCGCCCGATCGGTTGAAATCCTGACCGGCCGCGATCAGCCGATCGGCCGATGACAGCGCCTCCGACAGGGTCTATCTTGGAGCGGTGAGCGAGCGCACGATTGGCATCGGCGGGTTCCGGATCGACCCGATCAGCCTCGACCGGGCGGTGGCGGTGCTGCTGACCGTGATGCTCCAGATCGAGGTGTGGGTGACCGGCCCGGTTCCTCACCAGTGGGTGGTGGCGCTGCTGGGGCCGCTGGTTACGCTGGCGGTGGCGGTGCGACGGCAGCACCCGGTGGCGGTCGGGGTGGGCGCCGGCCTGGTGGGGGACGTGGTCGCCGGCGTCTGGGGCCCGCCCTCACTGCTCAGCTACGGCCTGGCCTGGATCTGCTGCATGTACGGGTTCGCGGTCTGGTCGCCGCCGCGGCCGTTCGCGATCGGGTTGACCGTGATCGCCGTCGGCGGCCTCGTCTCCGCGGTCGGCCCGGTCACCTTCAAGAGCAGCGTGCAGTTCGTCGTCGTCTCGACGGTGGTGATCCTGCTCGTGAACCGGGTGGTCGGCGACCGCGAGCGCCGCGCCCAGATCGCCGAGCGTGAGCGTGACCTCGCCAGCCGTGAGGCGGTCGTCGAGGAGCGGGCCCGGATCGCACGCGAGCTCCACGACGTGATCGCCCACCATGTCTCCATGATCGTGCTGCAGGCGGGTGCCGAGCGAAGGGTGCTGGAGCGGTCGGACTCCTCGGCCCGCGAGGTGCTGGAGACGATCGAGCGGTCGGGCCGTAGCGCGCTGACCGAGACCCGCCGCTTGCTGGGCATGCTGCGCGGCGGGGACGACCAGCCGCTGGCGCCGCAGCCGCGGATCGGAGACGTGCCGTCGCTGATCAGCCAGGTGCGGGCGGCCGGGCTGCCGGTCGATCTCGTGATCGACGGCGAGCAGCGCGAGCTGCCCGCCGGCATCGAGTTGTCGGCGTATCGGATCGTGCAGGAGGCGCTGACGAACGCCCTGCGGCATGCCGGCGATGCCAACGCGCACGTCAGCATCCGCTACCGGCCGGAGGCGCTCGAGATCGAGGTGGCGGACGACGGCCGGGAGTCGCCGGCGGCGCGCCCAGGCGGCCACGGCCTGGCCGGGATGCGCGAGCGGGTCGCCCTCTACGGTGGCAGGCTCGACGCCGCACGCGAGCCCGGCGGCGGGTTCGTCGTGCACGTCACCCTGCCGGTGACATGACCACGCTTCTGATCGTTGACGACCAGGAGCTGGTGCGCGTCGGCCTGCGCAAGATCCTCGACGGCGAGCCGGACATGGCCGTTGTCGGCGAGGCCGGCGACGGCTCCGAGGCGGTCGCCGAAGCAGCCCGGCTACGACCGGAGGTGGTACTGATGGACGTGCGCATGCCCGTTCTGGACGGGATCGAGGCCACCCGCCGGATCATCCGCGCCGGCCACAGCACGCGGGTGATGATCCTGACCACCTTCGGGCTGGACGGCTACGTCTACGACGCGCTTCGCGCGGGCGCGAGCGGCTTCATGCTGAAGGACGCGCGGCCCGAGGAGATCGCGGCTGCCGTCCGCATCGTCGCAAGCGGCGAGGCGCTGCTGGCTCCGGCCGTCACCCGCGCCGTGATCGAGGAGTTCGCGCGCCAGCCGGGGCCGCCCACCGAGATCGAGCCGCCGGCGGCAGTGGCCGAGCTGACGCCGCGCGAGCAGGAGGTGCTGGCGCTGCTGGTGCGCGGGCTCTCCAACCCCGAGATCTGCGAGCAGCTGGTGATCAGCGAGGCCACCGCGAAGACCCACGTGGCACACATCCTGCAGAAGCTCGGCCTGCGCGACCGCGTGCAGGCGGTGATCTACGCCTACGAGTCCGGCCTGGTCGCGCCGGGCGGCTAGCGGCGGAGGCGGATGGCGTTCAGGTCGTGTTCGCGCACCTGGTCGATGCGCGAGAGCAGGTCGTCGAGGTCGTCGTGCTCAGCATGCAGGTAGCGGCCCGCAAGCGCGTCGTACCGCCCGGTCGCGAGCGCCGCGACCAGCCGCGGAGCCAGCTCCGGCGGCGTCCAGGGCGCGTCATCAGGCGCCCCTGAGGTCAACTCGGTGCGGACGAGCCCCGGGCTGAAGAAGAACACGGGAATGCGACCGGCCAGCTCGGCTGCGAGCATCTCCCCGTAGCGGCAAACCGCCGCCTTGCTCGCCGGGTAGTCGGTTTCGGAGGGGCCACCCGGAGGCAGGTACGCGGCCCCACTGCCGGTGATCACGATCCGGCCCGACCCCCGCTCGAGCATCTCAGGGATCACGGCCCGGCAACACAGGTGCACGCCCAGGACGTTGATCTCGAACGTCCGCCACCAGTCCTGCGGCTCGACCTCCCACGTCGCGCCGCCGCGGCGGGCAACACCCGCATTGGCGACGAGCAGGTCGACCGGCCCGTTCTCGGCAACCGCGCGCTCGACCGCATCACGATCGGAGACATCAAGCGCCACGCCACGGCCGCCAATCTCCTCGGCGACCGCCTCGACCTGTGCCGGCGTGCGCGCGGCGATGACGACCTCCCAGCCGTCCCCCGCGAGCTCGCGGGCGATGTTCGCCCCGATCCCACGGCCCCCACCGGTTACGAATGCGATCACGCCAAGACCATACCGCCAGCTCGCGAGCATGCACGACAGAGGCGCCGTCGCACGTCGGCAGCGACCGCGCAGGCTACGTTGAGGGAATGCGCGCCCTTCGGCTGCTCCTGATCGTCGACGCCCTGGCTCTGGCGGCGTCCGCGGCCGTCTCCGACCCGATCGTCCGCGACGTGGCCTCGGTGCCGACGCTGCTGATCGGCGTGATCGTGGCAATCGCCTGCCTGAGCGCCGATCTGGTGCAGCCACGGCGGCGGGTCGAGTGGTTCTGCTCCGCACTCACGATCGTGGCGCCGTTCCCGTTCCTGGCGTTCGGCGGATCGGCCGGCCCGATCCTCGGGGCGATCGCCATCATCGTGCTGCAGGTGATCCCGCTCGTCCGCGCCCGCGGCCCCAAGCCGGAACGGCCCGGAGCCGAGGGGCCGCGGCGTGTGGTGGGCGCGCTGGTGATCACCACGGCGCTGCTGCTGATCGCGGTGGTCGCTCTGGTCTGGTACGGCTCCACGTACCTGCTGCTGCCGCCATCAGGGGTCTTCGCCCGCGGCCCCTTCCTGACACGCGTCACCACCACCGAGGCCGACTTCGCCTGGACGCTGAAATCGGGCGAGGGGCCCGTCAGCTTGAGCGTGCGGGCGCCGGACGGCACCGTCACCAGCGCGCTCGGGGGACGCGCCACCGGCCTCAGCCCGGCCACCCGCTATGTATGGACGGCGAACCTGGACGGCGCCTCGGCGGCGGCCGGCGCCTTCACCACCGCCCCCCTCTCGACCGCCACGCCGATCACGCTGGTGTCCTTCGGCGACTACGGATCCGGCACCGCCCACGAGTACGCCGTCGCCCGGCTGGCGGCGGCCGAGCACCCGGCGATGTTCCTGTCGTCGGGCGACAATGCCTACCTGCTCGCGGCGCCACCCTTCCTCGACCGCGCCATCTTCCAGCCCCTGCACCAGCTGCTGGCCGAGGCGCCGGCGGTGGCCACGCTGGGCGAGCACGACCTGGCGTACCGCGACGGGGCCGCCGTGATGTCGGCGCTGCACCTTCCCGGCCACCACTACAGCGTCCAGTACGGTCCGGTGCAGGTCGTCGTGCTGGGCCTCGAGGCCGATGCGTCGGCGCTTGACTACGCACGCAAGACGCTGGGCCAGTGCACCGGCCCGTGCCCGGTGCGGTTCGTGCTGACCCACCGGCCGATCCCGGCGAACAATCCGATCATGGCGCTGCTGCGACAGCGGCACGTGGCGGCGATCCTGGCCGGCCACCTGCACCGCTACGAGCGTCACCTGCGGGACGGGGTGCTCCAGTTCACGGTCGGGACGGGCGGCGAGGGCGCCGGCAGCGCCGCCTACACGCGCGCCACCCCGGACGCGATCGTCTCGTTCATCGCCTACGGCTACCTGCGCATCGGCATCGCCGGCGACCGGGTCAGCTACCAGTTCATCGACCAGAGCGGCCGCGTCCGCGACCGCGTCGAACAGACGATCCCGAGGTAGCGCTACTCGCCGGCCGTCGCGACCTGAGCGATGTCGATGCGGCGGCTCGCCAGGTAGGCGACGAAGCCCACGATCAGAACGGCCAGCACGAGGCTGACCGGCCCGTAGCCGAAGCCAAGCCCGCCGCGGCTGTGCGGGACCGCCAACAAGTCGGCAAAGGATGCGGCCAGCGGCCGCGTCACTATGTAGGCGAACCAGAACGCCCAGGATCGCATTCATGCCGAAACCGCCGGGTGAGGATGCTGTGGATCGAGAGCGTCAGCTCGCTGCGCTGCCAGGTCACGAACACCGCCGTCAGGACGACCGCGTAGAACGTGGTCGACACGACGTAGGGAATCCCCAGGCCCACGTGCAGCACATCCGCGGCCATCGTGCCGAACACGCCCACCATCGCGACGTGGTCTCACCCATGCCGGTCGTCAGCACCTTGATGATCCAGAAGTAGGCCGTGATCTCGGGGACGCGGCTGAGACCAGCTCGGGCCGGCGGCCGCGTGACTGGGGCCGGAGCGCTTCTGATGTCGACTGCGGATCCCAGAATCCACCGAGGCTACCGACCGATACCCGCGTCCGAAACGGCCGCGAGGCTGATCTTCGCGGCCGTGTCAATCAACCGAAGGTCGTAGTCACCGCGGCGACGGCCGCACCAGGCCGATGTCGTAGGCGAACACGACCAGCTGCACCCGGTCGCGCATGCCGAGCTTGGCCAGGATCCTGCCGACGTGGGTCTTGACCGTCGCCTCCGTCAGGTGCAGGGCGGTGGCGATCTCGCCGTTGGACAGCGCCTGCGCGACCTGCGTCAGCACCTCGCGCTCGCGCGGCGTCAGCGCCTCGAGGTACGGCTCGGGATCGAGCTCGCCGTCCCCGTCCGGCGCCAGCCGGTGGGCGTATGTGTCGAGCAACCGCCGGGTCACGCTGGGGGCGACGACGGCGTCGCCGCTGGCGACCGCCCGGATGCCGGAGAGCAGATCGTTGGGCAGGGCATCCTTGAGCAGGAAGCCGCTGGCTCCGGCTCGCAGCGCGGCATGCGCGTACTCGTCGAGGTCGAAGGTGGTCAGGATCAGCACCCGGCTGCTGAGCCCCTGCTCGACGATCAGCCGGGTCGCCTCGATGCCGTCCATGCCCGGCATCCGCACGTCCATCAGCACCACGTCCGGCGCGAGCCGCCTGGTCAGCTCCAGCGCCTCCCGGCCGTCGGCCGCCTCTCCTACCACCGACAGGTCGTCCTGCGACTCGAGCACCATCCGGAACCCCATCCTCAGCAGCGGCTGGTCGTCGGCCAGCAGCACCGTCGAGCTCATCGCGGAACCGGCTCGACCATCAGGCGCGCCTTCACCTGCCAGCCGCCGCCCTGGGCCGGGCCGGCGTCGACCGTCCCGCCGAACACCGCGGCGCGCTGGCGCATCCCGTCCAGGCCGCGTCCTCCCAGCCCCGCCGGCCCGCCGCTGCCGTCGTCGTGAACGTCGACCTCCACGGTGCCGTTCACGCACAGCACGCGCACGTCGGCAGCCACGTCGGGCCCGGCATGCTTGAGCGTGTTGGTGAGCGCCTCCTGAACGATCCGGTAGGTTGCCAGCTGGACGCCGGCAGGCAAGCCGTCGGGGTCGCCCGCCACCTCGAGATCGACCGGCACGCCCGTCGTACGCACCTGTGCCGCCAGCTGCTCCAGCTCGGGGATGCCGGGCTGCGGCACCCGTGAGCCCGCGCTCTCATCGTTCAGCACCCCCAGCAGGAGCCGCATCTCGGCCAGCGCCTCGCGGCCGGTGCGGGACACCTTCTCCATCGCCGCCGTGGCCTGCTCCGGGGACTCGCGTGCGGCGAACACGGCCCCGTCGGCGAGCGCGATCACCACCGCCAGGTTGTGGGCGACGATGTCGTGCATCTCCCGCGCGATCCGGGCGCGCTCGGCGGCGGCGGCGACACGGCCCTGCTGGTCGCGCTCGATCTCGAGCCGCGCGGCCCGTTCCTGCAGCGATGCCAGCAGCGCCCGCCGGTTCTGGACACTGATGCCGAGCAGGGCCGACGCGATCACCAGCGCCGAGAGCCCCACGAAGAACGGGAGCACGGGGTCGCCCCAGCGCAGCGTCGCCAGCACCGCCCCGACCTCGGCGACGGCCACCGCCGCCGCCGTCCACCGGCGCGACGAGACAGCAGCAACGGTGTAGAGCGAGACCAGCAGCGCCAGATCCGCGCCCAGCTGGACGTCGATCAGCCACTGCACCAGCAACGCCACCGTGATCGCCGCGAACACCGCTCGCGGGTAGCGGCGCCGCAGCACCAGCGGCAGGCACAGCGCCACCGTCAGCGCGATGCCCCACTGATGGTGGTGGCGCAGACTGGGCACGCCGATCAGTGCGACGCCGGCGGCGATCGCGGTATCGGTCAGGATCGGGTGGTAGCGACCGAAGCGCTGCAGCCAGACGATCACCGCTCGCGCCTGGTCGTCGCCTCCGGATGCGGTGCGAGCCCTGGCCACGGCACCCATCCTAGGCCGCGTCAGGCGTCACGCCGCACGAGCAGCACCGCCGCCACGATCGTTGCGACGGCCGTGTACGCGCAGAACAGCGCGAACCCGTTCCAGGCGGAGAGCGTGTGCGGGTCGGAGTGGATCGCTGTGATCGCCTCGCCCGCGCTGTTCGGCAGGTACGGGTTGATCGTATCGCCCCAGCTGTTGGGGAGGATCGCCGCGATCCCGGGCAGCACGAACAGCACGCCGGCCAGGGTGGCGATGCCGCCCGCGGTGTTGCGGACAAGGGCGCCGATGGCGACACCCAGCAGCCCCACGACGGTCAGGAACAGCGCCGACCCGATCACGGCACGGGCGACGTGGGGCGAGCCGAAGGTCGTCTGCACGTGGTGCTGCCGCAGGATCGCCTGGGCGACGAAGAACGCGAGCAGCGCCGAGGGCAGCATCAGCAACAGCGCGGTCGTGCCGAACGTGAGCAGCTTCGCCCACAGCACCGGCAGGCGCTTGGGGACGGCCGCGAAGCTGGATCGGATCATGCCCGTCGAGTACTCGCCGCTGATCACCAGCACCCCGAGCACGCCCAGCGCCAGCTGCGCGAAGTGGAAGCCGGCGGTGCTGACGTCGACGGGGTTGAAGGTGCGGCGGTCGTTGGGGCTCATCGAGTTCCAGTGGGCCATCTGCACGGCGGCGATGACGATGCCGAGTCCGGCCATGCCAATCACCGCTACCAGCAGCGACCAGCGGGTCGATCGCAGCGACCACAGCTTCGTCCACTCCGACCTGATCACGTGCAGCTGGGTGACCCTGCCGATCGCGAGGCGGGGACGATCCTGAGGCGTGCCGACGGCGGTGCTCATGCGGATGCCGCCACCGGCTCATCGACGTGCCCGCCCTGGTCGCCGCGGAACTCGAGCGAGTCTCGGGTGATGCGCATGAAGGCGTCCTCCAGCGAGACCTCCTGGACGACCAGCTCGGAAAGGGCGATGCCGCCCTCGAGCGCCAGCCGGCCGATCTCCTCGCTCGTCGTGCCGCTCACCGACAGGGCGTCGCCGTCGTCCTCGACGTGCGCGCCCTGAGCCGCCAGCAGCTCAGCCAGCCGGGCCGGATCGGCACTGCGCACGCGAACTGCGGCGTCGCCGGAGGCGCTGCGCACGAAGTCCTCA
>DATIOK010000199.1:0-9548 GCA_035473255.1 Gaiellales bacterium
CGCGCAGCTGCCGCGATAGAGCTTGACCTTGGCGATTCCCGTGACCGACGCGGTGACGTGCTGCATGAACGCCTGCAGCGCCGCCCGCAGCGGCGAGTACCAGAGGCCGTTGTAGATCAGGGTCGCGTACTGCAGCGCCAGTTCCTGCTTGGTGTGGGCGAGGTCGCGCTCGCAGACCAGCTCCTCCACGCCACCATAGGCGGCCATCAGCAGCGCGGCGGCCGGGGCCTCGTAGATCTCGCGGCTCTTGATCCCGACCAGCCGGTTCTCGATCATGTCGATGCGGCCGACCCCGTGGGCACCGGCCAGCGCTCCCGCGCGGCCGATCAGCGAGACCAGGTCGAGCCGCTCGCCGTCGATCGCCACCGGCAGGCCCTGCTCGAACTCGATCTCGACCACCTGCGGCGCGGGCAGCGCCCGCTCCGGCGAGATGGTCAGGGCGAACGCCTGCTCCGGCGCCTCCACCCAGGGATCCTCGAGCGGGCCGGCCTCGATCGAGCGGCCCCACAGGTTGTGGTCGATCGAGAAGGCCTCGCCCGACTTGACCGGCACCTCGATGCCGTGCTGCTCGGCGTAGGCGATCTCCTGCTCGCGGGTCATGCCCCAGTCCCGCACCGGCGCCAGCACCGCCAGGTCGGGCGCGAGCGCGGCCACCGCCGTCTCGAACCGCACCTGGTCATTGCCCTTGCCCGTGCAGCCGTGGGCGACCGCCGTCGCGCCGCGGGCGCGGGCAACCGCCGCCAGGTGCCGCCCGATCAGCGGCCGCGAGAGCGCCGACACCAGCGGATAGCGGCCCTCGTAGAGCGCGCCCGCCTGCAGCACCGGCAGCACGTAGTCGGTGGCGAACTCCTCGCGCGCGTCGATCACCTCGACGTCGCTGGCGCCGGCGGCGAGCGCGCGAGCGGTGACCGCCTCGGCGTCGATGCCCTGGCCGACGTCGATCAGCAGGGCGATCACGTCGGCGTCGTACTCGTCGGCCAGCCAGCGCAGGGCGACCGACGTATCGAGGCCGCCGGAATAGGCAAGAACGATGGTGTCTTTCACGGAGTCTCCTCTTGCAGCCGCTCGATCAAGCGGATCAGGTCGTGCCCGGTGTGTGGCTCGCGGGCGATCAGTGCCAGGGTGTCGTCACCGGCGATGGTGCCGATGATCTCGGGGAAGGACGCGTTGTCGAAGGCGAAGGCGACGGGATGGGCGTTGGCGGGGCCGGTCTTCAGCACCGCCATGTGGCCGGACGCCTCCATGCCGCGGACGAGGCCAAGCGCCAGCACCACCTGCCCGATCGGGTCGGCGGGCGCGGCGTCGGAGTCCTCGGACAGCGCGTAGACCAGTCGGCCGTGGCGGCGCACCCGCACCACGCCCAGGCGGTCGAGGTCGCGCGACACCGTCGCCTGGGTGACGTCGTGGCCGCGCCGTGCCAGCAGCCGCTGCAGCTGCAGCTGGGTCGAGACCTCATGCTCGTCGAGCAGCTCGGTGATCGCCTGCTGTCGTTCGTTCATGCCGTCACCATCGTCTCAGCTCCGATCCAGACGCGCCAGACGCCGTCGGCGAGCGCCGCCAGCCCCGCGTCAAGCTTGGGGATCATGCCTCCGGTGATGCTCCCCGACGCAACCAGCTGCGCGGCGGAGGTGGCCGTCACGCGGCGGATCACCTCGCCGCCCGGCCCCATCAGCCCGGGCACGTCCGACAGGAAGATCAGCTCGGATGCGCCAAGCGCGCCGGCAACGGCGGCGGCCGCGTTGTCCGCGTTGACATTGAGACCTGAGGCGGTGGGCGGGATCACCGGCACGATCCCGCCAGCCAGCAGTGCTCGCACCCCGATCTGCTCGACCGATGTGATGCGACCCACCAGGCCCAGCCGGCTATCACCCCACGGCTCCGCAGTCAACGCGTCCCGCATCGGCCGGCAGGCGACGCCCTCGCCCTCCAGCTCGGCACACAGCGCGGCGTTTGCCTCGGCGATGGCGGTCTCGACCACGCGCATCACCGAATCGTCGGTCACGCGCTGGCCGCCCACGAAGCGCGGCTCCAGTCCGGCCGCCACGCAGCCCGCCGTGATCTGGGGACCGGCGCCGTGCACCACCACCACCTGCCGGCCGGCCCGCGCCAGCGTCGCCACCTGCGCGGCCGCGCCGGGCGCCGTTCCGCCGACCTTGACGACCGCGATCATGTCGTGCTCGCGCTGTTGAACTGGACATAGTCGGGCGACAGGTCCGAGGCGATCACCGTGGCGCTGCCTTCGCCCAGGCCCAGCGATATATCGACCTCTACCTCATCCTTAGACAATTGCTGCCGGGCCCTGACCATCGTCCCGTCGATGCCGCCGCCGCCGGCGACGATCGGCACCCCTCCCACCGCCACCGAGACGCGGTCGGGATCGAGGTGCACGCCGGCGGCGCCCAGCGCCGCCAGGATCCGGCCCCAGTTGGGGTCGCCGCCGTGCAGCGCGCACTTGACCAGCGTGTTCTCCGCCACGCCGCGGGCCGCCGCGCGGGCCTCCGGCGCGCTCAGCGCGCCGTTGACCGTGTAGACGCAGACGCGGGTCGATCCCTCGCCGTCGCGCACCACCTGCTTGGCCAGGTCGAGCATCAGCTCGGAGACGGCGCCGCACAGCACCCGCAGCTGTCGCGGCCCGTCCACGGCCACACCCGACGCGCCGTTGGCGAGCATGAACACGCAGTCGTTGGTGCTGGTGCACCCGTCCACCGAGATGGCGTTGAACGAGCCCGCCACGGCGCTTCGCAGGATCCGGCGCAGGGCGGCCTGCGGCAGCTCGGCGTCCAGCGTGACCTGAGCCAGCGTGGTGGCCAGGTTCGGCCGGATCATGCCGGCGCCCTTGGCCATGCCGCCGATGCGCACGGGGCCGCCGGCCAGCTCGACCTGGGACTGGGCCAGCTTCGGGTAGCGGTCGGTGGTGCGGATCGCGTTGGCCGATCGGCGGCCGTTGGTCCCGGCCAGCGCACCGGCCGCACTGTGGATGCCCGCCACGACGTCGTCGATCGGCAGCTGGGTGCCGATCACGCCGGTCGACGCGACCAGCACCTGCGAGGGCGGGATGCCCAGCGCGACACCCGCCTCTGCCACCATCGTCCACGCGTTGTCGCGGCCGGCGGTGCCGGTGCAGGCGTTGGCCGACCCTGAGTTGGTCACGATCGCCCGCGCCAGGCCGCCCTGGATCTGGGCCCGGCTGACCGTGACCGGTGCGGCCACCACCCGGTTGGTGGTGAACACGCCCGCGGCGGTCGCGGGCCGATCGGAGACCAGCAGGGTCAGGTCAGACTTGCCGCTGCGCTTCATGCCGCAGGCGGCGACGCCGGCGGCGAACCCGGCCGGGTAGCAGGCGCCTACAGCCACGCCGGCCCCCCGGGCAGGCCCATCGTCTCATCCAGCCCCAGCATCAGGTTGGCGTTCTGGATGGCCTGGCCGGCCGCGCCCTTGACCAGGTTGTCGATGGCGGCGGCCACGATCAGGCGGCCCCGCTCCGGGTCGACCCAGGCCTGCAGCTGACAGAGGTTGCTGCCGCGCAGCGCCTGCGTCCGTACGCCGTCCACCAGCTGGACGAACGTTTCCCCCTGGTAGGCGCCAAGCAGCACCGCCTCCACCTCGGCCTGGCCCGCGCCCGGTCGCAGCCGCGCGTAGGCCGTCACCAGCAGGCCGCGCGTGAACGGCGCGAGGTGCGGCGTGAACGTGACCGAGACCGGTCCGCCGCCGGCCTCGGAGAGCTGGGCCTCGATCTCGAACTGGTGATGGTGGCCGACCGGCTGGTAGGGGGCGATGCCCTCGGCCGCCGCGCAGAAGCTGTTTCGCTCGGTCGGCGTCTTGCCGGCGCCGGACACGCCCGACTTTCCGTCCACCACGAGGTCAGGCTCGACCAGGCCGGCGGCCACGATCGGTGCCAGCGCCAGGATGGCGGCCGTGGCGTAACAGCCGGGGTTCGCCACCTGACGCGCGCCGGCGATGGCGCCGCGGTGCAGCTCGGGCAGGCCGTACTGCCACTCCCCGCGCAGGTCGGCGGAGAGATCGATGACCGGGACGCGCGCACCGGCCAGCTCCCGACCGACCTCACCCGAGACGCCATGGGGCAGCGCCAGCAGAACGAGATCGCACTGGGCCGGTGCACGCGTGTCGGCCGCGCAGGCAACCGCCCTCATCCGAGGATGCGACGCCAGCAACCGCATCAGCTCGCGACCGGCAAGGCCGGTGGAGCCGAAGACGGCGGCGGTGGCGACGGCGGGTGGTGCCAGCACGGACATGTGCAAGAGTATACACAGAGTCGGTAAGAGTATGCATCACCACTGAAGTCGGGGCGGACTCGCTCGCACTAAGGTGCGGGCGTGGCGAACCGCGTGCTCATCGTCGGCTGGGATGGCGCCGACTGGGAGATCCTCGACCCGCTGCTCGCCGCGGGTGAGCTGCCCAACCTGGCAGCCCTGATCGACCGCGGCCGCAAGGGCGTCTCCCGCTCGTGCCTGCCGTCGCATTCGTGGGCGGCCTGGCCGACGTTCCTGACCGGACGCGACCCGGCCGGCCACGGCGTGTTCGACATCCTCGAATACCGGCCCGGCGCCACCCGCCGGCTGCCGGTCTCCTCGCGTTCGATCCTGGCGCCGACCTGGCCGTCGCAGCTGAACGATGCCGGCCGCACCAGCCTGATCGTGAACGTGCCGCTCACCTACCCCGCGCCCGAGATCAAGGGCGTCGCCATCGCCGGCGGCGTGATCCCGCAGGGCGCCGCTTACAGCCATCCGCCCGAGGCCGGGCCCGACCTGGGCTGGCCGATCAACGGCGGCTCCTGGACGACCTTCCGCGGCAAGCCGCTGGAGCTGCTGGCCGACGTCGAAGACGTCACCCGCCGCCGCGCCGATGCCATGCGGCGGCTGATGGACGAGCAGCCCTGGGATGCGGCCTGCATGGTCTTCGTGTCGCCCGACCGCATCCAGCACTGCCTGCTCGAGTACGTGCACCCCGGCCATCCCGACTACGTCACCGCCTCCCAGATGCCGGTGGCCGAGCGCGTGATCGACGTCTACCGCCTGCTCGACCGCGAGCTGGGGACGCTGGTCGAGCGCACCGATGCCGACGACCTCGTGCTGTTGATGTCTGACCACGGCCACCAGCCGGTCACGCGCGCCCTCAACATGAACCGCGTGCTGGAGAGCCTGGGCGCGCTGCGCATGGGCCGCGGCTCGGCGCTGGTCTCGCTGCTGGCCTGGGGCCGGATCCGCTCGCTGGCGCGCGTCGCCTACGACCGGCTGGGCCTGCACGGCAAGGTGAAGGTGCCGACCACGCCCATCGACTGGGCGCACACGACCGCCTACACGAGCGTCACCTCGACCGGCGAGGGCGTCTCGATCGCGCTGGCCGGGCGCGAGCCGCAGGGCACCGTTGCCGCGGAGGACTACGAGCGCGTGCGCACCGAGGTCGCGGACGCGCTGCTCGGCTTCGTCGACCCCGCCACCGGCCGCCACCCGATCGCGCGGGTAGTGCGCAAGGAGGACGTGCTTCACGGCATGTACCTGGACCGCGCGCCCGACCTGCTGCTGGAGCCGGCCCCGCTCTACAGCCTCACGCACGCGCGCCAGATCGTCGAGCCGGCCGACTGGCTGTCGGGCGACCACCGGCCTGAGGGCGTCTACGTCGCCGCCGGCCCCGGCATCGCCGCCGGCCCAGGCGAGGAGATCTCCCTGGCCGACTTCGCCGGCTGGATCACCGGCGCGCTGGGCGTCGAGGTCGCGGCCGGCGCCGACGCGCCCGAGCAGCAGGCGGTGGGCGTGTTCTCGGACGACGAGGAGCGCGAGGTCGAGGAGCGACTCCGCGGTCTCGGCTATCTCGACTGACCGGGGGACCCACCCTCAGCGGGGGCTGCCCGGCCACCAGCCCTCCGGCCGCCACTCCCGGGAGTCCACGCCGTCGCGCACCGCGGCCACCAGGAACAACACGAACAACGAGATCACGATCACGGCACCCATGGCACACCATCCTTTCCAGGTGTGGAACGGGGGAGATCGCCGGCCCGTGAGAAACACTATGCCGACATGAGCGACGAGCGCACCCTGCTGTCGGGCACCGCCGTGAACATCGCCGGGCTGGTGGCGGGCGTGGCCGCCGCCTTCGGCGTGCAGATCCTGATGGGGCGCCACCTGGGACGGTCCGGACTGGGCCTGGTGACCGTCGCGGTGCAGGTCGCGTTCGTGGCGGCCGCGGGCAGCCGCTTCGGCATGGATCTGTCGGCCGTGCGCGACGTGGCCATCGGCCGCGGCAGCAACCGCTCGGCCACGCTGCGCAGCCTGGTCGACCGCTGCACGTTGCTTGCCGTCGGCGTCAGCGTGGCCGCGACCGCCGTGATCGCCGCGTGCGCGCTTTGGGCCGGCAACAGCCAGGTCGCGGTGGCCGCCGGGTCGATCCCGTTCGCCGCTGCGACGGCCGTCTACCTGGGCGCCACGCGCGGGCTGAAGGCGATGACACCGACCCTGTGGGTGTTCTGGATCGGGCAGCCGCTGGCCTGGATCGTGCTGGCCGTCCTGGCCTTCGCGGCCGGCGGCGGCACCACCGCGGCCTGCTGGTGCTACGACGCCTCGTGGGCACTGGCCACGGTCGGCGCCTGGTGGTTCTGGCGCCGGGCAAGCGCCGGCTTTGGGGACGAGCCCGCGACCCGCGAGGAGTTCCGCGCCGCCGTCCGCTTCGGGCTCCCCCGCGCCCCGTCCGCGCTGCTCGCCCAGACGCTGTTCTGGGCCGACCTGTGGGTGGTCGAGTACTACGTGTCGAGCGCGCAGGTCGGCACCTACGCCGCCGTCGGGCGGATATCGCAGGTGCTGCTGCTGTTCCTGACCTCCGTCAACCTGCTGTTCTCGCCGTTCGCAGCCGACCTCTACGCGCGCGGCCAGCACGAGCGCCTGGACGCGCTGTTCAAGAGCGCCACCCGCTGGGCGCTGGCCGCCACGATCCCGACCGTGATCATCCTGTGGGTGGCGGCCGCAGACGTGCTGGCGGCCTTCGGCCCCCGCTACGAGGGCGGCGAGACAGCGCTTCGGATCCTGCTGGCCGGGCAGCTCGTGAACGTCGCCACCGGCGGCGTCGCCTTCGTGCTGATCATGGTCGGCCGCACCGGCCTCGACCTGGCGGACAACGCGGTGGCCGTACTCGTGATGGTGGCGATGGCGGCGCCGCTGTCATCGGCGTATGGCATCGAGGGTGCGGCGGTCGCCTCAGCGGTGACGCTGGGCAGCGTCAACCTGCTGCGGCTTGGCCAGGTCAAGCACGTGGTGCACATCCAGCCCTACACGCTCGACTACCTGCGCCTGGCGCTGCCCACCGGCGCGTGCCTGGCGGCGGCCGTTATCGTGCACTCCGCCACCTCCCAGAGCGCCTGGTACGTGGGCCTGGTCGCAACCGGCGTGGCGGCCGGAGCAGCCTACCTGGCGCTCCTGCCGGTCGGCCTGCCGGCCCGCGAGCGGACGGTGCTCTACCGGTCGACGCGCAGGATCACGAACCTGGGGCCGCGGTAGGCCACGGTCAGCCCCGGCTGGGCCAGGATCTTGGGCGCGACCTTGGCCTGCCCCCTGGTGTCGAGCAGCACGTAGTCGACGTCCAGCTGCTTCAGGATCTGCGCTCGCCGTGCGCTGCTGGTGTCCGGGTCGAAGAAGGTCTGCTCCAGCTGCCGGCGCACCTGGGTGTTCTCCTTCGGCTCGGCCCGGGAGCGGGCCTCGGGCAAGGCGGCCGCGTACACGTCGGCGTAGGCGAGCAGCTCGAACACGCGGTGCTCCTCGCCCAGCACCACCGGCGGCGGGCCGGGCCGTGCGCGGAAGTAGCGCCACACGTCCGGCGTCAGCACGGTTGCGAGATCGGCTCTGGGCGCGCGGTACGGGCCGTCGCGGGCCTCGTCGGACACCCGCGACACGCCGTGCATGACCGGCCCCACCATCACCGCCGCGACCAGTAGCGAGGCCAGCCACCAGGGCCCGCTCTCGACCATCCGCCGCGGGCGCCGCCACAGCGCCACCACCACCGCGAGCAGCGCCGCCACCACCACGATGCTGGTGGGCAGGCGCCAGAACGACCCCTGCTCGCGCGCCTGATCCAGCACCACCGCCAGCACCAACGCCACCGCCAGGCCACGCCGCCCTCCCAGCAAGCCCGCGGCGACGCATGCGCCCGCGGCCAGTACGAGCGGCCAGGGCAGCACCTGCCAGAAGCGGTGGAACTGCCCCATGCCGGTGGCCGCCAGCACGGCGGTGCTCAATCCCGGCAGCAGCAGCAACGTCAGCGGCGCGAGCATCGCACCGGCCGTCGGCAGCAGGTCGCGGAAGCGCACCAGCAGGATCAGGCACAGGATCGCCACCAGCACGTAGCCGCGCCCGAACACGGGCGCCCACGGGTACATCAGGATCGCACGGGCGCCGTGGTGCAGGAACTCGTCGGAGTGGGTGATGATGGCGCGCCGCTCGCCGCCGCGAATCGCCACCCACCAGATCCAGGCCGCCACCGCGGCGCTGGCCAGAAACGACGCGCCCAGCGCCTCCAGCGCCACCGGCGGCATCCGCATGTGCGCCCGCCAGGAGCCGAGCGCAATGCCGGCCGCGATCGCAAGACAGGGCATTGCGTAGGTGGGATGCACAAGCGCGATCACGGTCACCGCGGCCATCGCCGACCAGGCCGCCGAGCGGGATCCGCGCATGGCCCCCACGAACAGCAGCAGCGCGGCCGGGGTCAGCACGAAGAAGGTGAAGATCGGCGGCTGGTTGACCTGCTGGATGAGGCCGTTGATGAGCGTCACCAGATCCCAGGCCAGCACGGCGGCCGCCAGGTAGCCGGCCGTGCGCCAGCCGGTCAGCGAGCGGGCGATCGCGAAGGCGCCCAGCATCGTCAGCAGCGCACACAGCGGCTGCAGGTAGATGAACGCCGTTACGACGTCGACGCCGGCCAGGTCGGCAACGCCGGCGAACGCCGCGTGCAGCAGCGGGAAGGCGTAGCCGGCGTGGGGAGCGCCGTCCTTGTAGGACGAGATCGCCGTCAGGGACAGCGAGCCGATGTCCTCGAGCTTGCGCATGCGGCCGACGTGGAACAGCGCATCCGAGATCACCCCGGTCGAGATCCGCCAGGAGACGAATGCGAACAGGCCGGCGGCGAGCACGCCGGCCACCGCCTCCCAGACCGACACCCGGTCGAACAGCAGCGGCCTGGTCACGGCCACGCCGCACAGCACCACCCCAGCGATCAGCACCGCAACCAGCGGCGCGGTCAGCGGCAGGTGTACGGCGAAGGCGGCCGCCAGCGGCGCGATCCAGACTGCAAGGCCCAGCGAGGTCGAGACCACGGCCGCGCCGGCCAGGCCCAGCCCGCGCTCGACCCGCAGCAGCCGCATGGCGCCCCACCCCGGCAGCATCACGCAGACGGCGAATGCGCTCCACACCGCCAGCGCATCGATGCCGGCCAGCCGGGCCGCCACCAGAACGGCCGGTGCCACGAGCAGCGCGGCCGGTTCGAGACGGGAGGACATCGGCGCGGGAGTCTATCGACGACGGGGTCTGACGGCTGTGGGAGAATGAGCC
>DATIOK010000200.1:0-24857 GCA_035473255.1 Gaiellales bacterium
CAGCGCCGTCGCCGTGATCGGAGCCACCAGCATCGCCAGCCCCAGCGCCAGCACCAGCACACCCGGCAGCGGCCGAAGCGGGTTCGTCGACGTGACGAACATCAGCAGCACGAAGCCGACCGACATCACCAGCGGCGCCGCGGTCAGGTACCGCCGCGGCCCGTCCCGGTCGGCCAGCCGCCCGAAGCGGGCCGCCAGCACGAACATGACCAGGCTGATCGGAACGAACACCAGCGATGCCCTTGACGGCGAGTAGCCAGCAGCGCCCGACTGCAGGTACAGCGCCAGGTAGAACGTGGATCCTCCCAGCGCGGCGTACACGAGCAGCGTGTAGACGTTCGCGGCCACGAACACCCGCGCACGCAGGAGTTCCAGCGGCAGGATCGGATTCGCCCCACGCCGCTCGCTGACCACGAACAGCGCCAGCCCGGCCAGCGACAGCCCGAACGCCCACAGCACCGATGCGAATCCGACCTGAGCCCCCTCGATCAGCCCGTAGGTGAGCGCACCGAAGGTGAGCGCGATCGCCACCGCACCCACCGGCTGCAGCGGCCTCGGGTGCGCCGGCAGCGCCTCACGGTCGCGCCCGAACCAGGCCGCGGCGATCGCCACCAGCGCCCCCGGCAGGTTGATCAGGAAAATCAGCCGCCACGACGCGTACTGCACGAGCAGGCCGCCGGCGGGCGGGCCGATCAGCGAGCTGATCCCGCTCCAGGCCGTCCACTGCCCGACCGCCCGGCCGCTGTCCGCGCCGTAGGTGGCCCGCAGCAGCGCCAGGCTGTTGGTGGTCAGCATCGCCCCCGCCACCCCCTGCAGCACCCGCGCCGTAATCAGCATCGCGGTGTTGGGAGCGATCGCCGCCAGCAGCGACGCCGCGGCGAACCCCGCCACGCCGGACACGAACAGCCGCCAGCGCCCGTAGCGGTCGCCGAGCGAGCCCGCGACGATGTACAGCGACGCGACCGCCAGCGAATACGACAGCGCGATCCACTGCTGGGCGCCGAGGCCGGCGCTCAGGTCGCGGCCGATCGTGGGCAGCGCGATGTTGACGACCGACGCATCCACGAACGCCATCGACGACCCGAGGATCGTGGCGATCAGGATCAATCGCCGCCGGCGGGCGACGTCCTCGGGCAGCGCGGCTACCGAGTCGACCGTCGTCATCGCGGCCCCGGGGCTTGCGGAGAGGGTGTACTTGCTGTCACGATGTGGTTATGAGCGTCGCCTTCGAGGTGGTCGAGGCACCCTATCCGTACGTCTGCGCGGTGTACACGTGCCGGTGCGGCGCCACCACCACGCAGCACGGCGACCAGGCGGCGATGGTACCCGCCGGATGGCGGCTCGACGGAGTGGTCGGCGAGGAGACGCTGGTCGCCTGTCCGCGCTGCGCCGAGCTGGCGCGCGAGATGCACGCCCGAGCCTGAGCAGCGGCGTGCGCGACGCAGTCCTGTTCGACGTTCACGGCAACCTGCCGGCCCTGGACGCGGTGCTTGCCGAGGCCCGGGCCGAGGGCTTCGACCGGTTGCTGTTCGGCGGCGACCTGGTGCTGTTCGGCCCCGAGCCGGCCGCATGCGTCGACCGCCTGCGCGAACTGGGCGACCAGCTGGTGGCGATCAAGGGCAACACCGACCGCTACGTGATCGACCGCCAGGACGAGGTCACCCACTGGGCGGACGCGCTGGGAGCGGACCGCCTGGCCTGGCTGGACGCCCTGCCCGCCCGGCTCGCCGTGCCCGAGCAGGACGCGCTGCTGGTGCACGCCACGCCGCGCGGCGACGAAGAGATGCTGATGCCGGAAACCCCCGCGTCCGATGCTGCCGCAATGCTGGCCGGCGTCGAGCAGCACACGCTGCTCTGCGGCCACGTGCACATCCAGTACCGCCGGCAGCTCGCGGGACACGAGGTGATCAACCCGGGGTCGGTCGGCATGCCCCTGGACGGCGATCCGCGCGCCGCCTGGGCGATCGTCAGCGACGGCCAGGTCACGCTACGCCGTACCTCCTACGACGTCGAGGCGGTTGCGGACCGGGTCGAGCGCGAACGCGGCCCGCTCGCCGACATGGTGGCACGCCGACTTCGCACCGCCCGTCGCGACTGACGGCCCAGACCGTGGTCAGCAGTAGTAGTAGATGCTGACCAGCGCGATCAGGACCGCGCCCCGGCCCGAAGAATGCACGAGCACGTGCACCGTCGTTCCCGAGCGCGACACCGTCACCGAGTGGTCACCACTGGCGTTCACGTACGTCTTGAAACTCGGCCCGCACTTGCTCGGTATCCCGAAGTCGTACCTGACCGCGGCGCTGCCGTGGTCGCTCCTGCAGTTCAGCATGGCCGTCCCCAGCAGCTGCGACCGGCTCACCGAACAGTCGCCGGACGCCGAATTCGCCGCGTACTTCGCGCCGATGTGGATCTTCGTCACCTGGAGGGTCGCGAACGCCGCCGCCGGCAGCGCGAGCGAGGTGATGACAACGATGAGGAGTAGGAGCCGCTTCATGTCTGGGTTGACCGCGGAATTGGTAATGCCGCACACTCAGTGATACCCCCGGGGCCACCCCCGCTCTTCCCCAGAACGGGGGATCCCCGTATCACCTGATACCTGACGATGATGTGTAAACGTGGCTCCGATGCCGCGCCGTGCTTCCATGCAACGAGTCCTGCACATCCTCGCCACCCGCCGCGCGGCGATCGCCGTGATTGCCGCAGTGATCCTGACGCTGGCCGGATTCGCCGTGTGGGCGGCGCGCACCACGTATCAATCGGTCAACAACGTACAGCGCCTGACCACGGTCAACGACGCCTTCCAGGACGCCCGCCACGCGATCGCCCAGGAGAACCTGGCGGCCCGCCGCTACCAGCTCCGCAACGATCCCGTTCACACCCGGGAATACGACCAGGCGCGGGCAGAGCTGAACAAGTCGCTGGCGACCGTGCGGACGCTTGGATCGCCACACGACCTGCGGGTGGCCGACACCATCGATGGCCAGAACCAGCTCGCGTCCGCCTGGTTCGCCAAGCTCCCCGCCTACATCCAGAACAAGGACATCAACCATGTGTACGCCGTCAGTGACGGCCGGCTGCAGCCGCTGTTCAACTCGATGGCCGCGACCCTCAACAGCTCCGGCCGGGAGCACAGCCGGGCCGCCCTCGCCAGCCTCGCGCAGTCGCGCCGCAGCGAGCGGGTGGTCATGGCCATCACCGTCGTCACCGTTGCGCTGGGCATCCTGCTGCTGTGGGCGGCCTCGGCCGCCATGCGATACCGCGAGCGGCTGGAGCGGGTGCGGCAGCGCGAGCTGGAGCGGCTGAAGCGCGCCGCGCTCACCGACAGCCTGTCCGGCCTCGGCAACCACCGCGCCTTCGAGGAGGACCTGCAGCGCGACCTCGACCGCGCCGCCAAGACCGGCTCCGAGCTGTCGCTGGCATTGCTCGACCTAGACGGGCTCAAGCAGACGAACGACGTGCACGGCCACCAGGCGGGCGACGAGTGCATCCGATCCGTCGCCACCGCGCTGCATGAGGCCGGCCCCGGCACCAGCGCCTACCGAATCGGCGGCGACGAGTTCGCGCTGATCGTGCACGACCGCCGCGCCGTCGACACTCTCTACCTCGTCCAGCACCTGCAGACCCACATGACCGCGTCGTCCGAGACCTGGCCGGTGTCGGCCAGCGGCGGCGTCGCCGAGTCCTGCCCGACGCTCGGCCGCGACGGCCTGATCCGCCGCGCGGACCTGGCGCTGATCCAGGCCAAGCGCAGCCACCGCCGCTGCCTGCTCTACAACGAGGCGCTGGAGCCGACGCTGTCCACACCCGACCAGGCCGCTGAGCAGCGCCACACCGACGCGCTGGCCACCGCACTGGCGCGCGCCGTCGACGCAAAGGACGCCTACACGCACAGCCACTGCGAGACCGTCTCCGAGCTGTGCGGCCTGATCGCCCAGGAGCTCGGCCTGGGCGCCCGGCACATCGGCAGGCTGCGCCTGGCCGGCCTGCTGCACGACGTCGGCAAGATCGGCATCACCGACACCATCCTGCAGAAGCCGGGCCCGCTCACCGATGACGAGTTCACCGTCATGAAGACGCACACCCGGCTCGGATACGCGATCGTGTCGGCTGCGGAGCGACCGATCGAGGCCGGGTGGATCCTGCACCACCACGAGCGCATCGACGGGGGCGGCTACCCCGACGGCCTGACGGGCGACCAGATCCCGCTGGAGTCGCGGATCATCCTGGTGGCCGACGCGTTCGAGGCGATCACCGCCGATCGTCCCTACCGCACGCACCGCTCCGCCGACGCGGCGATGGTCGAGCTGGAGCGAAACGCGGGCACGCAGTTCGACCCCGAGTGCGTCGCGGCGCTGGGCCGCGTGGTGCGGCCGCATCTGCGCCAGGCTGCCTGACCGTCCGCGCATCCCAGTACGCTCGCCCCGTGGCCGGCCGCACTCAGCGAGAGCTGTACGCGCAGATCGACACCGAGCTTTCCTGGTCGGAGTCCGACCTGCCCGAGCGCGAGCGCACCAAGCACGTGCATCGCTTGCATCCCTACCTTGGCAAGTACCCGCCGCAGCTGGTCGAGGTGCTGCTGCGGCGCCGGTTTACCCCGGGCGCGTTGATCTACGACCCCTTCGCCGGCTCCGGTACCACCCTGGTCGAGGCCACCGTCCAGGGCATGCCGGCGCTCGGCTGCGACGTGTCCGCCTTCAACTGCCTCCTGGCCAGCGTCAAATCGGCCGCGCCTGACCCGCCCGCAGCCGCCGCCGAGCTGGAACGCGCGCTGGCGCTGCCGCCTGACGACGGTCCCGCCAGCCCCTGGCTCGAGCGCTGGTACGCGCCCCGGGCGCTCGCCGAGCTGACCGGATTCCGTGCCGCGCTGGACGGTTCACCCCAGCGAGACGTGCTCAGCGTCGTCCTGTCCCGCGCCGCCCGCTCCGCCCGGCGCGTCCCCCACCACGCACTCGACGACACCCGCGCCCCCGTCACCGAGCCCTACTGGTGCCACAAGCACCGCCGCGAGTGCCGTCCCGTCGGCGATGCCGCCCGCTTCCTGGGCCGCTACGCGTCCGACACCGTCCGCCGCCTGACCGAGTACGCCGCCCTCCGCCGCGACGTCCCGGCCACGGTGCTGCACGCCGATGCGCGCGAGGCCGACCTGCCCGACGGCCTCGACGGCATCATCACCTCGCCCCCGTACCCGGGCCTGATCGACTACCACGAGCAGCACCGCTACGCCTACGAGCTGCTCGGCCTGGACGACCGCCGCGAGCTCGAGCTGGGCGCCGCCGCCCAGGGCACCAGCGCCCGATCCATCGCCGCCTACTGCGACGGCATCGCCGAGGTGCTGGCCCACACCCGCCGCCACCTGCGGCGCGACGCCGCGGTCGCGATCGTCGTCAACGACCGCCGCGCGCTCTACGACGACATCGTGCGTCGGGCCGGCTTCCGGCTCGAGAGCCGCAGCGCCCGCCACGTCAACCGCCGCACCGGACGCCGCGCCGGCGAGTACTTCGAAGAGGTGCTGTGGTTGGTCACGGCGCCTGCGCGTGCCCGCGCCGCCCGCTGACGCTGCGTCCGCTATGCGTCGAGTTTGGATCCGAAGTAGACTTCCTGCGTACACCTACAGGAGGAACAATGAGCGTTACTCTCGGCGACACCGCACCCGATTTCGAGGCCCAGACCTCGGACGGCCCGATCCACTTCTACGACTGGGCCGGCGACTCGTGGGTGGTGCTGTTCTCGCACCCCAAGGACTTCACTCCGGTGTGCACCACCGAGCTCGGCTACATGGCCAAGATCAAGCCCGAGTTCGATGCGCGCAACACCAAGATCATCGGCCTCTCGGTCGACCCGGTGGACAAGCACTCCGACTGGATCTCCGACATCGAGGAGACCCAGGGCACGGCTCCCAACTACCCGATCATCGGCGACTCGGACTTCAACGTCTCGAAGCTGTACGGGATGCTCCCCGGCGGCGTCGCCGGCGACCCGGCCGACCGCACGCCGGCCGACAACCAGACCGTCCGAAACGTGTTCGTGATCGGCCCTGACAAGAAGATCAAGCTGATGCTGGTCTACCCGATGTCGACCGGCCGCAACTTCGACGAGGTACTGCGCGTGCTCGACTCGCTGCAGCTCACCGCCAAGCACAAGGTCGCGACTCCGGTGAACTGGAAGCAGGGCGAGGACGTGATCATCACGTCGGCCGTCTCCAACGAGGAGGCGGAGGAGAAGTTCCCCGGCTACAAGACCGTGAAGCCGTATCTGCGCACGACCAAGCAGCCGGCGTAGCCAGCTAGCTAGCCGCTAGATGAGATAGTCGCCGACGATCGCCCGAAACTCCGGGCTGGTCGTGTAGTCGCCTGACCGCAGACGGCGTACCACCGCCACTGCCACGGGCAGCGCCAGCGCGGCCGCGAACACGGCCAGTCCGGTGACGCTTGAGCGGTTGCGCTTCATGTGACACCTCCAACAAGGTGACGGAACAGGGCTTGTATCGGCTCTGCCGCGGAGTGGCTAAAGGCCTGGTTTGCACCTGCCGATGGCGGGTACATGCGCAGGTTGCTGCTGATCGCAATCCCGATCGCCGCCGTCCTGGCGCTGGCCGGGCTGCCCGGCCCGCACGCTGACGGCAACGTCGCCCTGCCCAGGCAGCTGGGGCCGGCCGTGCGCATCCTGCCGCGGCTGACCGTGGCGCATGCAGCGATACCGCATCGCGCACCGCTTCGTTTCACGCTGGTCGACGTCGCCGGCGCGGCCGTGCATCGATGGCCCGGCGGCCCCGTCAGCGGCAGCATCGCCGCCACCACACCGCTGGGATCTCACAGCTGGGCCTGGGCGCTCGTGACCACCCGCAACCACCGCTGGGCGCAGGTCGTCCTGACATGGAAGCCGAACGGCCGCACCGGCTGGGTGCGTCTGGCCGGCCGCCGCCGCGTCCATGTCACCTACTGGGTCAAGGCCGACCTGTCACAGCGGCTGCTGTGGCTGATGCGGGGACGCCACCCGCTGGTCGCATTCCGGGCCGCCATCGGCACCCCCTCAACGCCCACTCCCACGGGCACGTTCTACGTCACCGACCTGGTCGCCACCGGCGACCCCTCCGGGCCGTTTGGCTGGTTCGCCTTCGGCCTGTCCGGCCACCAGCCGAACCTGCCGGCCGGCTGGGGCGGCGGCGACCAGCTCGCCATCCACGGCACCAACGAACCAGGCTCGATCGGCACGGCCGCGTCGGCCGGCTGCCTGCGCGTCACCGCCCAGGCGCTCTCGAGACTGCGCCGGCACCTGCGCCTCGGCACCCCGGTCGTGATCCAGCGATGACGAAGGGGGCCCGCGTCGCGGACCCCCTTCCTGGTCATCAGCTGTTCAGCCCGGCGTCAGATGCCCGGCTTGTTGCACTGGCCGATCTTCATCCCGGCAACAGTGTTCACCAGACCGGCGGAGTCGCCCTGCTGCGGCGGCGGCGTGTTGCCGCGGCAGATCAGGTCGCCGCCGATGGTGTTGGTCTGGATCTCGTCGGCGTCTGGATCGGCAAAGCGGTTGAACTTGATCCGCACGGTGCCGGCGACGTGGTTTCGGAACATGCCCATCCAACAGCTGCGAAGGCCGGTGATGGTCACGTTCCCGCCGAACCGGCTGTCCTCGTTGGTGGTGAACGCGGGACCTCCCATCAGGCTCGGGTTGCAGTTGACCCCGCCACCGCCGCCGGTCTGGACGTAGTTACCGTCGATGCGGTCTGAGTGGAGGATCATCGCCAGGGCGCCATCGGCGGTCACATTGCCCCAGATGCGGTCGTGGGTCGTGACCTTGCACCCGGCCGCCGGGGAGCAGCCGATCCCGGCCGCGCCGCCCGAGCGCACCTTCAGGTTGCCCCAGACACCGAGATGTCCGGGGGTGATGGCGTTCAGGAGACCGTGGTGGCCGACCACGAGGTTGCCGCGCACGATCGTGTAGGCACGGTTGCCAAGCGTGCAGACACCCGTGATGCGAAGCGACGCATACGAGCCGGAGCGGATCTTGCCGCCCTTGCACGTGGTAGGCCCGTAGTGCGGCAGCGCGGCCGCGTTGGCAGCACCGCTGAACAGCAGCGCACAGGCCACGGCCGCGGCCAGGATCACCGCCGGTCGAGTTACTCGGGACACCTCTCCCCCTCTCGTTGAATCACCGGCACGGATTGGAGCACCGCGCCAGAACGGAGGCAAGGCTACCCGGCGACTCCTCTGGGCGAAAGCAGAACATGTCGGGTTGTGAGCCTGCACCCACTTCCTCACCGCCCCGGATCAACGCTGCGCACAGGATCGGCGGCGATACTTCGAGGCCATGGCCTCGACACCGAGCCGATCGTGATCGCGACGCTGCTGCTGCTGCTCGCCTCGCTGCTGGGTGCAGGCCCCGCCCCGTCGCCGCCGGTGGCCACACCGATCGCCGTCGGGCACCGCTACCAGCTGCCCGCGACCACGGCCGCCACCCGCCGCGCCGCCGCGCTCGGCACCCTGGCCTGCCGACCGGCCACGCGCGTGCTGCGCATGGCGCACGTGGAGCTGTTCGTGCGCGGCCGGGCGGTGCTGCTTCCGGCCGGGATCGGCATCGCACCGCCGGCGGCGATCAGCGGCGGCCAGGTGCTGGGCGGTCGCTGCCGCTATCCGCTCTCGACCGCCGACCCGACCGGCCTGATCAGCGTCAACCAGCCAGGCCGCCGCAGGCTGGGGCAGCTGTTTCGGATCTGGGGACAGCCGCTTGGCCACCACCGCCTGCTCGGCTTCCGCAGCCACGCACCGCTGCGGGCGTTCGTCGACGGCCGCGCCTGGCACCACGGCGTGCGGCGAATCCCGCTGCGCGACCGCTCCGAGATCGTGATCGAGCTGGGCCGGCTGATGCCGCCGCACAGCTTCTACCTCTTCCCGGAGCAGGCCTGACCCGCCGCCCGACATGGCCGGTGCTGGTGCTGTCGCTGGTCGCGACCGGCGCCAGCCTGGGCTGCGGATCGGGGTCGTCGCAGGTAACGCTGCCGCCGGTCAGCGCGGCCGGCGTCAACCACATCTCCGGCTTCACGCCGTCCGGCCCGGTCCCCGCCGGTAAGCCCGTGGAGCTGTCGTTCACGATCGTGCAGCCCGACGGCCGGCCGCTCACCCAGTACGCCACCGGGCCCGGCCCCCACACCGGCGTGCACCTGATCTTCGTGCGCAAGGACCTGGCGGACATCGTGCACCTGCACCCGCCGATCGGACCCGACGGCACGATCAGCGAGACGGTCACGTTCCCGGCGCCGGGGCCGTGGATGCTGCTGACCGACGTCTACGAGAAACAATCAGGCACGAGCATCCCGCTCAACTACCAGCTGAAGCAGGACCTGCAGGTGAACGGCCGCTACGCACCGAAGCCTCTGGGACCCGTGCGCACCAGCGTCACCACAGACGGCTACACGTTCACCATCCACCACATGCCCAAGCTGAAGGTGGCGAACGCCGACTACCTGAACGTGTCGGTGACCGATCCCGGCGGCAAGCCGGCCACGTTCACGCCCTGGTTCGGCGCGCTGGCCCACGCCGTGTTCTTCCGCCACGGAAACCTGGCTTACTTCCACACCCACATCTGCAGCCCGAATCTGCGGTTGTGCGCCGCAAACAGCGCCATCGCCGGGTCATCCACCAAGCCCGGGCAGCTCAAGATCGGGATGGTGTTCCCGCAGGCCGGCAAGTGGCGCCTGTTCCTGCAGGGCAAGATTGGTGACAAAATCGTCACCGCGCCGTTCTCGCTGGTCGTGCAATCATGAGCTCCATGCGATCGCCGCGACGGAACCTGATGTGGGCTCTGGTGGGTCTGTTCGTGGTGTCGCTGGGACGCTGGATCGCCTACGCGCTGGCCGCGGGCACGCTGGCCCAGAAGCTGTCGTCGCAGGGGGCAGGCGCGCGCCCTGCGGTGGTCGCCGCCATCAGCCTCGGCGCGGCGCTGGCCGCAACCGCAACCGGCCTGTGGCTGGTGGCCGCCGGCCTGCGCGAGCGCTCGCGCCTCGAGCTGGACGGCTGGGCCGCGTCCAGCCGTCCCTTCAGCGCGCGGCGCCTGTTGGCCCGCTCGGCGGCGCTCTCGGCCGTCACCATCGTCGTCTTCACCACCGTCGAGAGCGTGATCCACTACGAGGACGGGCTCGGCTTCCACGGCTGGCATTGCATCGCCGGCCCGGTGCACCAGAACGCCGCGCCGATCATGATCGCGCTGTCGCTGATTGCGGCCGCGGTCGTGACGGCCGTCGACGCGGTGCTGACAGCGGCCCGCCGCGTGGTCGCGCGGCTGGTGCTGGCGGGCCGGGCGCTGCCACGGCCCGGCGCAACCTGGTTCGATCCCCGCCCGGCTCCGCTGCGCGGCCGCTCCCGGCACGCGATCGCGCCCGCGCGCGGCCCTCCCCTGCCGGCCTGACCCTTGGCCAACCCGGGCGCGTATGCCCGGCCGGATAGGAGGATTCGCATGAAA
Organism: Gaiellales bacterium; assembly: GCA_035473255.1. GTDB lineage: Bacteria > Actinomycetota > Thermoleophilia > Gaiellales > JAICJC01 > JAICYJ01. The sequence goes on from DATIOK010000200.1 coordinate 10,456, forward strand.
CGACGACGCGTGCGCGTCGCCGCCGTGACCTGCGTGGCGCTGGTCGCATTTCTGACCGTGACCAGCTCCGCGTTCGCCCACGCCGCGCTCAGCCCACCGGTGGCCGAGACCGGCGTGCTGCAGCAGTTCACGCTGGCCGTGCCCACCGAGAAGGCGGGCGCGACCACGACCGAGATCCAGCTGACTGTGCCCTCCGGAGTCGCCATCGACTCGTTCGAGCCCGAGCCGGGCTGGAAGCGCACGGTCAGCGCCTCCGGCTCCGGTGATGCCGCCACCGTGAACACGGTCACCTGGTCGGGCGGCGCCACGCCCACCGACGAGGACTCGGTGTTCCGGTTCCAGGCCACGCTGACCGGCGGCAGCAAGACGTACACGTTCGGGGTGCGCCAGACCTACTCCGACGGCTCGGTGGTCGAGTGGACCGGCGCCGAGAACTCCGACACGCCCAGCCCCGTGATCAAGGGCGTCTCGTCGATCGGCGGCGGCTCCAGCTCGACGCTGGGGATTATCGCGATCGTCGTGGCCATGGTGGCATTGCTGCTGGTGGGCGCCTCGCTGCTCTCGGGGAGGCGGTCGCTGACGTGAGCCTCCGTGGGCGAGCCGTTTGCGGACTGACGTTCGCCTGCCTGTTCCTGCTGGTGCCGGTACCGGCCGCGTGGGCCCACGCGGCGCTGCTGCGGACGTCACCACAGGCCAGCGTCACCGTCAACGGCTCGCCCGCTCAGGTCACGCTCACCTACGACGAGGCGGTGGAGCCCAGGTTCGCAGTCGTCTCGGTGACCAGCGCCGCCGGCCAGCAGCAGGCCAGCGGCGCGCCGCGCACCTCGCCGTCTGACCCTCACACGCTCGAGGTGCCGGTGAAAAAGCTGTCGCCCGGGTGGTACCTGGTCTACTGGCGGGTGATCTCGGCCGACGGCCACCCGGTGCGCGGAGCGTTCACGTTCGCGGTCGGCCCCAACCCGGGCCCGGCGCCGCAGTTCGTGATCCCGTCGCTGTCGGAATCGGCGGCTACGCCCGGCCTGGTCACGGCGCGGTGGGCGATGTTCCTGTCGATCATGCTGGCAGTGGGACTGTTCTCGATGCGCACGCTGATCGCGCGCCCGACGGCAGCCGCGGCGCCGCGGGCGATGCGGGCGCTCTCGATCGCCTTCGGCATCTGCATCGTGGCGGGGCTGATCGCGATCCCCATCTACATGCTGGTGACCACGGCCAGCTTCGCGCTGCGCTCGGTGCTCGACGTGGCGCAGATCGTGCCGCTGATCCGCTCATCGGCGCTGGGCCGGGCGCTGGTCGACCTGGAGATCGTGACGGGCCTGTTCGGACTGGCGGCGGCAATCGCGATCAGGATCGACCGCGGCACCGGCGCACGGTCGGTGGCTGCGCTGCTGGCCATGGTCGGGGCGGTGCTGGCCGGCGGCGCGATGCTGGTCGTACCGGGGCTGGCGGGACACGCGGCGCAGACCTCGTCGGCGGGGCTGTCGCTGACGTTCGACTGGGTGCACCTGGTGTCGGGGTCGCTCTGGATCGGCGGGCTGGCCGGGCTGTTGGTGCTGCTGGCCTTCGCCGGCGAGCGGCGCGGTGAGGTACTGGCGACGTCGGTGCCGCGGTTCTCGAAGCTTGCGATCGCGTCGGTGCTGGCGGTGATCGCAAGCGGCGTGGGCGCGTCGATCCTGCACCTGCCGACGTTGGCCACGCTGTGGCAGACCAGCTACGGCAAGGCAATCCTGGTGAAGGTCGGGCTGCTGTGCCTGGCGCTGGTGCTGGGCGGCCTCAACTTCGCGCGCACCAGCCCGCGGCTGGTGGCGGCGCACGCGCGAAAGGACGCGGAGCTGGGCGCGTCGGGGGCCGGGCTGCTGCGGCGCAACGTGACCGGCGAGGTGCTGATCGTGGCCGGGATCGTGGCCGCAGCGATGGTGCTCTCGAGCCTGCCGCCGCCGGCCAAGGCGCTGGGGTCGCTGGGGGCAATCAACGCGCACGTGGGGCCCGGCACCGTCAACCAGACGGTGCACGAGGGGCCGTACACGGTCGACATCAAGATCAACCCCAACCGCGCGGCGGCGCCAAGCGAGTTCTCGATCACGATCCAGCGTGGCGGAAAGCCCGTAACCGGCGCGACGGTGATCCAGCGCTTTGACATGCTGGACATGGACATGCAGCAGCAGGCGTACACGCTGACGGAGGGCCCGCCGGGAACGTACTCGCGGACGACGCCCGCGCTGGTGATGGTGGGTCACTGGGGGCTGTCGTTCCAGGTCGAGCCGAAGGGCTCCGCGCCGTTCACGGTGATCGTCGAGGACAAGGCGGAGGGCTGAGATGAACAGCCAGACGGGAGTGCTGCTGGCGTCGTTGCTGGCGCTGGGCGCGGGAGTGGCGGCGGTGGTGATCGTGCTGCTGCTCGGGCAGGCCGTGGTCTGATGCGGCGCTTTGCGGCGCTCGTGGTCGTGGTGCTGGCGGCGGCGATAGCGCTGCAGCCGGCTGCTCCGGCGCGGGCAGACGGCGACCCCTGCAGCGATTACCTGCTGGTGGGGTCGCTGTGCGTGCCCAACAACCCGCGGCCGTCGCAGCCCCAGATCGACCGTGCCCAAAAGACGATCGACGCGGCCAAGCAGGCCGGGTACGAGATCCGGGTGGCGGTAATCGGGTCGCCCACCGACCTGGGATCTGTGCCGGTGTTCTTCGGACGGCCGGCGCCGTACGCGAAGTTCCTGGACGCGGAGCTGCAGAGCGCCTGGAAGGGCAAGCTGCTGGTCGTGATGGCGGCCGGGTACGGCGTGCGCGAGCACACGAAGCCGTACCTGGCCGGGGTGAAGGCGCTGCAGGATCTGCCGCCGCCGGCCAACGGCACGCCGGACGCGCTGATGGCGGCCGCCACGGTGGCGGTGCGGAAGCTGGCCGCCTCGGAAGGGGTGAAGGTGCCGGTGTTCCCGCTCGCAACGACGGTGACACTGCCCTCGGCCACCGGTTCGGGCTCCGGGTCGACCAGCTTCGTGAAGTACGCGCTGCTGCTGGCGGCCGGGCTCGTGGTGCTGGGCGTGATCGTCGCGGCGATCCTGTTCTGGCCGGACGGCGAGGACGAGCCGGAGCCGGACTGAGCCAGCCGGGACGATGAGGCTACAGTCGCGGCGGTGAGATCCCGATAGCTGCCAGATGACGAGCAACGGCACCGGCGGCGTCGCCTACCTGACCACGATCGCAGTCGAGCAGGACACTCCGCAGATCCCGTTGTGGCGGGCGATCAGCGGCGGCGGAGACCTCTGGTTCGAGCGCTACGGCCACGACGGCTGGCGCGAGGACGAGGCGCTGGGCGAGGCGGTGACCGCGACGGGCACGCTGCGGCTGACCATGTCGGAGGCGCGCTGGATCGCCGCCGAGCAGTTCGGCGCGGCCTGGTAGCGACCACCCCCGGCGCGTGCAGGGTTGTACGCGTGCGTGGCATAGACTGATCAGCGACGGGACGTGGCGCAGCCTGGTAGCGCACCTGCTTTGGGAGCAGGGGGTCGCGAGTTCAAATCTCGCCGTCCCGACTCAAACACCAGGATTCTCGCGTGAGCGTTGCAACCCCTGTGCAACCCCGCCGAGCGCGAGTCACCCTGGTTCATCGACCTCGGAGTGGGTTACTTGTACCAAGTCGACACGCCGCCATGCCAAGAGCACGTGCCTTCGTGGTGGGCGCTGTAGCTGTACGTACCATCGGAGCACAGCGCGGTCGGGTCGCCAGCCGGCGACTGCTGGGGATGATGCCCGGTGTTGGAAAAGTGAAGCAGCACCCCCAGGATGACTGCCAGGATCGCGAAGCCGATGACGTACTCGATCACCGTCCCGACAATTTCCTTAAGGGCCTCCCGGTTCTCCTTGAAGTACTGCCGGTTCACGCGGCCGACCCTATCAATGGGCTGCCTTGGCCTCTTGAATCGCGGCATGACCTTCGATTAGCCACGCCGCCGAGCGTCATCAAGCTCCGTCGTCTTCTAGCGACCGACGCACGATGTCGCTGATCCGCGGACGTGCTGCTCGAACGCGGCCACAGCCCGCCCAGCCTCGTCGGGGAACAGGTGCCGATAGCGGCGCATCAGCAGCGCGCCGTCGTCGCTGTGTCCGACCAAGTGCGCGATTGTCGTCGGATGCACACCGGCCGCCGCCATCAGCGAGACGTGGCCGTGCCGCAGGTCGTGGAAGGTCATCCCGTCGAGCTTGGCGCGGCGCACGGCCGGGCGGAACACGCGGCTCATGAACGTATGCCGATCCCACCGGCAGCCGGTCGGTGTCGGGAAGACGAGGCCGCGCTGGTTCGGCGTCCGCGCCAAGAGTTGCTCGCGTAGGAGTTGCACGGCGACGCCGGCCAACTCGACCGTCCTCACACCGCTCCGCGTCTTCGACTGGCGGACGGCGACCGTGCCCCGCCGCAGGTCGACGTCGTCATCTGTCAGGCGGAGCAGTTCGCCCTCCCTGAGGCCGCTCGCAAGTGCGAACGGCACGATCCGCGATATCGACTCTGGCATCCAGTCGGCCAGCTGTTCGGCGTCGGCCCAGGTGGGGAAGCGCGGTTCGCGTTCGCGGTGTCGCGGCGCGGATATGTCGAAGATCCTTTCGTCGACGACCTGGCCGCGGCTCTTCGCGTCGCTCAAGACCTGCTTCGCGATCCGCAGCACGATCTGCGCCGTGCGCGGCGTCCGCCGTGCGATCACCGACACCGCGTCCTCGAGTCTCGGCCTGGAGGGCATCGTCGCCAAGAAACGCAGCGGCCACTACCTCCCCGGCCGTCGGGGCTGGATCAAACCAAGAACCGCGCGTACTGGCGATACCCGCTCGAGGTAGAGGCGGCGCTGAACCTTCCTCCTGAAGGCTCGCCTTGCCGAACGGGCCGCCGCGTATGAAGCGTCGTCCTCGGCGGACTAGCGTCCGCGATCGCGCCGGGGATCATCGTGTTTTGCGCGACGCAGTCGCCTGAGCAGCCGGGTCACTCGCCCGGAAGTGCGCACGGAGTCAGTGTGGCGGGCTCGCTGGTGGCTGGCGAGCATGGAGCGAAAGGAGGCCATCGCTGGCGAGGATACCCGTCTTTGCAAGAGAAATTGTGCGTTCTCATCACAAATCCCAAACCCGATCGTGGGATACTTTCGTTACCTCCGAACCACAGAACGGGCGTGTTATGGCTCCGAACATCAAGTCGCTCGACGATCTTCGCCGCAAGGTCATAAGCGACCTAGTAGACCTGGATCTGATGATTGGTCGCGCACCTTTGACGCGCCGGCAGCGATTCACCCGCGATATGCGACGCCGTGGCGCGACGCTCGCGCGTTTCGGCCGCTAGTCGAGCCCCGCCACCGACCGGCCCCGGTGCTCCGGAGGGCGGAGGGACTCAGGACGAGCGGAGCACGGCGCGAATCATCGGCATCGTCAGCCAGGCGACGCGTCGGGCCGGATCGTCAGGCCCATGGATTCGGAGGTGCTGCGAACGCCCTTCACCGTGGAGAGAAGCGACCGGATCGCAGCCTCACCCAACGTTAGGATGGGAGACGATGCCGCCTGTCAGTGTGCGTTTCGCGGAGGGGCGAACAGACCTGGCGTGGTGCGTAAGGCACGACGGCTGGCTTGACGAACCCGAACTGCGGCGCAAGGTGCAGGCGCGGGAGTCGGTCGTGGCCGACCTCGACGGCGAGCTGGTCGGCCTGCTTCGGCTGGACTACCTCTGGTCGTCTCTTCCTCACCTTGCTCAGGTTCGAGTCGTCGAGCATCACCGCCGAGAAGGGGTCGGTCGCGCGCTGGTGACCTTTGTCGAGCAGCAAGCGCGGAGTAGGGGGATCGACAAGATCCTGAGTTCAACCAGGCCGGACAAGATAGGAGCGCAGGCGTGGCACCGCCAGATCGGCTTCACAGAGTGCGGCTCGCTGGAGGGTTTCGGCCCGAATGGAGAGCCGACGATCTTCTTCCTGAAGATGCTCTGAGTTACTGCACGCGCGGGTGTCCCTTGATGGTCGTGAGCGACGCCGTGTTCGGACAGCTTAGGTCTGGGGCGTAGACTCGTCCGAATCGTGACTGAGGAAACCGGATCGAGCCGTGCTCCGGCGACGGACGGGCCGAGTGTGAGACTGCTGGAGATCACCGATGCGAATCGGGCTGTCGTCGAGGCGGTGCGGATCTTGCCGGAGCAGGAGGAGTACGGGGACACTGTCGTCGAAGCGCTTGAGGAGGCTGCGCGGTCGCCCGAGAATCGTCCGTGGTGGCGGGCGGTGTACGTGGGTGACACGCCGGTGGGATTTGTCATGCTCAGCCTCGATGCGCCGCCGGCAGACGAGCGCCCGTTCCGCTTCTTCTTGTGGAAGCTCTTGATCGATGCGCGGTTCCAGCGGCGAGGTTACGGCACCGCGACCATCGATGCGGTGGTCGATCTGCTTCGCGATTATCCGGGCGCGGATGCGCTGTTCACCAGCGCCGTGTCCGGCCCCGCATCCCCGGCGAGCTTCTACGAGCACTACGGCTTCGTCCGCACCGGGGAGATCTTCGACGACGAGATCGTGCTGCGACTCGACTTGCAGACCGGGGCGTCGCCGCCCGTCACGTAGCACGTCGAGCGGCTCCGCGGCCTGCACGCGCTGCCGTCCCTTGACGGTGACCACGGCGTCGGCTCTAGTCGTCGTAGGAGGTCGTCGCCCGGGGCGATTCGTCCATCCGCGGCCAGCAGAATCCTACGGCTCACGACGAGCGGAGCACGGCGCGGATCATCGGCACCGCGTACCCGGTAACGCGCGCGATCTCCTCGTCGGTCTCGCCGGCTCATCCGGGGAGTCCGAGTGCGCGGAGGTGGGCGGCCAGGCCAGAGACGCCATCGCCGTTGTTGATGCGGACGCGGTCGAGTGTCCATAGATCGTTCCACCGCGCGAGCCCGTTCGCGGTGGATGTTGCCGCTTGGTAGCCGGCTGCGTGTACGACGGAGATGACCCGGCTGTCGTAGGCACCTGCGGGGTAGCAGAAGAAGTCGACCGGGACGTGGAAGAGGCGGCGGAGTCGTGCGCGGGAGTGTGCGATCTGGTAGTGCAGGTCGCCCGCGGAGAGGCCTGGCAACGCGACGTGGGTCATCGTGTGGCTGTCGAGTTCCCAGTCGTGGTTGAGGAGTCGGTGGATCGCCTTGGGGCCGAGTCCCCAACCTGGTTGGGCGTAGTGGGAGAGTGCCAGGTTGAGCGTTCCCTCCCAGCGGTGGCGGTCGAGGATCGGCATGGCTTTGCTGAGGTGGTTTCGGAAGCCGTCGTCGAACGAAACGACGATCGGTCGGGACGGCAGTGGCGCGCCGTGCCAGTAGTCGTAGACCTCCTGCAGGGTGACGACGTGGTAGTGGTGGTGGGCGAGCCAGCGCATCTGGGCGGCGAGTACCCTAGGCGCCACCCATAGGTAGGACAACGGGGTGGACGCGGTTGGCCGCGCGATCACGTGGTACATCAGGATCGGCACCGCATGGCGATGGGCTGAGTCGAGCGGGTGGTTGCAGCCATGTCGCCGGTCGGAGGCATCAACGACGCAGAGGTTGGTGCCGTTGCCGCCGTCGGCCAGGTCGTAGGGCAAGCGGTCACGGGCCATGATCTGATCGGCGCCGGCACCACCGAACACGCGGTCGCGGCCAAGCCCACCGTCGACCCGATCGCGACCGTCCTCACCGCGCACCTCATCCGCGCCGTGACCGCCGCTTAGCGTGTCATTACCGGCGCCGCCTCGTATCACGTCGCGGCCATCGGCGCCGAGGATTCTGTCGGCACCACGGCCGCCCAGCAGGACGTCGTTCCCGCCGCCACCGCGCATGACATCTGCGCCGTCCAGGCCGCAGATCACGTCGTTTTGCGGCGTGCCGACTAGCTGGTCTGCTGCGTCGGTGCCGGTGATAGTGCAGGCCGGCGGGGCACGCGTGGTGGCGCTGCTCGAGTTGCGGCACGCCGACTCCCCTGCGGCCATGAAACACAACGCCGCCATGACGAATAGGGCATTGCGAGTCGCGTGTTGGCGCATCTCGTCCTTGCTCTCGTCGCGAGTCTACGATGAGCATCTGTCCACATCGCTCGGCGTGCTAGTCCCCGAAAGGGGGATCCGGATTGGCGTGGGATCCGGAACGGCGCGAGCCGCGTCACTCGAAAAACGGTCACCCGCGGCGTCTCGTCGTCGACGCCCGTGCCCGCTGACTGCCACAAGGGAATACGAAGCGAACTGCGTGCGCTACGAACTGCGAAGTACAGCGCGGATCATCGCACCGTGTACCCGGTGACGCGCGCATCTGCTCGTAGCAGGTGCCAGCTGCGACTACCCAGAAGTCAGCCCCCTCCGCGGCAGGGAGCGCCTGTGCGACCATGGTCGTGAAATGTCGGGCGACAAGCGAGAACTGTTCGACCGGTTCGGCCGCTTACGCGTCGTCGGCTACTGGCTACCCAGCGCCGATCCAGTTGCTGTCGATGTCCATGAAGCGATCGATCCGACTTGGGATGAAACAGAGCGGGCACTCGTCGTCGGCTATCTCATCCACGCGCCGGCCTTTCGTGCCTTCATGGGCGTAAGTCCGTGTCGTCTCTGCGACTGCCGGGTGAATGGATCTGCCGAGCTGACCGATGGCACGTACCGATGGCCTGAAGGGTTTGCCCACTACCTCGTCCATCACCGCGTCCGACCGCCAGACCACTTCGTCGAACACGCGCTGGCCAACGCGCACCTGGTCGAAGCGTGGAACGCAGAGCCGGGCCACCGGGCGATCACCGTCCGCGATCCAGCATATCCACGGCGTTTCAGATGGAAGCGGCTGTCATCCGGGATCTTTCTCCGTTCGGGAAATAGACGGTGACGGTGTATGGCTTGCCGTGCCCCTGCGCGGGTGAAGCTCGAAGTATCGCAGCGCCCACCGAAATTCCGGCGACCAGGTGGTGTCCATGACGTCGCCCATATTCGCCCTCGGGATGACTCGGCCGAACCTGCCGTTAAAGGGTTCGTCGAATACCGGGTCAGGCACGTACTCGTACACGTCGCCCATACTCGCCCACGGGATGTCTCGGCCGAACCTGCCGTCATAGGGTTCGTCGAATACCGGGTCAGGCACGTACTCGTACCCAGCCTTGGCAAGGCAATCCGCTGCGCGGATGAGTGCCTGCTCGACCTCCGGGGACGCTTGGTCCCACCATCCAGGCACCGATATCGGGAACCACGCCGAGGCTGCCGTTCCGAACTCCTCGTCTCAGTCTCCAACGCTGAGAGGCGTGCGGCCACATCGTGGCGATCCCAAACGTGCAGACAAGCACGACGAGGGACACACCCTTCCCACGGCGCGGCCCAGCCACCAGGACTCCGCTCTGCGGAGAGAACGTGAACGTGTCACAGCCAGGCGGCCAGATCTCCTCGCCAATCGCCCACGGGCGGGCCCGGCAGCGGCCGAACTCGGCCGCGAGCAACTCTTTGGCCTGCAGAATCCGCGCTTCCTCTTCCGCCCACCTCATACCAGCCGGAAACAGCCAGTCGCCGCCCTCGCGAGCTTCAGCGCGGCCAAACCGCGCTGAAGCTCGGCATTACTCAGAGGCGCAGACATTGAGCGACGACCCTACAACGATGGGGTCGAATCAGGTCGGGGCCTCTTCACGGTGCAGACGATACAAGCCACGGATGGCCCGTTTACACTGACAGGGTGGAAACCGGATTTCACGCGGGCGGGCAAGGCGCCGCGACCGCCGCCGCCGCCGCCGCCGAGCGAGAGCGCGCTCTTGCCGAAGCGCAGGGATGGCGACGCTTCCTGTTATTGCGCCTTCTGGGGCGAGAGTACAACCACCGAGGTGGCGACCTCCAGGGGGCGAACGCAATCGCCGAGCGAGAGCGTGTCCTCGCCGAAGCGAAGGGACTACGACGCTTCCTGATACTGCGACTGCTGCGACGGCATCAACCACCCTACGACCCCCGCATACTCTGGTAGAGGATTGGCATCCGACACGCGGCGCTCTTCGCCTGCGCGGTGCATCTGCCGGGTAGTGGGCACGGGCGTTGGCGACTCTCGCACACGAGCTGCCGAAGACCGGCGATGTAGCCACACACGCACACTGGCCGAGCCACCGCTAGTGGTAAAGAAACATTCGAGCCGTCGACGGCCACCCGCAGCTCGTCGGCGTCGACGCCCGTGCCCAAGCCGCTGACCGCCACGAAGCGAACTGCGTGCGCTACGAGCTGTGGAGCACGGCGCGGATCATCGGCACCGTGTACCCGGTGACGTGCGCGATCTCCTCGTCCGTCTCGCCGGCAGACGCGACGGGGTGCGTGGCGTCCCGGTCGTCGGCCCTGGCATCGGCGGGGCGATCCGCGGCACGCAGTCGGGCAAGGTCATCGTGGCGGCCGCGGCGCGGGGATGATTGCTCTAGTGTCGCTCGCAGGCGCTGCGCACACCACCATCCGTTTCGACCTTGCACAGGTCGAAGTTCCGGCCACCGAACAGGTGGTCGAAGCCGCCTCCGCCGTAGAGCTTATCGTTGCCGCTCTTCCCGTACAGCCAGTCACCCGAGTCGCGCTTCGAATCGTACACCGGGCCGCCGTTGTAACCCACGATCTGGCGTCCTCCGTAGATCTGATCGTTGCCGCCAGATCCCCAGATGTGGTCGACCCCATAGCCGCCGGTCACATAGTCGGCACCCGCTCCTGCATGGATCGTGTCACGTCCCCGACCGCCGACGATGTAGTCCGGCCCGCGTCCGCCGAAAAGCCGATCGTCGCCGACCCCTCCGCCGACATGGTCGCGTCCTCGGCCGCCGTACAGCCGATTGTTGCCGCTGGGATCATCGATCTCGTCATCACCAGCGCCGCCTCGAACCAGGTCTGCCCCCTTTCCGCCAAAGAGGTAATCTCCAAAGGCGCTCCCGATCAGGGTGTCGTTCCCGGCATCACCACCTAGCTGGACGGCGCCGGTTGCAGACAACGCTGACAGTACGTCGGCGCCGCCGCCACCATAGGCTGAGACGGGCACGCTGGTTGCTCCGATCAGTAGCGAGTCGTTTTGGTCTCCGAGCGACACGTACAACGAATCTGTCGGAAGGGTGCAGGTAACCGTGTGAGCGTCGCTGGCGAGACAACCACTGCCGGGCGTGATCGGCGAGCTGGCGTCGGTAATCACGTAGGCGGTGGCGGTGGCGGTGGCGGTTACGGTGTTCACCTCTCCGCTCTTGGCGCGATACAGAAGGGTCCCTTGCGCGTCTACGGCAGCTGTCGCCGCGACCGCCGTTTGACTGGACACGGACGAAGCCAGCGCCACGACGGCGAACACCGCCCCACCTCTCCAAGCAAGCCTCAACTGACCTACCCGCCAACCACGACGATCGAAACCCATTGCTCGCCCTCCCCTGGAGCCCGCGACAGGAGCCGCCGCGCGGATAGACCCATGAAACCAGAGGCGCTCACCATCCGCCTACCGAAAATGCCAGCCACCACCTACCTCAAAATGGGGACAGCGAGGCGGCGCTCGCCGTCAGCGAGGCGGCGCTCGCCGGCCCGGCTCGTGCCGAGCCTCCGCTGGTGGTAAAGAAGCATTCGAGCCATCCAGCGACACACGTAGCTCGGGCGGACCACCGCCGCCCCTGAGCTGCGTCGCGCCGCCGGTGTGGCGACGCGACGCAGCAGCCCCCGCAGGGCTTAGCTGACGGTGATCTTGTAGATGTGCCGCTTCCCGGTCGAGCATTGGTAGCGGTCGAAGTACACTGAGGTGACCCCGGCGCCCTCGTCGACTGCGTACGTGTTAAAACCCACGTCATAGCCTCGGGGCAGCACCGCGAGTGGCGTGTCAACGCCGGATGCGTACTCGCGCAGCACCACGTGCGCACACCCCACACCGCTGCGGGCGTAGAAGACGTCGCCACCTGCCGTCACAGATGGGAAGTACTGCAGCTTGCCCGTCGGCTTGGGGAGCCTCGTCGTTGTCTGAGTCGAGATCTGGTAGAGGAACACGTTATCGACGTGCGTGCGGAAGTTCACCGAACCCCAGACGGCGTAATCACCGTTTACCTGCCCCGGTTGCAGTTCGGTATGCCGGCGGTTGATCCGCTCGTCCAGAATCCGCGTCTCGCTGGTGCTTGTGTTGTGCAACACAATCTGCCAGTTCCTTGGGCGAAGGTTCCACGCACGGCCAAACAGGATCCAGTCACCCGAAATCCTCGGCCCCCACTCCCACCTGCGGGTGTTCACCCCAGCCGGCACCCCCGAGCCTGTTCGGCCGGCCAGGTCAAATAGGCGCAGATCAGACTGGCCGTTGCGGATGCTCTGATAGATCAGCGTGGTGCCGTCGATGCCACCACCAAACGCATATCCTCGCCTGTTCACCTTGTAACGCGGCAGACCAGCCGGCTTCACGTACATATCGAACGCATCAGGATGCCCAGGCCGGGACTGCGCATAGGCAACGTTCGCACCGCCGGGCGCTGCCGACGCCGTGAACTGGCGACCCTTCGCCGTCACAACCGGCTCGGGCGTCAACAGCGTCGCCCACGCCGTCGCCACACCAACCAGCCCGACCACCACAACACCGGCGGCAGCACCAACCCGCCACCCTCGACGATGGAACACCATTGCTCGCCCTCCCCAAGAGCCGCGACACGAGCCGCCGCGCGGATAGACCCATCAAACCAGAGGCGCTCGCCATCCGCCTACCGAAAACGCCAGCCACCACCTACCTCAAAATGGGGAGGACAGCGAGGCGGCGCTCGCCGTCCCGGCTCGGGCCGAGCCACCGCTGGTGGTAAACACGCATTCGAGTCGACCAGCTGCACCTCAGGTGACTGTGTGGATCTGGCCGGTCGAGACTGGCATGCCCTACGAGGCGTCGCCTGCGGGCGTGTGCGAGGGGTGCGGGTGCAGGCTCTCGAAGTACCGGTCGGAGGCGGAGACGCGCTGCTGGGCGCGCCAGCGGCCGTGCGGTGTCGGGCGTGAGGGTCCCACGCCCGACACCCGCCACAAATCGGTCAGCTAGCAGCCACGCAGATCACGTAGACGTGGAGGACGAACCCCGGGCCGAACTGGAAATTGACGCTCGTGCTCGCGAGATCCACCAGCCAACCACCGCCGATGACGTTGTTATTGCCGTCCAAGACATACTGAGGCGCGTCTGTCGTGGCCGTTGTATTTCCGCCTCCTGGGCCGCTGAAACCGCCACCCACCGGCACCTTGCCTGCTGGGCAGTTGGCTTGGCCAGGGAGATGGTCACCGTTGGTCGCGGACACCGATACCGTTACAGTCTGGTAGCCCGAAACGCCGTTCGTCCCGTTCGTCCCTGGAACACCCTGTTGCCCCTTCTGGTTCCAAGTCACTGCCTTCCACCCGCTCGGACAGGCCGTGGTCTTCGCTGTATCTAGCAGCTTGAGCGGCTTGTTCGCCGACGTGACGTTCTGGTAGCAGGCATGGATCGTCCCTGCATTGTCTGGGATCGCGGCGTAGGCGACGCCTACCGCGCTCGCAACGACCGCTCCGACGACGCACCCCACGAGAAGACTTCTACCCCTCATACCGAGACTCCTTCGGACGCTGCTTCACGCCGATTCGCTCACACGACGCCGCGCGGAGCCTAGCCGCGACGCGTCGCGGCGGTGTCGCCACAAAGCGGCTATCGCCCTCCCGGATTGCGGTACTCGCCGCCTGGGGTCTAGGGCGATGAATCGTCGAGAGCGGGAACGGCGCCAAACCGACCACCTCAACCGGGTGACGCGCGGTCAGCCTGAGCGGAGCACGGCGCGGATCATCGGCACCGGTTACCCCGTCACGTGCGCGATCTCCTCGTCCGTCTCGCCGGCGACGCACACGGGACTAGGCGTCGGCGGCGGCGGCTAGCCCGGGGTACTACAGGTGTTTGCTATTGGCTCCAGTGTGGGCCAGATCGACGTCGCCGCCGACGCGGGCAGCATCTCACGTTCCATGCGCGTGCGCACAATTTGCGCACACTCGCCTCACCGCGTGGTGACCCGTCGGCGGAAGTGTCGCCCAACCCCACCGCCGACGGGTCGTCTACGGACAACCCTGCCTCGGACGCCCCGGGACCGACGATGGAGTAATTGGGCCACCGTGGCGTCCACGGCGAACATACTCTCAGGATTGTGCGCGTGCAACGACGCGGGTGCGTTCCTAGCTTGAGCGCAGCACGGCGCGGATCATCGGCCCGCTGAGCTCGAGGATGCGGGCGTCGCCCAGACGCTTGACGTGGTAGGTTCGGCGATCGCTGATCTGACCCTGTGAGCGGATGGGACGTAGGCGTGGCGAATCGTGGGAATAGGGACTTCCCTTGGAGTGAGGTCCTGATCGTGGGTGTGATCGCGATGCTGGCGGCGGGATTCGTCGGGGGCGCTATCGGCTGGTCGATCAGTGGTGGCGGTGGCAGCGCCTCGACCGCGGTGTCGGCGGCGTTTCTCCGGATGTTCCGGCGCTGC
>DATIOK010000201.1:0-15903 GCA_035473255.1 Gaiellales bacterium
CGAGGACGTCGGCCTGGCCGACGAGATCGACCTGGTCGTGGCCGGCGGCATCCGCAACGGCGGCGACATCGCCAAGGCCATCGCGCTGGGCGCCAAGGCGGTCGCGATCGGCCACTCCGCGCTGATGGCCCTGAACTGCAATAAGGAGATCCCCGGCGTCACCGACTACGAGGGCACCATCGGCGTGCCGGCCGGGCAGTGCTACCACTGCCACACCGGCCGCTGCCCGGTCGGGATCACCACGCAGGACCCGGAGCTGCGAAAGCGCCTGGTCGTCGACGAGGCCGCCGAGCGGGTCTACAACTTTCTGCACACGCTCACGCTCGAGGTGCAGATGCTGGCCCGCGCGTGTGGCAAGACCAACATCCACAGCCTCGAGCCCGAGGACCTGTGCGCGCTCACCACCGAGGCCGCCGCGATGGCGCGGGTGCCGCTGGCCGGCACCACCTACATCCCCGGCGTCACCGAGGAGCGCACGCTCAACGAGATCAAGAAGTTGGTCGAGCGACAGCACCAGGACGACGTGGACGACGGCCAGAACACGACCACGCCGCTGCACGCGGCCGGAGACTGACCATGACCAAGGAACCCGACAAGACCACGGTCGGCATCGACGCCGAGTACCTGTCAGGCCACCGCTTCCCCTACCAGGAGGACATGAGCCTGGTCGAGGACGTCGACCTGATGGCCGCCACCCCCGGACAGGACATCAACTGGCTGGAGGACGTCGAGCTGCTGGTCGAGGATGGCCTGCCGGCCGTGTTCGACCGCTACTCGAACTCGTTTTTGAAGCTGTACTTCGACATCCCCGACGGCCGCGAGAACGAGATCGCGCGAAAGGTGCTGATCAAGCACCTGCAGTCGGGCAACAGCTACGGCATCCAGCTCAAGGAAAAGCACTGCAAGTTCCCCCAGCCCGAGCTGGGCTCCTGGGTGGAGGGCTCGCGCATCGTCGGCGACGACTGGCACGCCCCGGTGCTCGAGGGCTGGCAGCCCCCCGCGCACTGACCTCCGCAGGATGCTGTAGATTCGTCGCGCGCCCCCCGCAGATGGGCGCGGACTCCGACCTCCAGGAGCGTCCGCCACGGCCCGGCGGACGCTCCCTGATGCTGCCCGCGGGATTGCTCAGGCGTCCAGCAGGTCCGCCGCCTCGCGCGCGGCTCCCTGCTCGCCCCGGTAGCTGAGCAGCCCGTGGTCCGACAGCTGCAGCCACCGCGCCGACGCCACCTCCAGCCGCATCGCCGGCTCGATGTCGCCGATCCGCCCCGACCGGTAGCGCATCAGGTGGAACACCACGATCTTGAAGATGCGCTGTCCGCCGCGGGTGTAGACGTAGCGCACGTCTGTCAGCCGCCGGTCGACGTCGCAGCGCAGCCCCGTCTCCTCCAGCACCTCGCGGGCCGCGGTCTCGCCGGCGCCCTCGCCCGCGTCGATCAGCCCCTTGGGTAGCGCCAGCACGCCCGGCCGCCCGTTCGGCTCGATCACCGCGAACCACCAGCGCCCGCGCATGCGCCGCACCGCCACCCCACCGGCCGACAGCTCGCGCGGCATCAGGCCACGCTCACGACCAGGGGTACGGGCTGTTCGAGACCGGGTGCAGGTCGCCGGTCGCGAACCGCTCGTAGCGGAACGGCGAAAGCAGGCTCGAGTGCCCGCCGGTCACGACCTTGGCCACCTCGCGCCCGACCCCGATCATCTTGTAGCCGTGGTTGGAGTCGGCGATCACGTAGACGTTGGGCAGCATGTAGTCGAACACCGGGAAGCTGTCCACGGTGAAGCAGCCGACGCCACCGGAGCGGATGTTCTTGTAGGTCGCGCGCTTCCCCTCGAACCGCTTCATGCAGTGCGACAGCGACGCGCACCACATGTCGGCGAAGGCGGGTTCGACCGACGCCGTCGGGTAGGGGTCGACGGTGAAGGTCTCGCCCACCACCACCGGCGCCGCGCCGCCCTGGACGCCGTGCAGGTCCTGCTTGAAGTAGTTGCCCCAGAACTCGTCGGTGATCAGCCTGCCCTCGTCGTCGTAGAGCGGCGCGTCGGAGTCGACGTGGAGCACCGGCGGCATCGAGCCGTCCTCGAGTGACAACAGCTTGGGGTCGACGTCGATCTCGCCCTCCTGGAGGTACCAGTACGTCCACATGCTCTGGTCGCGGTGCACCTCGCCCTTGGGCGTGCGCACGTCCAGCCGGTTGGGCAGTCCCAGCATCGTCCAGATCTCCTCGACCCAGGGGCCGACGCCGACGATCACCTGCTCGGCCTGGATGTCGCCCTGGTCGGTGTGGACGGTGGTCACCGCTCCCGACCCGTCGGTCTCAAAGCCGGTCACGCGCACCCCGTCCATCAGCCGCGCTCCGGCCGCCTTGGCCTTGCCGGCCAGGCCGTGCAGCGAGGCCATGTTGTTGGCGAAGCCGCCCTTCTGCTCGTGCAGGCAGACGTGCACGCCCTGTGCCCGCCAGTCCGGGAACATCCCCAGCATGTAGTCGCGCACCTCGCGCTCGCCAACGATCAGCTGCGACGGGTAGCCGATGTTCTGCTGGCGCTCGTGCACCTCGGTCAGGTCTGAGACCTGCCGCTCCGCGCCCAGCGCCATGTAGCCGACCGGGTGGTAGCTGAAGGCCTCGGGATCCTGTTCCCAGACCTCGACGTTGGCCGCCATCAGCTCGCTCATCGCGGGCTGGTAGTAGTTGTTGCGCACGACGCCGCAGGCGATGCCGGACGCGCCGGCGCCGACGCCGGTCTTGTCGATCACGAGCACGTCCGGCGTCTCGCCGGCGGCCGACTGCTCCTTCGCCACGTGCCACGCGCTGGACAGCCCGTGGATGCCGGCCCCGATCACCAGGTACTTGACGGATGAGGGCAGTGACATGCTGAGATCTCCTTCCATTGCCACTAAGGCAATAGTGTTTCTCTACTGGACCCGTGGATTGTAGCCCAGCGCCGCGGACAGCGCATCAGCCCGCTCCAGCAGCAGCGGCAGCGCCGCCTCGCGCTTCTTTCGGCCGAACCGCTGGGCCGGCCCCTGGACGCCGAGGATCGCCGCCAGCCGTCCGTTGGCGCCGTATACGGGCGCCGCGATCGCGTTCAGGTCGTCCTCGCGCTCCTTCACCGCCTGCGCCCAGCCCTGCTGCTGCACGTCGGCGATCTCGCGCCGCAGCATCTTCGCGTCGGGCAGCGTGCGATCGGTGAACCGCTCCAGCCGGCCATCCGGTGTGGCGCCGGCTCCGAACGCCAGCATCACCTTGCCCGTTGCGGTGGCGTGGGCGACGCTCGGCCGCCCCACCTGGGCGATGCTTGCCACCGCCTTGCGGCTGGCGACGAAGTCGACCGTGACCGCCTCCCGCTCGCCCGCGATCGAGAGCGTGGCCGTCTCGCCGGTGGCCTGCTCCAGCGCCGTCAGGTGCGGCCGCGCCAGCGTGCGCAGATCGAGGCTCGACATCATGTGGTTGGCCAGCCGGATCAGGTGCGGGCCCAGCCTGTAGCGGCCGGTCTCGGGCACGTGCTCGACGTACCCGCCGGCCACCAGCGTCGACAGCAGGCGCGAGACGGTGCTGGCGTTGATCCCCGTGCGGCGGGCCAGCTCGTTGGTGCCGGCCTCGCCCGGCACATCGAGGAACGCATCCAGCACCTTCATGGCTCGCTCGACCGCCTCCAGGCGGCGTTCCGCGGGTCGTCCTGTGGGTGGCATCCGCCTATTCTGGCGTAGACTCGACCGCGATGGGCGGGACGACGTTGACACGCACCACCTTCGACGCGGTGCAGCGGCGGATTCCGGGGGCCGAGTTCGCCGCCTGGGAGGGCTGGGACTGGATTGCCGGATTCGGCAACGCTCACGCCGAGCACCGGGCCGTGCGCACTGCCTGCGGCGTCTGGGATGAATCGCCGTTGCAGAAGTGGGCGCTCCACGGCCCCGACGCGCTGGTAGCAGCCGACCGCTGTTTCACCAATGACATGCGCTCGCTGCGTCCCGGCCAGGTCCGCTACGGCGCGTTCTGCGACGACGACGGCCGCATGCTCGGGGACGGCACCGTGTTCGCGTTCGCGCCCGACCGCTGCTGGGTCGTGACGGCGCTGGAGTCGGACGGCGAGGCGCTGCGGGAGGCCGCCGCCGGGCTCGAGGTGGAGGTCTCGAATCACACCTATGAGCTACCGCACCTGCAGCTGCAGGGACCGCGCTCGCGAGCGCTGCTGGAGCGCCTGTGCAGCCTCGACCTGTCCGGCCTCGGCTACTACCGGTTTCTGACCGAGCCGGTCGACCTGTCCGGCGTGCCCGTCACGCTCGCGCGCTGCGGGTACTCGGGCGAGCTGGGCTACGAGCTCTACGTCAGCCCGGACGCGGCCGAAGCGCTGTGGGAGGTGCTGCTCGCCAGCGGGCAGGTCACGCCCTACGGCCTGAACGCGGTCGAGACGCTGCGCCAGGAGTCGGGCCTGATCTTCATCGGCGCCGACTACTTCCCGGGGGACACCGACCCGTACGAGATGAACCTCGACCACGTGATCCGGCTCGAGAAGCCCGCCTTCCGGGGCCAGGAGGCGCTGCGCCGGATCGCGGCCGCGCCCGCCCGGCGGCTGACCACCGTCACCGTCTCCGGCGACAAGCCGGCCGTGCCGGGCGGCGACGTGCGCTCCGGCGGCGAGCCGGTCGGCGAGGTGCGCAGCGCCTGCTGGTCGCCGACCCTGGAGCGGCTGATCGCCATGGTCGTGATCGACGCCCCGCTGATCGTCCCGGACGCCCGCTTCGACGTCGAGCTGGATACGGGCGGCATCGCGCCGGGCATCGTCGGCGACCATCCCATCTACGACACACACAAGCTGCGCCCTCGCGCATGACAAGGAGGACATGATGGCCATCGCAACACGGAACGGCGCCTACATCGGCGGGCAGTGGATCGAGGGCGACGGCGAGCGGATCGACGTCACGAGCCCCGGCAGCGGCGAGACCGTCGGCGCGGTCACCGCCTCCAGCGAGGCGCAGGTGGACGCGGCCGTGCGGGCCGCGGCCGCTGCCTTCCCGGCCTGGCGTGCCACCCCGATCCTGGAGCGGGTCGACCTCTGCCGCCGCGCCTACACGCTGTGCATGGAGCGCAACGAGGAGATCGCCCAGATGATCACGCGCGAGATCGGAAAGACCATCCGCGAGTCGCGCGAGGAGATGGAGGAGTACACGGCCGACCACTTCCGGCGCGCTTCCGAGGACATCCTGCGGCACGCCGGGCAGGTGCTGCCCTCGACGCAGGAGCGGGCGGGCACCAAGCGGATCCTGGTCGTGCAGGAGCCGGTCGGCGTGGTGGCTGCGGTGACTCCGTGGAACTTCCCGGTCGACATCGCCGGCATCCCGATCGTGTACGGGCTGGCCGCCGGCTGCACGGTCGTGTGGAAGCCGTCGGAGTTCGCGCCGCTCTGCGCCGGCATGTTCGTCGAGCTGCTGGAGGACGCCGGGTTCCCGGCCGGCACCGTCAACCTGGTGCACGGGCGGGGCGAGACCGGCTCGCAGCTGGTGCGCCACCCGGACGTGGCCTCCGTGGTGTTCACCGGCTCGGTGGCAACCGGGGAGCAGGTTGCGCGCGACGCCGGCCTCAAGAACCGGGTGCTGGAGCTGGGCGGCAACGGCCCCCAGATCGTGCTGGCCGACGCCGACATCGACAAGGCTGCCGACGCCGCAATCACCGGCTGTTTTTACCTGGCCGGCCAGTGCTGCACCGCGGCCGAGCGGATCCTGGTGCACTCGTCGGTGCAGGACGCGTTCGTGTCGGCGCTGGTCGAGCGGGTGGCGAAGCTGCGGGTCGGAGACCCGCTGGACGACGCCACCGACATGGGCCCGCTGTCCACGCCCGCCACGCTGGAGCGCACCAAGCAGCACGTGGCCGACGCCGTCTCGAAGGGGGCGACCGTGGTCGCAGGTGGTGGCAGCGAGGGCCAGTACCACGAGCCGACGGTGCTGACCGGCGTCACCAGCGACATGCGGATCGCGCGGGAGGAGACGTTCGGGCCGGTCGCTCCGATCATGCGGTTCGAGACGCTGGATGAGGCGCTCGAGATCGCCAATGAGACCGAGTTCGGGTTGACGGCGGCGGTGTTCACGAACGACCTGCGCGCCGCCTGGCGCGCCGCCGAGGCGCTGCGCCACGGCACCGTGCACATCAACGAAACCACCAACTACTGGGATCAGATGGCGCCATTCGGCGGGGCCAAGAAGTCCGGCGCCGGCCGCGAGCTGGCAGGCTGGATCACGGATGCGCTGACGGAGACCAAGCAGATCACGTTCGAACTGGGCTAAACCCGATATACCTGCCTCACCGCATCCGCGTGAGGTAGTACGCTCACCGGATGTCCCTTGATGATGCGATCGCGCGCTTCGGCGACGAGGACGCTGCCATCGCGCTGGTCGCGCGGCTGCGCTGGCCGGACGGCCCGGCCTGCCTGCGCTGCGGATCCGGCGATCACGCGTACCTGGCAGCGCGGCGGGTGTGGAAGTGCCGTGCCTGCGCACATCAGTACAGCGTCAAGGCCGGAACGCTGTTCGAGGCGTCGCCGCTGGGCCTGTCGCGGTGGCTGCCGGCCGTCTGGGCCGTGGCCAACGACCAGCAGATCAGCTCGCACGAGCTGGCGCGACGGCTGGGCATCACGCAGAAGTCGGCCTGGCTGATGCTGCGGCGGATCCGGCTGGCGATGTCGCCGCAGTGAGCCTCAGCCGCCGGCGCGGCGGCGGTCGAGCTCCGCCTTCGTGACCTTCAGCAACTCCTGCGTCAGCGCCTCGAACCGGGCGAACTCGACGTCGTGTGCGGCCGCTCCGCCGTCGCCGCGGCCGCGCTGCCACTCCAGTACGCGGCGGGCCGCGTCCGCGTCGTTCCCGGGCGCAGGAGCCTGACCCAGCGTCCCGGTGCGCACCAGTCCGAAAAACCCGGCCAGCGATGCCTCGCTGTGGTCGTGGTCTTCCAGCGTGGAGGCGATCAGGGGCACGCAGCGGGCCTCCTGGTCGGCCGTGCACGCCTGAAGCGGCGACCAGCATGCCAACAGCAGCTCGCGTAGGCCGTCCGGTGAGCCAGGTATATCGCTCATTCGTTCAACCACACCAGGCAGGTCACGTCGCGCCGCAGCCGGCGCACCGCCATCCGGAACCGCCATCTGCCCAGGCGCCGCCGGTCGGCGCCGAACACAAGCAGCCCGACGCCATGCTCGGAGCAGACGCGGGCCGCTGCGGTCAGCGGTCGCGGGTGGTGGAACAGCATCTCGCTGACCCGAGCGCCTCGGGCGCGGGCCTCGGCTGCGGCGCTGGTGCAGCCGTCAAGCGCGTCGCGGTCGCCGAACGAGCGCACGGCGCTCGATGTGGGTTGCCCGACGGCCAGCGGGACGGCGTCGCACACCAGCAGCTCCGCGCCGGTCTCCAGGGCCGTCTCGATCGCGAACCTGACGGCGGCCGGATCCAGCGGTGTGTTTAGCGTCAGCAGCATCACCGGCCGTACGTCGGTGCCCGTGGCGGCGCCGACGGCGGTCTGCGCCGGGGCGCTGGTGGCCATCGCTAGCCGGCCTCGATCGTCCACGACGGCAGGTCGGCCAGGGCCTTGCGCTGCCGGGCCGACACCCGCGGCTGCACGATCCGAAACCAGAACAGCGCCACGCACGGCGCCGCCAGCAGCAGTCCGACCATCCCGTGCACCAGGTAGCCGGTCACCGCCGCCCCGGCGATGAAGAGGATGCCGAACCACATGTAGACCCGGAACTGCGCCTGCGCCGCGACCACGGCCGCGCGCTTCTCGCGCGGCACCTGGGAGGTGTCGTAGGCACGGCCGCACTCGCAGACGACCCGCTCACCCAGATCGGTTTGGATGGCTCGGCCGCACTCGCACGTGATCGTGATCGGAATCGCCATGGGCGTCTCTAGCGCCTGAAAAGTATTGCATGCGCTCGGGCGCAACTGTATGGTCGGCCCACCCCGAATCCGGGGGAACGCTCTCGTTCGAGGAGGTCTTCGTGGCTGAAGTCTCGGTTGACGAACGTCGTCTACTGAAGACGATGCGCTGGTACGACGGGTTCGTGATCGGTCTTGCGAACCCGGGGTTTCTTATCGTGGGGATCGGCTTCTCAGTCGGCGCGTTGGGCGCCAAGGTTGCGGCAATCCTGTGGTTCGTCTCGGCGCTCGTGGGCGCGCTTCAGGCCTACGTGTACTCCGAGCCGGCGGCGATGTTCCCGGACAAGCCGGGCGGCCTCGCCATGTACGCCAAGGAAGGCTGGCGCAAGTACTTCTCGCTGGCCGGCCCGATCGCGACGTTCGGCTACTGGTTCGCCTGGTCGAGCGTGCTGGCGATCTACGGCGGACTGATCGGCTTCCTGCTGGTGGGCGAGTTCTTCACCAGCTTGAACTCCAAGGGAGTCAACACCGACAGCATCGGCAGCTGGACGGCCAACGTGGCGGGCGTGGACTTCACCACCGTGCGGGTGATCGGCCTGATCTGCATCTTCCTGTGCTGGTCGTTCAACGTGCGCGGCATGCGGCCGGCCGTATGGCTCAGCTACGCGACCGGCGTCGCCATGGCGGTACCCGTGATCGTCCTGGCCGTGGGCCCCTTCGTGACCGGCAACATCAGCAACCATGCTGTCAACGGCAATGCCATGTCGAGCACGCTCACCGGCGTGTTCGGTGAGTCCGCCAGCACTTGGCACCAGTTCGGACTGATCATGGTCTGGCTGTACGTGCTGGGCTGGTCGACGTACGGCCCGGAGGCGCCGGCGACGTTCGCCCCCGAGTTCATCGACACCAAGAACGACACCCGCAAGGCGATCGTCTCGACAGGCGCGTTCAACGTGTTCCTGTCGGCGCTGCTGCCGCTGGCGGTCGTGGGCACGCTCGGCTACAGCGCGATCGCCGGCGACCTGACCGGCATCGTCTACATGATCGACGTGCTGAAGGCGATCGTGGGTGACTTCTTCGGAGGAGTGCTGGTGGTCTGCCTCTGTGCCGGCCTGTTGCTCTCCATGAACACCGCCACCATGGACGGATCCCGGGCCCTGTTCGGGATGGCGCGCGACGGCCTCACCGTCAAGCAGCTGTCCGTGCTCAACTCACACCACGTGCCGGGCCGTGCCATGACGCTGGACATGCTCATGAACGTCTGCCTGCTGATGTTCTTCCCCAGCATCTTCTTCGTGCTGGCGGCGGGCAACCTCGGCTACATGCTGTCGCACGTGCTTGCCCTGAGCGGCGTGCTGCTCCTGCGAAAGGACCGGCCGGCCTGGCCGCGTCCGATCAAGCTGGGACCGATATGGATGGTCCTGGCCGGCGCGTTCGCCGTGTTCAACCTGCTGTTGATCATCTTCGGGTTGATGTTCCTGAAGCTGACCGGCTACGCGTGGAACTACGCGTTCACCGATCCGAGCGCGTTCACCAATCGCATCATCCTGGTGGGCGTGCTGGTGCTGGTGGCCGGCATCGCCGGATACGTGATCGGCCAGCGCCAGGTCGGACGGCCGTTCCGCTGGACGGATCCGAGCGACGAGTCACCGACCGCGGAGGCGTACCAGACCGCGGGCATGGCCATCCCGGCAACCGCCGGCGACTGACGTGAGTGTGGGCGGGCGGGGGGCTTCGGCCCTCCGCCCGGCTACGGGCCTTCCCCGACGACCCACAGCAGGCACGACGCCCGCTTGCGGATCCGCTTCACCGCGCGCCTGAACAGCCGCGGTCGCAGGCGCGAGGGGTCCGGTCCCAGCACCAGCAGGGCGGCCTCGCGCTCGCCGGCCACCTCGAGCAGCGCCTCCACCGGCCGCGGGCTGCGCACGCGCAGGTGCTCCACCTCCAGGCCGAGCGCGGCCGTCTGCTGCACCAGCGCCCGGATCGCGTCGCGGTCGGACTGCTCCTCCAGATCGGCCCGCCGCGTTGCCAGCGACTGCGGCCAGAAGGGCATCTCAACGGCGTCGACGACGATCAGCTTGACGCCACCCTCCATCGCTGCCTGGATCGCCACCCGGGCCGAGTCGGGATCGAACGGCACCGCCAGCGTTGCCAGCATCACCGGCCGGTCACGCGAGCCGCCGTCGGCCGGAGCCGGAGGTAGCAGCGGGTCGTTGCGGTGCTGGCGGAGCAGTGGGCTCACTCGGCCGACAGCTCCCAGCTGCGGGTGAGGGCGCTGACCGCGCGCTTGTGGCGGCGGTGGATGATCGGTTTGATGTAGAGGAACCAGCCCAACAACACCACCGCCAGCCCGGCGAAGATCGAGATCGTCTGCCCCTCGATGGCCACGGCCAGCACGATCAGCGCCAGCACCACCATCAACGCCTGGCTGCCGCGGCGGTAGCGCCGATCGAGCGCGGCCACGGCGTCGTAGTCATCGGCCGGGATCTTCGAGGTGTCGTAGCTGCGGCCGCATTTCGAGCACTTCCACACCTCGCCGTAGGCTGCTTTGCCCTCGGCACCGCAGTCACAGCGCAGCGTTATCGCCGGCGACCCCATACCGCGCATCTTCCCCCATTCACGGCCACCGTGGCAAGCCCGGGGCCGCAAGTGTGCGCTCGCACTCACGTGCCGTCCGCCACGTGGATGAAAATGCGCTTGACCGGTTGGTCAGAATCCTGTTTTCTAGCGCTCTCTTCCCACCCGTCGGCGTCTTTCTGCGGAGGTGCGTATGGCAACTGCTGTTGTTGAGGAGCGGGAACTCCTCAAAACCATCAGCTGGTTCGACGGGTTCGTGGTTGCGCTTGCGAACCCGAGCTTCCTGATCACGGGCCTCGGCCTGTCCGCGTTCTCGCTCGGCGGCTGGGGAGCGGTGATCCTGTGGACCGTCTCGGTGATCCTCGGCGCACTGCATAACTACATCTACTCCGAGACAGCGACGATGTTCCCCAAGCTGTCCGGCGGCATCGCCATCTACGCCCACGAGGCGTGGAAGAAGTACTTCTCGTTCGTCGGCCCGGTCGCCGCGTTCGGCTACTGGATCGGCTGGTCGGTCGTGCTCTCCGCGACCGGCGTGGTCGTCGGCTTCCTTGTCCAGTACGAGTGGTATCCGTCCTCGGGCGCCGCCGCCTCCAACTGGAACCACAGCTGGCAGGTGCTGGGGCAGACGGTCTACTTCAACTTCCCGATCGCCCTGACGGCGGTGATCATCCTCGTGATCTGGGGCTTCAACGTGTCGGGGATGCGCCCCGCCGTCTGGGTCGGGTACGCCACCGGGGCGCTGCTGATGTTCCCGCTGGCGGCGATGATGTTCCTGCCGTACATCACCGGCGACTGGCACAGCTCCAACCTGCACAACAACATCCATGCCACCGCCAGCTCACTGGGAGCCAGCAGCTTCACGCTCGTGATCGTGTGGCTGTACGCGATGTGCTGGTCGAGCTACGGCATGGAGTGCTGCGCGACCTTCGCTCCCGAGTACCACGACACGGCCCGGGACACGCCCAAGGCGCTGCGCGTCGCGGCGATCTTCGGCGTGATTACCTACGGCCTGCTGCCGATGGGGGCGATGGGGACGTTCGGCGACCAGAACATGACGGTCGCGAACCTCTACACCTTCATGCCCCAGACCCTCCACATCCTGATGGGAGGCTTCCTGGCCGGTCTGGCGGTGTTCTCGTTGTGTGCAGGCATCGTGCTGGCGATGAACACCGCGACGGCCGACGGGTCGCGCGCCCTGTACGGCATCTCGCAGGACGGCATGACGATCAGATGGCTGGGCAAGCTGAACCGCAAACACGTGCCCGGAAACGCCATGACGCTGGATGCGGTGCTGAACCTGGTGCTCTTGTGCACGTATGCGTACGACCCCACAGGAGCGATCAAGATCCTGATCTTCTCGAACCTGGGCTATGTCACGTGTCACGTGTTCGCGATGTCAGGCTTCCTGTTGCTGCGCAAGGACCGGCCCAACTGGCCGCGTCCGATCAAGGTCGCGAGACCGTGGTTCTATCTCGCGTTCCTGCTGGCCGCGTTCGACGCGCTGCTGCTGGTCTGGGGCGGATGGAACTCCGGCCTGGCCTGGGGTGACACCAGCAAGACGATCGTGTTCGAGGGCATTGGCGTGCTGCTGATAGCCGCCGTGCTGTACGTCTTCCGCGTGGTCGTGGAGGACAAGCGCAAGCTGGCCCTGCGGATCTGGTCGCCGGCGATGCCGGACGACGTCCCGCCCGCGGGCGTCGCAACCGAGTAGACCCCGAAACGCAAAAAGGGGCGGGCCGCCGATGGCGACCCGCCCCTTTTTGCATCTCTAGGCGCTGGCGCCGTTGTTGCCGGCCTCGGCGATCAGCCGCTCGGCCAGCTCGCGCTTCTGATCGGCTGAGAACTTCTTCAGCTCGTTGTTCAGCGCACGCTCGTTGATCGACACGTTCCAGTAGTCGAGCGACTCCATGCCCAGCAAGGCGGTCTTGCCGACGAACTGCCGGAGCACCTCGTTGGTCGGGCCCATCACCCAGCCGGCCTTGCCGTCACGCAGGTAGCGCTCCAGCTGCAGGGGCTCCTTCTTGAAGCCGGTGCCGCCGCAGCAGTGCAGCATCTTGTCCACCACGTGGGCCACGTTTTTGGCCGCGTTGAACTTGATCTGCCAGAGCCAGTGCAGGTAGTTGCCGCGCGCCAGGTCGCCGATCGCGGGGTTGGTCTGGGCGCCGTCGGTGACCTTGTCGAGCGCGCTCGCGACCGAGAACACGAAGGTGCGCGAGGCGTTGGTGTCCATGATGGCCTCGCCGACCGCGTCCTGGATGGTCGGGTAGTCGCACACCCGCATGCCCACGTCCTTGTGCTTCTTGACGGTGGTGTGGCGGATGGCGATATCGATCGCGCCCAGCGAGATGCCGTTCCAGCAGCCGGATGAGCCGATCAGGAAGTACGGATCGACCGCCTCGTCGTTGGAGTTGGCGCCGTCGCCGATGGGGCCGACCAGCTGATCCTCCGGCACGAACTTCCAGTCCAGGAGCAGCGTGCCCGACTGGTTGCCGCGCAGGCCCATCGCGTCCCACTCCTGCGGCTTGGCCTCGATCTCGTCCTTGTCCACCACGAACACGGACAGGTTCGAGTAATCGCCGTTGTAGTCGGGCGACGTGGTCTGCAGCACGTAGAAGTCGGCGAAGCCGGCCGAAGTCGTCCAGGACGCCTTCTTCAGCACCTCGTAGCCGCCGTCCACCTTGCGGGCGCCGGAGGCGATCGGGTACCAGAAGTGCGACCCGGTCTCGGGGTCGGAGTAGGAGAGCGTGCCGATCAGGCCCTCCTTCACCTTCTTCAGGTACTTCTCGACGGTGTACTCGGTGGCGCGCAGCTTCAGCGCCTCCACCGCACCGATGTGCATGACGTAGCACATCGCACACGAGGCGTCGCCGTGGCGGGCGATCGTCTCGGTGACGGCGGCGTACATCACGTGGTTCTGTCCGAGGCCGCCCCATTCCTTGGGCAGCATCAGGCCGAGGAACCCGTCCGGCGCCAGTGCCTCCAGGCTCTTGCGCGGGAAGGTGAGGGTGCGATCGTTCTCGGCCGCCAGCGGCCGGATCGTCTCCTCGCAGATCTCCTTCAGCCGCTCGAGCAGGCGCAGCTGCTCATCGGTGAAAAACCAGTCGGGCTGGAACATCGGATCGAGCCCGGCCATGGCCGACTCAGGAGCGACCGTTGCCATTCAGGACTCCTCTCTTTCTGATGGTTCTACCTGCAGGAGGGCGATTTGCCCCTGTACATGCTACGCCATCGCTCAAGCGCCCGGCTATGTCAGCCACGCCACCTCTTGCGGTATGCGGCCTGCGGCTCCGACACGGCCCGGCTCGGGCCGGCAGGTACGATTGTAGATATGTCCGTTTCGCACACATCCACCGTGTCCAACGAGCTGGGTGCGGCCCGCGCCGTCGAGAGCCGGTACCTGTACCAGATCATCAACACGGTGTCCTCGACGCTCGACCTCGACCGGGTGCTGCGGGCCATCGTCGATCTGGTCAGCGAAGCCATCGACTGCCATGCCTGCTGGATCTACTTCGTCGATCCAAACGACGACGGACTGGTGCTGCGGGCGGTGTCCGATCCCTACTCCGCGCTGGCGGGCCGGCTCCGGTTCGAGCCGGGCGAGGGTCTGGCGGGGTGGGTGGCTGAACACAACCAGGCGGTCTTCATCCCCGAGAACGCTCCCGACGATCCCCGCGCCAAGGTCGTGCCGGAGGCCGAGGAGGAGAAGTACCAGTCGCTGTGCGCGGCGCCGCTGCAGGCCAAGGCCGGCCACGTGATCGGCGTGATCGCCCTCCACGCCCAAGCCCCCCGCGAGTTCACCCGGGCGGACTCCGACTTTCTCGTCCACGCCGCGACGCTGGTGGCCGGTGCCATCGAGAACGCGCGGCTGTACGAGGACACCCGGCGGCGGCTGTCGATGGTGGAAGGCCTGTCGGACCTGGCACGGGCGCTGTCGGCGGCGTCCACTCTCGAGAGCCTGCTGCCGGCCGTCGCCCGGCGCGCCCAGCGCCTGCTCGAGGCGTCGTGCTGCGACGTGCTGGTGGCCGATCCCGACGGCCACACGCTGACGCCCGGCGCGGCCTGGCCGGAGCAGCAGCCCGCACCGCGGTCGCTGAACGTGAACGAGCTCGGCCTGGAGCTGGCGTTGTCGGCCCGCGGCGGCGGCGTCGAGTCCAGCCGCCGGTTGGCAGTCGCGCTGTGGGGTGACGACTCGGATTCGGCCGTGGTGGTGCCGATGGTGGCCGCCGACGAGCTGGTCGGCGTCCTGGCGCTGCGCTATGCCGGCGACCGTCGCATCGACGCCGAGCAGCGCGAGATCGCCACGTCGGTCGCCAACCAGGCGGCGGTCGCGATCAAGAAGGTGCAGCTGATCGACCGGCTGACAGAGCGAAACGCGATCAAGGATCTGCTCGAGGACCTGTCGCATGGGAGCGCCACCCCGCTCGAGCTGGAGGAGCGGGCGGCGGCGCTGGGCAGCGATCTTGCGATGCCGCACCTGGTGCTGCAGGCCGTTCCGCGGCCGGGGCCGGCCGAGGCCGGCTGGGAGTCGGTCGCCGAGTCGCTCGAGCAGGCAGCGGCGCGGGCGTTCCCAGGGTCGCTGTTCGACCGTCGCGACGCCGCGCTTCGCGGGCTGATCCGCCTGTCCAGCGGCGGCGAGGCGGCGGTCGCCGAGCGGCTTCGCGAGATCCACACCAGGCTGACGCCGAAGCATCCGTTCGCGATCGGCCTGTCCAATCGCTGCAACGGGCCCGGCTCCTACCCCAACGGGTTCAGCGAGGCCGACCACGCGGTGGCCGCCGCCTCGGTGGTCAGCAGCGAGCCCGGCGTCGTCGGGTTCGACGACCTGGGCGCGTACAAGTACCTGTTGAAGGTATCTGCGGACGGCCGCGTGCGCGACCGCCGCGGAGAGGCGCTGCAGCAGCTGGCCGACTACGACCGGCGCCACCGCTCACAGCTGCTGCCGACGCTCGAGGAGTACCTGCGCCGCCGCGGCAACATCGCCGCGGCCGCCTCCACGCTGTATGTGCACCCCAACACCCTCCGGCAGCGGCTGCGCCGCATCCAGGACCTGACCGGGCTGGACGTCGCCCGCGAGGACTGGCTGATGATCGAGATCGAGCTGAAGCTGCACCGGCTGGACGAAGCGCTCGGCCGATAGGCCCGCATAACGACCGCATCACTTCGGGATCACGCCGGCATCACGATCGGCCGTTTTGCGCGCTCGCGCATAGAAAACGCCCTACCCCCTAGTATTCCGTGCCGGATTTTGCGACATTTGTGCCAAATCCCACGCGAAGGAGAGAGGTATGGCCACTGTGAGCGCTCGTCCACTTGCCGACACCATCCGCGCCAAGGCAGATCAGGACGGCATCAAGTTCTTCTTCGCCCAGTTCGTCGACATGAACGCGAAGCCGTCGGCGAAGCTGGTTCCGATCGAGAATTGGGATGGCTTGGTTAACGAGGGTGCCGGCTTCGCGGGCTTCGCGGCCGGCCCGATC
>DATIOK010000202.1:0-3322 GCA_035473255.1 Gaiellales bacterium
CCCGCGTTGAGCACCTGCACCCGCGCCGCGATGGAGCGGACGAGCGCCAGGTTGTGGGTGACGAACAGCATGCTGATCTGCCGTGTCTTCCGCAGGTCCTCCAGCAGTGCGACGATGGAGCCCTGCACGGAGACGTCCAGCGCTGACGTGATCTCGTCACAGACCAGGAGGTCGGGTTCGGCGGCCAGCGCCCGGGCGATGGCCACCCGCTGCCGCTCGCCACCCGAGAGGCGGTTGGTCTGCAGATTGAGCACGGTGGGTCCGAGCGCCACGGCGTCCAGCAACTCCACGACGCGGTCGCGCGCGGCCTTGCCCTTCGCGATGCCGAAGAGCTCCATCGGCCTGCCGACGATCTGCTGGATGGTGAGCCGCGGATTCAGCGACAGGTAGGGGTTCTGGAAGATGTACTGGATGCGCTTGCGGTCCTCGGCCGAGCGGGCGCGGGCGCCTTTGCCCAGCGGGCGGTCTTCAAAGGTCAGCTCACCGGTCCACTGCTTGTGCAGGCCGCCGACGCACCGCGCGATCGTGGTCTTGCCACTGCCCGACTCGCCGACAAGCGCGACCACCTCGGCCTTGGCCACGTCGAAGCTGACCCCGTGCACGACCTCCTTGCGGCCGTAGAACACCTTGAGGTCGTCGAGCGTCAGGATGATGTCCCGCGCGATGTGGGGGTCGGCGTCGGTGGTGTTGCCGCGATTGATGTCCCAGGTGCCGATCTCGCCGACCCGCAGGCACTTGGCGGTGTGGTCCGGGCCGACCTGCACGTCCTCGGGCTCGACCTCCCGGCACCGCTCCTCGACGTACGCGCAGCGGGTGTTGAACCGACAGGCAGTCGGGCGCCGCCCCGGCCCCGGCGTGGAGCCCGGGATGCCGGTGAGCGCGCGGGCCTGCGACAGGTGCGGGATCGCGTCGAGCAGCGCGCGGGTGTACGGGTGCGCGGGCTGCCGGAACATCGCGTCTCGCGGACCCAGCTCGATGATCTGCCCCGCGTACATCACGGCGACCCGGTCGGCGATGTTGGCCACGACGGCCAGGTCGTGGGTGACGTACAGCGCTGCGACGCGGTGGCTGCGGCACAGCTCGCCCAAGGTCTGCAGCACCATGCCCTGGGTGGTGACGTCCAGTCCGGTGGTCGGCTCGTCGAGCACCAACACCTTGGGCCGCGGCAGGAACGCCATCGCCAGCGCGACGCGCTGCACCTGGCCCCCGGACAGCTGATGCGCGTAGCGGGCGAGGAACTCGTCGTCGTCGGGCAGACCGACCTCGCGCAGCCCGGCCCTGGCCCCGTCGAGGCGTTCCTCGGACGTGCCGATGCCGTGCAGCTCCAGCAGCTCGACGATCTGTCGGCCGATGCGGATCGCCGGGTTGAGGGCGGCGGCCGGGTCCTGCGGCACGTACGCGATCTTCATGCCGCGGATCTCGCGGAGCTGCTCCGACGACAGCTCGAGGATGTCCTCCCCCTCGAACATGACCTTGCCGCGCTCGATGAACGCCCCGCGCCGGGCGTAGGCGAGCAGCGCCGTGCCCGCGGTCGTCTTGCCCGAGCCGGACTCGCCCACCAGGCCGACCACCTCGCCTGGGCGCAGCTCGATGTTGATCTCGTCGACGACGTCGAGTCCGCGCCCGGTGAGCGCGACTCGCAGGTCGGAGACGGTGCAGCCCGCCTCGACGTCGGGCGTGTCCTTCTCGAGCAGGCTCATCAGTCACCCCTGCCGGTCAGCCGCGCGATGCCGTCGGCCATGAGATTGGTGCCGATGGTGAAGACACCGATGATGATCACCGGCGCCAGCATTGCCCAGGGCTGGACCAACAGCGCCAGTCGGTTCTCGTAGATCATCACGCCCCAGTCGGCCGCGCTGGGGTTGGTGGCGAAGCCCAGGAAGCCGATGCCCGCGACGAGGCCGATCGAATAGGTCAACCGCAGTCCTGCCTCGGCCAGCAGCGGCGCGCTCATGTTGGGCAGCACCTCGGCCAGGATCACTCGCAGCCTGCTCTCGCCGAGCGCCTCGGCGGCGGCGACGTAGTCGCGGGAGACGAGGCCCAGCGCCACCCCGCGGGCCAGGCGGGCCACCCGGGGCGCGTGCGAGGCACCGACTAGCAACACGATCATCCACCAGGCGGGCTGGTCCACCGCGGTGAGCACCAGCAACACAAGCAGGATCTGCGGGAAGGCCAGCGCGACGTCGTTGAGCCGCATGATCGCCTCGTCCAGCCAGCCGCCCCAATACGCCGCGACCACGCCGATGATGATGCCCAACGCCATTCCCAGTGCGGTGGCCAGCACGGCGATGATCAGGATCGCGAGGCCGCCGTAAAGCACCCGGCTCCAGACGTCATGGCCGAGGTAGTCGGTGCCGAGCCAGGAGCCCTCCCTGGTGTACGGCCTGCCGACGATCTCGTTCTCGCCGTAGGGCGCGAACAGCGGGCCAAAGATCGCGACGAGCGCGATGAGCAGGGTGATCACCAGTCCAGTGGCGAGCCTGGGCTGGCTCCCGATGCGGCGGAGGTTGGCCGGGCTGATGACGCTCATGAGGAGATCGCCGTCCTCGCTCGCGGGGTGAACAGGATGGACAGGATGTCCGCGATCAGGTTGACCCCCACGTAGACGGCGGCGATCACCATGGCCAGCACCTGCACCATCGGGAAGTCGCTGTTGCGCACCGAGTCGACGAGGAGCGCCCCGATGCCCGGGTAGAAGAACAGGTACTCGACGATCACCACACCGCCCGCCAGCCATGCCAGCTGCAGCGCGATCACCTGGATACCCGGGACGATCGCGTTGAGCAGGGCGTGCTTGCGCATCACCACCCGTTCCGGCACGCCCTTGAGCCGAGCCAGCTCCACGTAGTCGCTGTCGAGCACCTCCAACAGGCTGGAGCGCACGATGCGGGACACGTACGGCGTCACCGCGATCACCAAGGTCGCCACCGGCAGGATCATCGACGCGGGATTGGACCACGGCGGCGCGCCGCCGCCCGCGATCGTGACCGCGGGCAATACGTGGAACACGGTCGTGGAGAACAGCGCCACCAAAAGGATGCCCACGACGAACTCGGGCAGCCCGGCCAGGGTGATCATGACGACCTGGATGACGTCGTCGGGGCGATCGCCGCGGTAGTGGGCCGAGATCATCGCGATGCCGAACGCCAGCGGGATCATGACGATCGCAGCGCTGAGCACCAGCACGGCCGAGTTGACGATCCGGGGGCCGACCAGCTCGCCGACCGGCAGCCCGTTGGCGATCGAGGTGCCGAGGTTGCCGGTGAGCAGGCCGCCGAGCCAGGCGAAGTAGCGAACGATCACCGGCTGGTCGAGGTGGAGC
>DATIOK010000203.1:0-3343 GCA_035473255.1 Gaiellales bacterium
GACCTACTCCGAGGAGTTCCGGCGGCAGGCCGTCGAGTTGTACGAGTCCACCCCGGGCGCGACGCTCGATAGGGGAGGCGCGGCTCGCGTCGCCATCGCGAGGAGCGTGTCGGCGACCTCGACGTGTCGCGTGGACCGTTCGATCGGCTGACTGTCCGAGGCTGTCGCCAGCTCCCGGTTGGCGTGCACGAGCGCCGGCTGTGCCTCGTACGACATGATCACTGGGTTTGTGGTCTGCCGGTTGACGATGGTGACGCTTAGCCGAGGACCGCTGACCGCCGGGTCGGCCGCACTGGCCGGGAGTTCGGGCCTTGACCCCTGATCTTGGACACGCTGAATCCGGCCCCGGCCGGGGAAGCGAGAAGATTCACGATCATGGCCCGCAAGAATTACACCGAGGAGTTCCGCCGCCAGGCGGTCGACCTCTACCGGTCCACTCCCGGCGCCACCCTGCGAGGGATCGCGACCGATCTGGGGATCACCCGAGGCACCCTCGCCGCCTGGGTTGCCGCGCTTGACCCGAGACGACGAGCACCCCTGACGAGGGCAGGGCAGGCACCGCAACCAGCCCGTCGCGGCGCGCCACCCGGACCGGACCGACACCAGGCCCGGCACGGGCGGGCTCGGCGCAGGCCGAGCTGGCCCTGCTACGGGCGCGGGTGGCAGCACTGGAGACCGCGAACGCCACGCTCGCCACCGAGCGGGACATCCTGCGCCAGGCGGCCAAGTATTTCGCCGGGGAGACGCGCTGGTGAACCGCTTCCAGTTCGTTGCTGATCACCGGGACACCTTCGAGGTGAAGCGGCTGTGCGAGATCGTGCAGGTGGCGAGATCGTCGTTCTACGCGTGGCTGGCCGCCGCGCCCGTGCGGGCCGTGCGGGCCAGCGCGGATACGGCGTTGGCCGAGCGGATCCGGAAGATCCACCAGGTCGACCGCGCCCAGGGCGTCCCGCGGATCACCGCCGAGCTCAACGACGGCGCCGACCCGGCTGCCCGGGTCAACCACAAGCGGGTCGCCCGCATCATGCGCCAGCAACAGATCGCCGGGCTGCGGCTACGCCGCCGCGTACGCACCACGATCCCGGAGCCGGCCAACCAGACCGTGCCCGATCTGCTGGGCCGCGACTTCACCGCCGAGGCGCCCAACCAGCGCTACGTCGGCGACATCACCTCATGGGTGTGTCGGCGCGTTGGCATCAACGCCCGGCGACGTTCGGCCAGGGTGCTGGTCGAGCCGCTGGCGGAGTGATCACTGAGACATCACCGGTCGCTGCAGACCTCTAGGTAGACGGTGGCCTCCGCCAGTCGCTGGATCTGTAGTCGGCTGGTGAGGTGTCGCGCCCGGAGCGCTTCCATGAGGGTGCCGCCGCAGGTCCTCGGCTCACATTCAAGCCCGAGTGTCGAGGAGGAGCAGTGACAAGCACGTGTGGCATCGACTGGTCCGAGCGTCACCACGACGTCGCCATCGTCGACGCCGATGCCCTGGTGGTGGCCCGGGCCCGGATCAGCAACGACGCCGCCGGTTTCGGGCAGCTGATACAGCTGCTGGCCGCGCACGCCAGCGAACCGACCGCGATCGAGATCGCCATCGAAACGGACAAGGGTCTGCTGATAGCTGCGCTGCGCGCGGCGGGCTTCGCGGTCTTCGCGATTAACCCGCGCGCGGTGGCGCGGTATCGGGAGCGCTACGGGCAGGCCGGAGGCAAGTCCGACCCGGGCGACGCGGTGGTGCTGGCGAACATCCTGCGCACCGACCGGCATGCTCATCGTCGGCTGCCCGCCGACACCGAGCTGGCCCGCACGATCAAGGTCGCGGCGCGCCAGCATCAGGAAGCCATCTGGGCCCGCCAGCAGGCGATGGGTCGGCTGCGGTCGCTGCTGCAGGAGTTCTACCCGCAGGCCCTGGCCACGTTTCCGAACCTGACCCACCGGGCCGCGGCGGTCATCCTGCGCGCCGCCCCCACCCCACAAGCCGCGCAGCGGCTCACCCCGCGGCGAGTGGCCGCCCTGCTTCAGCAGGCCGGGCGACGTAACGACCCGGGCCTGGCCGAGCGGATCAGCACCACGCTACAAGCACCGGCGCTGCGCCAGCCCACCCCCGTCGAGCACACCCTCGGCGTGGCCGCCACCGGACTGATTGAGATCATCACCGCGATGAGCTCGGCCATCCACGCACTGGAACGCGAGCTGACCAAGCAGTTCGACCAGCACACCCAAGCCGAGATCATCACCAGCATGCCCGGACTCGGGCCCGTGCTCGGCGCGCGCGTGCTGGGCGAGCTCGGCGACGACCCGGACCGCTTCGCCGATGCCCGCGGCATCCGTAGCTTCGCCGGAACCGCACCCATCACCCGGGCCTCCGGCCGCAGCCGCGTGGTCAGCTCGCGGCGGGTCTGCAACCGCCGCCTCGGCGACGCCTGCCACTGGTGGGCCTTCGCCGCGCTGACCAAATCACCCGGCGCGCGCGTCCACTACGACCGCCGCCGTGCCCGCGGCGACACCCACAACGCGGCGCTGCGCCACCTGGCCAACAAACTGATCGGCAAGCTCTGGCACTGCCTCCAACACGGCCTGGTCTACGACGAAACCACCGCCTGGACCGACCAACCCGTGCAAGCTGCCGCTTGACATCCGACCCGCGTGAGGTGTCTACCTGCCGATCGCCGACGGGTCGAACCTGTACCTGGCCACCGTGATCGACTGCCACTCCCGGCGGCTGGCCGGCTGGGCGGTCGCCGAGCACATGCGCACCGACCTGATCGTCGACGCGTTGTCCGCTACCCGCGACACGCGGGGCTCGCTGGCGGGGGCGATCTTCCACTCCGATCACGGCGCCCAGTACACGTCGAAGACCTTCGCCGGCCTGTGCGCCGAGTGGGGCGTCACCCAGTCGATGGGCGCGGTCGGCACCAGCGCCGACAACGCGCTGGCCGAGTCGTTCAACGCCACGCTCAAACGAGAGACCCTGCACGATGGGCGCGCCTGGCCCGACCCGGCGACGTGTCGGCGAGAGGTGTTCCGGTGGGTGACCCGCTACAACACCCGCCGCCGTCACTCCTGGTGCGGCCAGCAGTCCCCGATCAGCTACGAGCAGCAGCACGCCGCTACGCTGCGGCTCGTCGCGTAATCGACCACCCCGTGTCCACTACCCGGGGGTAAGGCCCGTGTACGAGCAGGCGGCGCGCTTGGCCGAGGTCGGCGCCGGGGTGTCGCTGGCGTCGAACGGTCTGCGGATGCTGGACCGGCTCGACGTCGGTGATGCGGTCGCCCGACTGGGCGCGCGGCACGTGGCGACCCAGCTCAGGCTGCCTAACGGGCGGCCCGCCGACTACCAGCCCCATCA
>DATIOK010000204.1:0-11639 GCA_035473255.1 Gaiellales bacterium
TGGATCGGGAACTGCGCGCTGGGGTTCAGCGACGTCGGGTCGATGATGGAGCCGGTGCACGTCATCACCTGGCCGGACGGCGCGCAGCCGCTCGGCTGCGTCGGGCCGAACGCGAACCCGCTCGGGATGGTCAGCGCTGCCTTCCATCCGTCGCCGCTGTCGGACGGGCCACCGTTGGTGACGGTCATGGTCGCCGTGAACGAATCCTGACCGGCGACCTGGTTCGCGCCGGGGACGCCGGTCAGCGCAACGCCGAGGTCGGCGAGCGCAACCACGGGGACGGTCTGGACGTCATCGTCGGATGCAGCATCCGTACCCTCGTCGATGCCAGGAGTGACCTTGGCCTCCATGCCATCGTTGCCGATCGGTGCGTTGTGCAATACGTCCACCGTCGCCGAGAAGTCGCGATGGTCGGTCGACGACGAGGTCGGATCCAGATTCTGGCCGGTGCATGTCGCGATCGTGTTGGCGACCGACAACGTGCAGCCTGAGGGCGCCGCATGGAACGCGAAGCCGGTCGGTAGCGTCAGCGTGGCCGACCAGTCGCTGCCGCTGTCCGACGGCCCGGTGTCGGTAACGGTCGCGGTTGGGGTGAACGAATCCTGGCCGGCCACCTGAGTCGTGGTCGGCAGGCCGCTCCAGCCGATTCCGAGGTCGGCCTGCGTGGCGATGTGCACCGTCGCCTGATCGGTATCCGAGTTCGTGTTCGCGCCCTCCGAGACCGCTCCCGGCTGCACGGCTGCATTGATCTGGTTGTCACCGGCTGCAGCATCGTGTGGGGCACTCACCGGCAAGTCGAACTCGGCAAAGCCGCCGGGATTCAGATTGGAACCGTTGCAGGTCGCGATCAGCCCCGTCACGTCGACGGAACAGACACCGGGCACGGTGCCGAAGGCGAGGTCTGACGAGGGCAGCGTCACGGATGCCGTCCAGTCACTCCCGCTGTCCGACGGCCCATTGTTGGTGACGGTCGCCTTGGCCGTGAACCCCGTGCCACCCGCAACCGTGCTTGCGGGCACGCCGGTCAACGCGACGCCGAGATCGGCCTGGCCGGCGACGTTGATGTCGTAGGCGAACGGGTCAATGGCAAGGCCACCGGTCGTCGATGCGGATCCGGCCTGGCTGGGAAACGAGCCGGCGGACGAGGGGTCGGCATGAAGCGCGATCGAGCCCACCATGACGTCGCCGTCGGTGGCGGCGAGCACCAGTGGCACGTCGCAGCTAAACGGGCTGCTGCTCCCGCTGCAGCCCGACGTAGGCGCAACACCCGCCGGCAGCTGGAGGCTGAGAGTGGCCGTATCGTTGACCGGTGCACCGGTGTTGTTGGTGGCCTTGACCGTCAGGCTGAAGTCGCCCTGCGCACCGGCCGAGGCGATCGGCGACCCGGCCTGGTTGACGGTGATCGTGACATCCCCAGTCGCCAGCGCCGAGGTGCCGCCGGTGATGAACGCGGCGGCCACGAGCAGCAGCCCGACGCACGCGATGCGCACCGTTCGATGGCCGGTCACGTCAGTTGACCCCCCCAACAATCAGATGTTCCTACCGGAGCTTTAGCCCGGCAAGCATCTCCCACCCGGATTCATCTGTCAACCGGATCGGCTCAAGCGGCTTCCGGCGCCGTCCGCTGCTCGATCGGCTGGTAGGGCCGAAGCGGCGGTCCCACGTACTCCGAGCTGGGCCGGATCAGGCGGTTATCGCCGTGCTGCTCGATCACGTGCGCGGCCCAGCCCACCACCCGGCTCATCGCGAAGATGGGCGTGAACAGCCCGGTCTCGATGCCGAGGTAGTGGTAGGTGGAGGCGGAGTAGAAGTCCACGTTCGGATACAGGCCCTTCTCCTCCATCACAGCCTTCTCGATGTGCTCGCTCATCGTGAACCAGTGCGGCTCGTCCGAGCGCTCGGCCAGCGACCGCGAGTAGCGCTTGAGGATCACGGCCCGCGGGTCGTAGGTCTTGTAGACGCGGTGGCCGAAGCCCATGATTCGCTCCTTGCGATCAAGGCGCCCGCGGATCTCCTGCTCGATGTTCTCGTCGCTGCCGATGTCCATCAGCAGGTGCATCACCTGCTCGTTGGCGCCCCCGTGCAGCGGCCCCTTGAGCGCGCCGATGGCGCCGGTGATGGCCGAGTGCATGTCGGAGAGCGTCGAGGCGATCACCCGCGCCGTGAACGTGGAGGCGTTCATCTCGTGGTCGGCGTGCAGGATCAGCGCCACGTCGAACGTGCGGGCCGCCTGCTGGTCGGGGCGCTCCCCCGAGAGCATGTACAGGAAGTTCGCGGCGTGGCCGAGATCCGGATCGGGCTCGACCGGATCCAGCCCGCGGCGACGGCGGTGGTAGCGCGCCACCATCGTCGGCATCTTCGCGATCAGCCGGGTGGCCTTGCGAAAGTTGGCCTCCTCGGCGTTCGAATCCTTATCCGGGTCGTCGAACGAGTCGGCCGACACGGCGGTGCGCAACATCTCCATGGGAGCCGCGTGGCCGGCCAGCATGTCGATCACGGCCGCGGTCTCATCCGACAGCGGGCTGGCCGCGACCAGGTCGGACGTGAACGCCTCCAGCTCGTCGCGGCGGGGCAGGCGGCCGCGCAGGATCAGGAAGCACGTCTCCTCGTAGCTCGAGTGCTCGGCGAGGTCTCCGA
Organism: Gaiellales bacterium; assembly: GCA_035473255.1. Lineage (GTDB taxonomy): Bacteria > Actinomycetota > Thermoleophilia > Gaiellales > JAICJC01 > JAICYJ01. The sequence continues at coordinate 2,638 of DATIOK010000204.1, forward strand.
CGTCGTACCCGCCGTAGATGAGAACGCCCTTCTGGCCGTCGATCGAGCAGAGACGGCTACGCGCGACGACGATCCCCTCGAGTCCACCCTTGTCCGCCATCACGCGCCTTTCGAATCGCTTCAACTTCGACCGGATGGTAGCCGTTCGTGCGAAGATGCCTGCCGCAATTTGAACCGCGAGCAACCGTCTTTACCCCCGGGGGGAACCACCACTATGAGTCGTCTCAAGATCACCGTCGTCGGTGCCGGCAACGTCGGCGCGACCACCGCCCAGCGGCTGGCCGAGCGCGACTATGCCGACGTCGTTTTGGTCGACATCGTCGAAGGGCTGCCGCAGGGCAAGGCGCTCGACCTGAACGAGACCGGCCCGGTGCTCGGGTACGAGCCGAACGTGGTCGGCACCAACGGGTACGAGGAGACGGCGGGGTCTGATGTTTGCGTGATCACATCCGGGATCGCGCGCAAGCCGGGCATGAGCCGGGACGACCTGCTCACGACCAACCAGAAGATCGTCGCGGATGTCACCCAGAATCTGGTGTCACGCTCTCCCGGCACAATCCTGATCGTGGTCACCAACCCGCTGGACGCCATGTGCCAGGTCGCATTCGCCGAGGCCAAGCTGCCCCGCGAGCGGGTGATCGGGATGGCAGGCGTGCTCGACTCCGCCCGCTTCCGCACCTTCCTGGCCTGGGAGCTGGGGGTCTCGGTGCGGGACGTCACCGGTTTCGTGCTGGGCGGCCACGGCGACCAGATGGTGCCCGTCACCTCGTATACCAACGTGGCCGGGATCCCGATCACCGACCTGATCGGGCAGGAGCGGCTGGCCGAGATCGTGCAGCGCACCCGCGACGGCGGCGCCGAGGTCGTGAAGCTGCTGAAGTCGGGATCGGCCTACTACGCGCCGTCCGCGTCGGTGGTCGAGATGGTCGACTCGATCGTGCACGACCAGAAGCGGGTGCTCCCCTGCACCGCATACCTGACGGGTGAGTTCGGGCTGAGCGGCATCTTCATGGGCGTCCCCTGCCGGCTGGGCGCGGGCGGGCTGGAGGAGATCATCAAGCTGAACCTGACCGACGACGAGCAGGCGCAGCTGAACCGCTCGGCCGAGGCCGTGCGGGAGCTGGTCGGCGTCATGGGGCTGTAGCGGCGGCGCCGCGGCGCCTCACGGCCAGCAGCGACAGCATCTCGAAGCAGGCGCTGGCCGCCACCCAGGCGGTGATGTTGGCCGGCTGGTCGTAGACCGGGGCCACCTCGACGCAGTCGAAGCCGCGGAAGTCGATCCCGTGCAGGGCGCGCAGGTAGGCCAGCGCCTGGCCGCTCGAGGGCCCGCCCACCTCGGGCGTGCCCGTCGCCGGCGCGAACGCCGGATCGACGAAGTCGATGTCGAACGACAGGAACGCCGGGCGGTCACCGACCCGCGCCCGCACCCGGTCGCCGTACGCCTCCGGGGTCAGCTGCTCGAGCTCGTCCCAGTAGACGGCGTCGTACCCGAGCCGGCGCGGTTCCTCGATGTCGCTCTCTCCGTAGAGCGTCCCGCGCATCCCCGCCTGCACCGATGCCGAGGCGTCGACCAGCCGCTCTTCGACGGCGCGCTTGAACACGGTGCCGTGGAAGTAGCGAGCGCCGTAGTACGACTCCCAGATGTCCGCGTGGGCGTCGAGGTGCACCAGCGCGAGCTGACCGTGCACCGCGGCCGCCGCCCGCAGCTCGGCCAGCACCATCGAGTGGTCACCGCCGAGGCACAGCGGCACCACGCCGGCACGGTGCACCGGCTCCAGGTGCTCCTGGATCAGGCCCAGCGTGCGCTCGTGGTAGCCGGGCACAGTCGGCAGGTCGCCGTGGTCGATCATCGAGAGGTGCTCGGTCACGTCCACCCGCAGGCGCTGGTTGTAGGGGCGCAGCAGCGCCGACGCGCTGCGGATCGCCTCCGGCCCGAACCGCGCGCCCGACTTGAACGACACCGCGTCGTCGGTCGGCACCCCGATGATGGCGACATCCACGTCGTCCAGCGTCTCCACGAAGGGCAGGCGCATGAAGGTGCGGACTCCCGTGAAGCGAGGAGTCTTCGAGGAGTCGGCGGGGCCGTAGCGCATGGATCGTTATCGTACCGGTCATGGATCTCGGTCTGGAAGGAACGGCGGCTGTCGTGGGCGGGGCATCCTCCGGGATGGGCCTGGCGATCGCCGGCGCGCTCGCGGCCGAGGGCTGCGCGGTGACGATGCTGGCGCGCACCCCCGAGAAGCTCGAGCAGGCGGCGGCCGGAATTCCAGGAGCGATCGCGGTGCCCGGGGACGTCCGCGACCAGGGCGCTCTCGAGCAGGCCGTTGGCCGCACCGTGGAGGAGCGCGGCCGGCTCGACATCATCGTCAACAACGCCGGCGGCCCGGCACCGGGGACGTTCGAGTCGACCCCGGCCGAGGCCTGGGCCGAGGCCTTCGAGCTGTCGCTGAACTCGGCCGTGCGCCTGACGCGGCTGGCGCTGCCCCACCTCAAGCAGAGCGGCCGCGGCCGCATCGTCAACGTCACCTCGTGGTCGGTGCGCGAGCCGATCCCAAACCTGATGTTGTCGAACGCGATCCGCCCGGGCGTGGTCGGGTGGGCCAAGACGCTGTCACAGGAGGTCGGCCGGGAGGGCATCACGGTGAACACGATCGCCCCCGGCAAGATCGATACGCCGCGGGTGCGAGAGCTGTGGAGCCACCACCCCGACCCCGAGGCCGCCGCCAAGCGCGACATCGAGGCGATCCCGGTGGGCCGGCTGGCCGCCCCCGCGGAGGTGGGCGCGCTGGTCGCCTACCTCTGCTCACAGCACGCGGGATACATCACCGGAGTGGTGCTGCCGATCGACGGCGGTGCGCTGCGGGGAATCTGGTAGCAATCTGGGCTACCTACAATTGGGATCCATGGCCACGTGCTATCGCCATCCCGATCGTGAGACAAACGTCAGCTGCTCGAACTGCGGCCGGCCGATCTGCCCCGACTGCATGCGGCAGACGCCGGTTGGGGTGCGCTGCCCGGAGTGCGCCGGCCAGCGCACGCGCAGCCAGCTGCCCGCGTTCATGATGGCCAACGAGCCGCGGCTGACCTACGGTCTGATCGCGGCCAACGTGCTGCTGTTCATCGCCACCAACAACATTAACGGCGGTGGCGGCGGTGGCGGACTGTTCGGCACCGGCGGCCAGCTGAACTCGCTGGGGCTGCACCTGGCGCTGTGGGGCCCGGCCGTCCACGACGGCCAGTACTACCGGCTGGTCAGCTCCGCCTTCATCCACTACGGGCTGCTGCACCTGGCGTTCAACATGTATGCGCTGTACCTGCTGGGCAGCTCGCTGGAGCGGTACGTCGGCAGCCTCCGCTTTGGCCTGATCTACCTGCTCTCGGCGCTGTCCGGCAGCTTCGGCGCCCTGCTGCTATCACCGAACTCGCTTACGGCCGGCGCCTCTGGGGCGATCTTCGGGCTGATGGGGGCGATGCTGGTGCTGGAGCGCCACCGCGGGGTGCAGCTGCTGGGCGGATCGATCGGCGGCCTGCTGGTGGTCAACCTGATCTTCACCTTCGCCTACGCCGGGTCGATCTCGGTGGGCGGTCACGTCGGCGGGCTGATCGGCGGCGTGCTGACCGGCGTGGTGCTCTCGGGCTACGGGCGCGGCCACCTCGCGCACGGCCGGCTGACGCCCTCGGTTGCGCTGGGGCTGATGCTGATCGCAGCCGGCACCGTCGCCGGGTCGTTGGCGGTGGCGGGCGGATGAAGCAGCTGCGTCGTGTGCGCTGGTCGCTGGTTGGCGTGGCGGCCTTCTTCCTCGTGCTTGTGGTGGGCGCCTACGGCTGGACCACCCAGTCCGGCTACTTCGCGCTCCTTCCCGACAACGCCCACCCGGCCGCCAACGTCGTCCACGCGCCGGGCGGCAAGCCACCGGCCGACGGATCGGGCTTCTACTTCGTCGACGTCAACGAGCTGCAGGCCAACCTGATCCAGAAGCTATGGGCGGAGCACCTGGTCGAGGGCGCCCAGCTGGTGCCCGACAACCAGGTGCTGGCGCCGGGACAGTCCGACCAGGAGCACATCACCGAGGACGCGCGCGCGATGACCAACTCCCAGCAGACCGCGCAGGTGGTGGCGGAGCGCGCGCTGGGCAAACATGTCCCGATCGAGAAGCTGGGGGCGCAGCTACTGGGGATTCAGCCGGGTGACCCGGCCGCCAAAGCCGGCCTCAAGCCGGGCGACATCGTGACCGCGGCCAACGGCCGCCCGGTGCACACCGCGGGGGATCTAATCAGGGCCATGCAGCCGGTCAAGCCGGGGCAGCTTGTGCATCTCACGCTGAAGCAGGCCGGGAACGTCACGGTCGGCACCATCGCCAGCACCGCCCACCCGCCTCGCGCGCTGATCGGCGTCTCGATCGGCGACGCCGTGCACGTCGGCCACATCCCGATACCGGTCCGCTTTTCGACCGGCTCGATCGGCGGCCCCTCGGCCGGCCTGGCGTTCGCGCTCGAGATCTACGATTCACTGAGCGGCCGCCACCTGCTGCGCGGCCACAAGATCGCGGTCACCGGCGAGCTCGACCTGGCCGGCGGCGTGCACGAGATCGGCGGCGTCAACCAGAAGACGATCGGCGCCATCAACGCCGGCGCCGACACCTTCCTGGTCCCGGCGGGCGACAATTTCAAGGACGCGCGGCGCACGGCGCACGGCCGCATCCACGTGATCGCCGTGACCAGTTTCGACCAGGCGCTGTCGGTCATCCGCGGGCTGCCGCCGCGGTGACGAACCGGTGAACCGATCTGCCGCAAACAGCGCCATTTCTCGCTAGACAACGCTGGATCGGGAGGGGGGCGATTGCGTACACTGCGCCCTCGGCACGGTCGGTTCATCGAAACAGGAAGGTCTCCACGTGGCACAGAAGGCGCGACGCGTCACCTGCAACGACTGCTTTTTTCGCAAGACAAGCCTCTGCGCACTGGATCTCAGCGAACCGTGTCCGACCTTCCGATCGGCCGTCAGAGGCGAGATGGTGGCGCCTCCACAGGCGCGCCTGGTCGAGCCGCTCCCCGAGCTGCAGGCGCCCGTCTGGATCGCGGGACCGCGCGTCGCCGCCGTCGGCGCCGCCTGACCGATCGCGGGCCCAAATCCTCTAGACGCCGGCCGGCGTCAGCGCCTCGCTGAAGAGCGCGCCCAGGCGGGCAACGCCCTCGCTGATCTGCTCGGGCGCGACGGCGCTGAAGGCCAGGCGCAACGAGGAGCGACCGCGGGGGCTGAACTCCTTGCCGCTGACGTAGGGCACCCCTCGCTCGGCCGCCCGCGGCAGCAGCTCGGCGGTGTCGATCTGCTCGGGCAGGTCGACCCAGTAGAAGTAGCCGCCCTCGGGCGTCGTCCAGCGGGCGCCCGCGGGAAAGTGCTCACGCAGCGCCGCCTCCATCGCGTCGCGCCGCTGCCTGAGGGTGGCCGTGGTCCGTTCCACGTTGGGCTCGAACCTGCCGGCCCGGCAGTAGGCCGCCAGCGCCGCCTCGGCGAACGTGTTGGGCGCGATCAAGGTGTTCTCCGACAGACGCGCCATCGCGCCCGACATCTGCTCGGGGAGCACCAGGTAGCCGGTGCGGATGCCGGGCGCCACCGTCTTGGTGAACGAGCACGAGTAGACGACGTTGTCGCCGCCGTCCAGCTCGTGCAGCGTCGGCGCCGGCTCGCCCTCGAACCGCAGCAGGCCGTAGGGATCGTCCTCGACCACCAGCACCTCGTGCCGGCGGGCCAGCTCGACCACCCGGCGCCGGCCCTCCTCGGGCAGCGACACGCCGGACGGGTTCTGGAAGGTGGGGATCAGGTACAGCATCCGCGCCGGCCGTTGCGCCAGCGTGTGCTCGAGCGCGTCCAGGTCGACGCCGGCCGGCGTCACCGGCACGGCGACCACCTCGGCGCCGAACGTGCGCAGCGAGATCAGAGTGCGGTCGTAGGTGGGATCCTCGGTGATGGCGACGCCGCCGCGGCCCAGGAACAGGTGCTGCACCAGGAAGGCGACGCCCTGCAGGGAGCCGTTCACGAGCAGCACCCGCGCCGGGTCGACGCGGTGGCGCTCGCCGATCCACTCGCGCAGCGGCATGTACCCGCCGGGCGAGTAGGCGAGCGCCCGCGCTCCGTCCTCGCGCAGCGCCGTCACCGCCGCCTGCTCCAGGTCGGCCACCGGCAGCATGTCGGCCGAGGGGACGCCACGGGTGAAGGGGATGGCGGTCATGGCTGCATCGTACCGTCCTCGCCGTGCGACTACCCGAGGCGCTCCGCGGCCAGCCGGGCGGCCGCGGTGGGGCTGTCGCCGACCGGGATGCCGCGCGCCTGCAGCGCCTGCTGCTTGCCGGCGGCCGTGCCGGACGAGCCCGAGATGATGGCGCCGGCGTGGCCCATGGTCTTGCCGGCCGGCGCCTGGAAGCCGGCGATGTATGCCACCACCGGCTTGCTGACGTGCTCGTCGATGTAGGCGCCGGCCTTCTCCTCCTCGTCGCCGCCGATCTCGCCCACCATCACGATCAGGTCGGTGCCGGGGTCGGCCTCGAACCGCTCCAGGATGTCGATGAACGAGCTGCCCACGATCGGGTCGCCGCCGATGCCGACGATGGTCGAGTTGCCCAGACCCAGGTCGGCCAGCTCCTTGCCGATCTGGTACGTCAGCGTGCCTGACCGGGACACCAGCCCCACGCGGCCGGCCGCGAACACCTCAGCCGGGATGATCCCGACGTTGGCGATGCCCGGCGACAGCGCGCCGGGGCAGTTGGGGCCGAGCATGGTCACCCCGCGCGGGCGGATGTAGTTGTAGATCCGCAGCATGTCGTGGGCGGGGATGCCCTCGGTGATGCAGATGATGGTGGCGCAGCCCGCATCTACGGCCTCGTAGATCGCATCGGCCGCGAACCGCGGGGGCACGAACACCATCGCCGTGTTCGCATCCTGCTCGGCGACCGCCTCGGCGACCGTGTCAAAGACCGGCACGCCGTCCACATCCTGGCCGCCCTTGCCCGGCGTCACCCCGGCCACCACGGCGGTGCCGTAGTCGCGGTTCCGCAGCGTGTGGAACCTGCCCTCACGGCCGGTGATGCCCTGCACGACCAGGCGCGTCTCGGCGGTCACGATGATCGGCATCAGGCGGCGCTCCCGTCGACCAGTTCGACCACGCGCGCGGCCGCCCCCAGCATCGTCGCCTCCACGTTGATGTTGGGCGGCGCGGCGTCGGCCAGGATGCGGCGGCCCTCGTCGGCGTTGGTGCCGTCCAGCCGCACAACGATCGGCAGCGTGGCGTCCAGCCGCTCCAGCGCGGTGAGGATGCCGTGGGCGACCTCGTCGCCGCGGGTGATCCCGCCGAACACGTTGAACAGCACTGCCCGCACGTTCGGGTCGGAGAGCAGCACCTCCAACGCGGTGGCGATCGCCTCCGCATCGGCGCCGCCGCCCACGTCCAGAAAGTTGGCGGGGCGATGGCCGGTGGCCTCGCCCGCAGCGGCCACCACGTCCAGGGTGGACATGGCCAGCCCGGCGCCGTTGGCGAGTGTGCCGATGTCGCCGCCGTCGAGCTTCACGAAGTTGACGCCGCGCTCGCGGGCCAGCCGCTCCTGCGGGTCGCCCGACTCGGCGTCGCGCATGCCGGCGATGTCGGGATGCCGGTAGAGCGCGTTGTCGTCGACGGTGTACTTCGAGTCGAGCGCGCGCACCGCCCCATCCGGCGTGACGATCAGCGGGTTGATCTCGACCAGCATCGCGTCGGTCTCGATGAAGGCGCGGTAGGCGCCCTCGATGATCGCACCCACCTGCTTCACCTCGGCGGCGGGGATGCCGGCGGCGAAACAGAGCCGGCGAACGTGGAACGGCTGCAGCCCCATCAGCGGGTCGACGTGCAGGCGCGCCAGCTTCTCGGGCGACTCCTCAGCCACCGTCTCGATCTCGACTCCGCCCTCCGTTGTCAGCATCAGCAACGGCTGCTTGGCGCCGCGGTCGAAGGTGATCGAGAAGTAGTACTCGCTGGCGATGTCGGAGGCGCGCTCGATCCAGAGCTGCCGCACCGTGTGGCCGCGAATGTCCATCCCCAGGATCGCCGCGGCGTGCTGCTCGGCCTCGGCCGGGTCGGCCGCCAGCTTGATGCCGCCGGCTTTGCCGCGCCCACCCACCAGCACCTGGGCCTTCACCACCACCGGTCCGCCGAGCTGCTCGGCCACTGCCCGCGCCTCGGCGGCGGTGGCCGCCGGGGCACCCTCCGAGACGGGCAGCCCGAACCGCGCGAACAGCTGCTTACCCTGGTACTCGAGTAGATCCACGCGCCCCCGCCCCGGTCGATGTCACGAAAGGGCCTTGAGTGTATCCAGGGCCCGCTCGGCGGCCTACCGGTCAAAAGACCGACGACCCGCAGAGCGGGCCGTCGGAGGAGGCAGGTAGCTGCGAGGTGTGGGCACGTTCGATCGCAGCGTCCGGAGGCGATTGTCCATGGGATCTGTACGGAAAACTCACCAATCCGGTTAGAGATTTGTAAGGGTGCATACACCAGTCAGAAAACGGTCGGACTGTGTGTTGTCTGTATCAACGACACCCTCCGACCGTGACGCCGGCGAGGCCCCTGCGGGTAGACTCCCGCGGCCGTGGACCTCTACGAGTATCAGGGGAAACAGCTCTTCGCGCGGTTCGGCATCCCGGTGTCCGACGGCGTCGTTGCAACGACCCCGGAGGAGGCCCGCAAGGCGGCAGAACAGCTCGGCGGTCCGGTCGTCGTCAAGGCGCAGGTGCTGGTCGGCGGCCGCGGCAAGGCCGGCGGCATCCAGCTGGCGGCCACGCCCGACGAGGCCGAGGCGAAGGCCGGGCAGGTGCTCGGGCTGGACATCCGCGGCCACGTCGTCCGCAAGCTGTGGATCGAGCGCGCCTCGGACATCGAGCGTGAGTACTACTTCTCGATCACGTTCGACCGGGGGGCCAAGAAGCCGCTGCTGATGCTGACCACGCAGGGCGGCGTGGACATCGAGCAGGTCGCGGC
>DATIOK010000205.1:0-7912 GCA_035473255.1 Gaiellales bacterium
GCGGCTGGCCCGGCCACGAGCGGGTTCCACCCGTGGGCGGCGAAGATCTGATCGAGCTTGGTGATGAAGGTGTTGACGGCCGCCAGGTCGGGCTTGATCTCACCCGGCGCCTGCGATTCGGCCTGCTGGTAGGCCTTTTGAATCGTCAGCATCTCCGACTTGAACGCCTTGGGGTCGGTGCCGGCGGTCGCGAACGTCGCCAGCTTCGCCTTGAGACTCGCCACGTCCGCCTTGCCGGTCGAGCAGAAGCTGCTGCCGCCACCGACGCCGCCGCCGGACTGGGTGGTGGCGGGTGGGGTGGTGGTGGTGACGCCGAGGCCGGCGTTTGCCGCCGAGGAGGAGCCGCCGGAGGACGACGAGCTGCCGCAGCCTGCGCCGGCGATCAGCACGACGGCGACGCTTGCGACGAGAAGTGTGCGAACGCGCGACATGGTGCCTCCTTCGCCGGCGTCTGAACCGTGCCTCGACGGGTCCTTCCGGCCATTCACGGTTGGTGGTTGACGCGCACACTACATGGTGTGGCACGCGTCACATATGTGTGGTCGGCTACAGGCGGAAGCTGGGCAACAGGCGCTTCTCAGTATCGCCTTCGAGCGTCGCCGCCACCTCGATGTGGTCCTCGAGCCCGGAGCCGTGCAGCTTCGATCGCAGCAGGTTGTCGACCTGGAATAGGCCGGCCGAGTTGTTCATCTCGATCTCGACCAGCACCTTGCCGTCACCGCCGCCGCGGATCACGACCTCCTCGATCGCCGCCGCAGACAGCGAGTGGATCGAGACGCGTCCGCTCTCGAATGGGATCCGGGAGCGCCCCTTGGCCATGTCCAGCGCATCGGCGACCCGCACGATCCCGGCCTCCAGCGACAGCGGCCGGCCGCCGGAGCGGTGGCTGATGATCGTCTGCAGCACCTCGGCCATCACGATCGTGCGCTCGGGCTCCTCGTACAGCCCGTCCAGCAACCCGGGTAGGCGATCGGCCGTCAGGAACAGGCTCATCTCCTCGTGCCCGTCACGGTGGATGGCCATCCCCAGGCAGTGCGTCAGGCAGCCCAGCCCGACCACCACCTCGGCGTCGTCGTCGGTCATGCCGTAGTCGGTCACCATGCCCGGCTCGACGCCCGCCCGGCGCAGCTCGCGCAGCAGCTTCAGGCCGATGTTGGTGACGATCTGGATGTGCACCCAGGAGTGGTCGTTGATCTGCATCCGCGCCACCGCGTTGACGTTTGCGGCGTGCCAAAGCGCCTTGATCGAGTCGTCGCGGTTGACGCGCTCGACCACCTCGCGGAGTTTCCGGTTGCCGCGCGCCGGCACCTTGATGCGCATGTCGCGCACCGCCTCGGCAGGGGTCATCCGGGCGCCTCGCTCGGCTCGCACGCTGACCGGTGTGCCGGGGGCGGCCTCTGCTCCGGCCGGGATCTCCTCGGGCTCCGGGGTGGTGTTCTCGTCCGCGCTCATCGCGAGCGCAGCCTACCGCGCCGCGCTGCTCAGACGCCGCGCGGCATGATCCGCCAGCCGAACACGAAGTTGTCGTGGTACCAGCCGGCGCCTGGGCCCATGTAGTTGATGGTGACGCCCGCGCCGCTGCCGTGGCTGTTGATCGTCCAGCCCTTGCCGAGGTAGACGCCGGTGTGGTCGACTGCGCTCGAAGCGGTCAGCACGCCGTGCGGTGCGCTGCTGCTCCAGAACAGGATGTCGCCGGGCTTCAGGCTCCTGTAGGGGATGCGCTTGGCGACCGGGAGGTGGGCGGCCATGTCGTATGTTGTGCGCCACGGGATCTTCGCCGTGCCGTCCCAGGTCCTCCCGGGCACCGTGTAGGGGCGCTTCATCACCCACCACACGAAGCCCGAGCAGTCGAAGCCGGCGGCGGCGGGAAGCCCGAATGGGGCCTGTGGCTGGTCGGAGCTGCCGCCCCAGATGTACGGCGCGCCCGACCACTTCAGCGCGTAGCCGAGCACGGCCTTCTTCAGCGGCGTGTACGCCGGCAGCGCGTGCACCACGTTCATCTGCGTGTCCACGGAGGACTGCCAGTAGCTGGGCAGATGGCCCAGCAGGTATGCCTGTACGGCCAGGTTGGCGCGCCTCAGCGTCGTGCTCGGCCACGTCTCCCAGTTGTCGGCGCCGAACGGGACGTTCCAGCGGGCACCGATGTCGCGCACGATCTGCTCGGCGGCAAAGCCGGTCGGGAGCTTCGGCTTCCAGCCATCGGCGGCCGTGATCTGCCGGAGCCGGATGGAATCCTTCTTGAGCCCCATCACGCGCACGATGCCGCGATCGAACTCCAGCTGCGTGAGGGTTGACCCCGGGCCGAGGCCGGCGCCGATCCAGCCGCTGTCCACGGCCTGCTGGAACGGATGGTCGCTGATCGCGACGCCGTGCTGCTGCACATTCAGGTTCGCCAGGACCCGCGCCGCCTCCGTGCGGGTGGCGTTGCGAGAGGGAGCGAACGTGCCGTTCTTGTGCAGGGGCACCCATCCGGCCTTCACTGACCACACGACCTGGGCGTGTGCCCAGAACGACGCCGGCACGTCCGGCACCGTGGTTGTGGAGGCCGCGCTCGCCTGCGCAGGGATCACGCAGGCGAGCACGGCCAGAGCGAGGAACATACGCAGACGACCCATGCTGCCGCGTATATCGGACGATATGCAAGTTGTCTTGAGTGAGGACAGTGCGCCGAAAAGTGCCGGCGAGCTCCTAACCCAGGCCGCAGTGTCGACATTGGCTCGTTATCGCCGTATCTTCGACAGGGTTACCTGTCCGAATTATGAGCACTCTTCCCACAGCAGACCTCGCCCATACGCTGATCGCCCTGGCCGCGATCCTGCTGTGCGCTCACGGGATGGGCTCCCTGTTTGTTCGTTACCGCCAGCCCCGTGCGATTGGCGAGGTGTTCGGCGGCCTGCTGCTCGGCGCCACGGTGCTCGGCTGGCTATCCCAGTCCATGCAGGCGTGGATATTTCCGACCAGCGGGTCGACGCCCGTCATCCTCGCTGCCGTCTACCAGCTCGGGCTGCTGCTGCTCCTGTTCATCGCCGGGTCTGAGCTACGCACCGTCTTTCACCGTGGCGAGCGGCGCACCGTGGCCGCCGTGTTCGTGGCCGGTACCACGATCCCGTTCGTCGCCGGGCTTGCCATCTCACAGATGATCGATCAGAGGAGCCTGTGGGGGCCGAACGGCAATACCACCTCGTTCGTGCTGGTGTTCGCGATTGCGTTGGCCATCACGAGCATTCCGGTGATCTCCCGGATCATGCATGACCTGGGCATCCTCGACACCCCGTTCGCCCGAGTGGTGCTCGGGGTCGCCGTGCTCGAGGATCTCGTGCTCTACGTCGTGCTGGCCACGGCGATCGGCTTTGCAGGGACGACCGGTGCCGCGCTCTTTGGCCTGCCATCCGCGCTCGGGATCACGACCGGCTCACATGCCGATCTCGCCTACCACGTGACCGCCACGCTCGCATTCCTGGCCGCATTCCTGGTGGCCGGCCCGCCCGCCTACCGCTGGATCGGCAACCTCGAGCTGAACGTGATTCAGCGCGCCACCCCGATCGCACACCAGCTCACGTTCATGCTGCTGACGACCGCGGCCGCCCTGATGCTGGGGCTCGAGGCGTTCTTCGGGGCGTTCGTGGCCGGGATCGTCGTGGCCGCCACCGAGCCCAAACCGTCGCAGGCGACGCTGGCGATCAGGAGCTTCTCGCTCGCCTTCTTCATACCCGTCTACTTCGCCGGAATCGGCCTCGGGCTTGACCTGGTCCACGGCTTCGACGTCGTCTTCTTCGTCGGATTCCTCCTGGCCGCATGCGTCATCAAGGCAACAAGCGTCTACCTCGGGGCCCGCGCGGCCGGCGAGGACAGCTTCGGCTCTCTCAACCTGGCGATTGCGATGAACGCTCGCGGGGGGCCGGGCATCGTCGTGGCCTCGACCGCGTTCTCCGCCGGCATCATCGATCAGGACTTCTTCGCGGTGTTGGTGCTGCTCGCCATCCTCACCTCCCTGGCCGCGGGTACCTGGCTCGAGCGGGTACCGCGCCACCGGCTGCTCAGCCGGCCCGTGACGAACGCCGATCGAGTGGTCGTGGTCGAGGGAGACACGGTCACCTAGCACCCGCGGCTCGCCGGTGCCCACCGGTCACACCCAGTCGTCATACAGCGCGAAGTAGCGCCCCCGCAGCCCGATCAGCTGCTCGTGCGTCCCCGTCTCGATCACCTCGCCGTGCTCGAGCACGATGATCAGGTCGGCGCGGCGGATCGTGCTCAGCCGGTGCGCGACCACGAACGACGTGCGGTGCTGGAGGAGCGTGTCCAGCGCCTGCTCGATCCGGGCCTCGGTGGGGATGTCCACGCTGGACGTGGCCTCGTCCAGAATCAGCAGGTGCGGGTTCGCGAGCAGCGCCCTCGCGAACGCCACCAGCTGGCGCTGGCCGATCGAGAGCCGCCCGCCGCGCTCCTCGATCTCCTCGTCGTACCCGTTGGGTAGCTCGCGGATGAACCCGTCCGCGCCCACCGCGGTGGCCGCCGCCACGACGTCCTCGAACGAGGCGTCCGGACGCCCGAACGCGATGTTGTCGCGCACCGAGCCCGCGAACAGGAACGCCTCCTGCGGCACGATCCCGAGCTTCCGGCGCAGCGACCGCACGGTCACGTCGCGCACGTCCCGGCCGTCGATCAGGATGCGCCCGCCGGTCGGGTCGTAGAAGCGCGCCAGCAGCTTCACGATGGTCGACTTGCCGGCTCCGGTGTGGCCGACCAGCGCCACCGTCTGGCCGGCCTCGACCTCGAACGAGATGCCATGCAGCACCTCGGCCGTGTCCTCGCGGTAGCTGAAGCGGACGTCCTCGAACTGCACGCGGCCCCAGATCTCGGGCAGGTCCTCGGCCTCCGGCGCGTCCTGCATCTGCGGCTCGGTCTCGATCACCTCGAACACCTTGTCCAGCGCGGCCGTGCCGGCCAGGAACGTCTGGTAGAACTGCGACAGCTGCTGCACCGGGTCGAAGAAGTTGGTGAGCAGGCCGATGAACACGAACAGCGCGCCTGCGCTGAGATCGCCCTCCAGCACCCGCACGCCGCCGTAGCCGAGCACAATCGCCATCGCCGTCGCCGACAGCAGGTCGACGAACGGGAAGTAGATGGCGCTGACCGTGACCGTCCTTTGGTTTGCCTCCCGGTAGGAGTCGTTCACCCCGATGAAGCTGCGGTAGTTCGACGCTTCGCGCCGGAACGCCTGCACCACCCGCACGCCCGAGATGTCCTCCTGCAGGTTGGCCGTGACCTCGCCCAGCCGCTCGCGCGTCTGCCGGTAGGCGATGGCCGAGTAGTGCCGGTAGATGCCGGTCGCGATCGCCATCCCAGGGAACACGACCAGCGTGGCCAGCGCCAGCTTCCAGTCCAGGATCAGCAGCACGACGGCCGAGCCGGCCAGCGTGATCGAGTTCTGGACGAGCGTGGTGGGGCCGTCCGTGACCAGCGTGTTCAGCGCCTCGATGTCGTTGGTCAGCCGCGAGATCACCACGCCCGCGCGGGTGCGCTCGAAGTACCCCAGGTCGAGCGTCTGCACGTGGGTGAACAGGTCGCTCCGCAGGTCCGAGAGCACCCGCTCGCCGACCCACGTGGTCAGGTAGCTCTGCACGACAGCGAACACCCAGCCCAGCAGCGCCACCAGCAGGTACGCCGCCACCCACAGCTCCACCTGGCCGAAATCACCGGGGGTGATGCCGCGGTCGATCGCCTGCTTGGCCATCAGCGGGCCGCCGATCGTCGTTGCGGTGACACCCAGCAGCGCCGCGATGGCGGTCAGCGCCCGCAGCTTGTGCGGCCACGTGTAGCGCACCAGCTGCCTCACCCGCCGGAAGGTGCGCCGCAGCCCCAGGCCGCTCGAGGCGGCGCCGCGTGCGCTGATGTGGCTGCCGAACGAGACCGGCCTCACGCCACGTCCTCCTTCTCGATCGGGGCGCCGTCCGGGTCGAGCTGCACGAACGTCCGCTCGACCAGGCCGTGGTTGTAGATCTCCTGGTAGACCGGGCTCCGCTCCAGCAGCGCCGCGTGTTCGCCCTGGGCGACGATGCGGCCGTGGTCGAGCACCACCACGTGCGTGGCCAGCGAGATGGTGGACAGCCGGTGGGCGATGATCAGCGTGGTGCGGCCCTGCATCACCTCGCGCAGCGCCAGCTTGATCCGAGCCTCGGTGTTCGCGTCGACGGAGGCGGTGGCGTCGTCCAGGATCAGCACCCGCGGGTCCATCAGCAGCGCGCGGGCGATCGCGATCCGCTGGCGCTGGCCGCCCGAGAGCGACAGGCCGCGCTCGCCGACCCGCGTGTCGTAGCCGTCGGGCAGGTCGCTGATGAACTCGTGCGCCTGGGCCCGGATCGCCGCCGTCACGATCTGCTCGGGCGTAGCCGCGGGCGCGCCGTAGGCGATGTTCTCGGCCACGGTGGTCGAGAACAGGAACGTGTCCTGGCTGACGATGCCGATCTGGGCGCGCAGCGAGTCGAGCGTCAGCTCGCGCACGTCGGCGCCGTCCAGCAGCACGCGGCCCCGGTCGACGTCGTAGAAGCGCGGGATCAGGGTGGTGAGGGTGGTCTTGCCGCAGCCGGTGGGGCCGATCAGGGCCACGGTCGAACCGGCCTCGATCTCGAGATCGACGTCGTGCAGCACCGGGCGGGTGTCGTCATACCCAAACTCGACGTGCTGGAACGAGACGTGTCCCGGTCCCTCGGGAAGCGCCCGGGCGTCGGCCGGCTCGATGATGTCGCGCTCGGAGTCGAGCACTTCGAAGATCCGCTCGCCGGCCGCCATCGCACGCTGGTACTGGCCCACCCACATGCCCACCGATCGCAGCGGCGCGGTCAGCAGCAGCATGTACCCGTTGGCGGCGAAGAACGCACCCAGGGTCATGACGCCGTTGATCACCTTCTGGCCGCCGAGCAGGATCACGGCTGCGATCCCCACTTTGGGCAGCACCGACATGAAGGGGACGTAGGTGGCCGCCAGCTTGGCGGCGTCCATCGACCGCCGGAAGACGCGTTCGGTGGCGCTCCCGAAGTGCCGCTGCTGGGTGTCCTCCTGAGCGAAGGCCTTGACCACCCGCACGCCGACGATGTTCTCCTCGGCGATCGTGGTGACGTCCGCGATCTTCTGCTGCACGTCCTTCACCACCGGCTGGGCCTTGACCGAGTAGCGGTAGGCGGAGTACGCCAGCACCGGTGAGATCGCCAGCGCCACCAGCGCCAGCTGCCAATCGATCAGCGCCAGCGCAATCACCACCACGAACACCGTGACGAAGTTCTGGGTGAAGAAAATCAGGCCATAGCCGAGGAAGATGCGCACCAGTTGGAGATCAACGGTGGCCCGGGACATCAGCTGTCCGGTCTGGTGGCGGTCGAAGAACGCGTACGACAGTCGCTGCAGGTGCTTATAGGTGGCGTTTCGCAGGTCGTACTCGACCCCCAGCGACAGTCGTCCGGCCAGCTGTCGGCGGTAGTAGGTGAGCACACCCTTGAACGCGCCGGCCAGCACGATCAGGCCGGCCAGCTCGTACACGGTCGAGCGGCTGGAGCCGTCCGGGGGTAGGGCGTTGATCACTTCGCCGGTCAGGTAGGGGATCGTCAGCCCGACGATCTGCGCAGCAACTGCGAGCAGCGTCGAGACGATCACCTGCGCCCGATACGGGCGCAGGAATCCCAGTAGACGTCTGAAGATCACGCAGGCAGCGTAGCTTCGGACGTGGGATCGGGATGTTCCCGATCAGCCCGAGGCTACGCCTCTGCGATTAGCGCCCGTTTTGAATCTGATGCAGCAGCACGGTGAACGAGACACCCTCGATCTGTGCCACCGAAAACAGGCCGCCGAGCACCAGGATCCCGATCACCATTGCCCCGAAGCTGACTTCGGAGGCAACGCTGCCACGGGTCTCGGTGAA
>DATIOK010000206.1:0-2248 GCA_035473255.1 Gaiellales bacterium
CAGATCATCGCCGAGACGTGTTCGGTGACGAGGACTTCGAGGACCTGTTCCCCTCGGATCTGGGACGGCCCTCGATCCCGGCGTCGGTGATGGCCTCGATCCTGGTGCTGCAGACCCTGCACGATCTGTCGGACCGGGAGACCGCGGAGGCGGCCCGCTGTGACCTGCGCTGGAAGGTCGCAACCGGGATGGCGTTGGACCACACCGGATTCGACCCGTCGACCCTGGTGTACTGGCGGAAGCGGCTGGCGAAATCGCAGCGGCCGCACCGGATCAACGAGGCGGTCCGCACGGTCGTCGCCGAGACCGGGATCCTGCGTGGGCGCCGCAAACGCGCGGTGGACTCCACGATCCTGGCCGACGCGGTCGCCACCCAGGACACCATCACCCAGCTGGTCTCGGCGATCCGGCGGTGCCGGTGGATCGTGCCCGGCGCCGGCGAGGCGATCGCGGCGGTGTGCACCGGCCACGACTACAGCCGCCCGGGCAAGCCGTCGATCGACTGGGACGAGCCCGGCGCGAAGGACGCGCTGGTCTCGGCCCTGGTCAACGACGCGAACGCGCTGCTCGAGGCGCTCGCCGGGCCCGACCAGGAGCAGGCCGAGGCGCCGGTGGCCGCGGCCCTGGCGTTGCTGGCGCTGGTCGCCGGTCAGGACGTCGAACCCGCCGACGGGTCCGACGGCACCGACGGGCGGTGGCGCATCGCCCGCAAGGTCGCCCCCGACCGGGTGATCTCCACCGTGGACCAGGACGCCCGGCACACCCGCAAGTCCCCCGAGGCGCGCCGGGACGGGTATCGGGCGCACGTGGCCGCGGAACCGGAGACCGGGATCATCACCGACGAGGCGCTGACCAAGGCCGCCGGCAGCGAGAACTCCGATCCGGGAGTGGCGGCGCGGTTCCTGGCCGCCGACACCGCCGACGCGGACGACACCGCCGACGACGCCGACACGGACGGCGCCGCCCGCGACGACCTGTGCGAGAAGGGCGGCCCGCGTGAGTGGTACGGCGATTCCGCTTACGGCACAGGGGATCTGCGTGGCGCGATCGACGACGCCGGGCACCTGGCGGTGATCAAACCCAAACCGCTGCAGGCGCCCGTGGAGGATGGGTTCACCGTCGACGACTTCACCGTCGACGAGCGGGCGGGCACGGTGGGCTGCCCGGCCGGTCACACCCGCCCGCTCAGTGCGACCAGGGTGGCCACCTTCGGCGCGTTGTGCCGCGACTGTCCGCTACGTGCGCGGTGCACAAAGTCCCACACCGGCCGAAAGATCGTTCTGCACCAACGAGACGACTTGCTCCGCGCGGCCCGCCGCGACTGGGCCGCCGACCCCGAACTGCCGCAGACGTACCGCAAGTTCCGGCCCAACGTGGAACGCGTCGTCTCCCAGATCGCCAGCCGCGGCGGCCGCCGCCTGAAACTGCGCTACCGCGGCACCACCAAGAACAACGCCTGGCTCACCCGCCGCACCGCCGCACTCAACCTGCGTAATCTCCTCGGCCGTGGCCTCACCCGCACGGCAGGAGTCTGGGCTCTGGCGCCCCAGACCGCCTGAAACGGGCCCGGTACGGGCGCCGATCGGCGCCCGTACCGGGCCCAGCCGGGCATCCACCCGCCGACCACACGCCCTCGCACGGTCCCGATGCTCTGCCCCGCCGCCGATCGGCCATCGCGCGCGACCGTCCGGCCAATTTCGCGCCTCGGGCCCGTAGAGCGACCGGCCCGAGAACCGCCCTTGTTCAGCGGCCTCCTAGCGCGTGGCGTCGGGCGGAACCTCGGGCAGGCCTTCACTGGCGCGCAACTTCTCGGCCAGCGAGGTCAGCAGGTTCTGGGATTCCTCGGACAGATCGAATGCGCGGCTGGACAACCGGCGCAGTCCGTAACCCTGGAGTTGCGCGAGCAGTTCGAGGTCGCGATCGATCTTCGCGGCGTAGATGTCGTTGAAGAAGTAGTCCGATTTGACCTTGAAGAACTTCGCGAGCGCCGCCACCGTGTCGTCCGACGGGTTGGTCCGCTGTCCAGATCGTAGCTGCGAAAGGTAGGGCTTGGATATCGAGTGCCCGGCTTCGGTGAGCGCCGCGGCGACCCCGGCGTTTGTGGGCGGCTTGCGGCCCGGCGGATGAACGGTCTCGAAGAGTTTGTTCAGCCTCGCTGCGAAATCGGCCATGTCACCCTCCCTTGTCGATCCGGCGCCGATTGTGGTGATTCAGCATTCGGGCGATTCCGACGATAGTAGCGATCGAG
>DATIOK010000207.1:0-1503 GCA_035473255.1 Gaiellales bacterium
AAGCACCGTACGCCCTCTGATCTCGGCCCGCGAGCAGGGCTGAGGCAAAGTCGCTATGCGATCTTGTAGGTGGTGAGCGGGCGGTGCGGCTCGCGGGCGTGGCGGCGCAGTGCGGCGGCGATGTTGGTGACCCCGGCCAGACGTAGCGCGGTGATGACGAGATTGCGTAGCGCGGCCATGATCTGTGGCCCGTTGCGGGTGCGGACCTGGGAGCGGTCCTCGTCGAAGGACACATCCCGAACCCAATGCAGCGCCTCGATCGCCCGGTGCCCGCGCAGCCAGCGGGCCAGCAACACGGGATCGGCCTCCAGCGCGGTCAGTGAGGTGATCGCGTACACGGTGACCGTGGTCCACTTCGTGCTGCCCAATGCGCGCCGGCGGCGGACGACCTTGACGGCCTGGGCGGCGTGCGGGAAGAACGGTCCACTCAGGTCCGGGCACGGCTGTAGGGACACGACACTGATCGAGCGGGTCTCGACCCGGCCGTGACCGCGGCCGCGTTCGCGGGCGGCGACCCCGATCTGTTTCCACGGCAGCGCGCGCAGCCGACGCAGCAACGTGGGCTGGTTGAGCTTCGCTGTCAGCAGGTAGTGGCCGCCGCGCCGGTGCAGGTAGTCGGCGTGGTGGCGGTTGGTGTGGACGGCGTCGGCGGTGATCAGGACATCGGTCAGATCCAGCCCCTCGAGCAGGGTAGGAAACGCGGCAACCTCGCTGCCCTTGGCCTCGACCTGAACCTGGCCGAGGACGACACCGCTGCCCTGGTCGAGCACGGACACCAGGTGCGGCTGCCGATAACCACCCGTGCCCGCATCGGCGCTGGTGTCGGCGCTGGTGTCGGCGCTGGTGTCGGCGCCGGCAGGGATGTGGGCGCCGCGTACGGTTTTGCCGTCCAGCGTAAGAACCTGGCGCTGCTCACGCACCGGAACACCGTCGGGTGCGGGCCGGTCGGCAAGTTGGGCCAGGGCCCAGGTGCGCATCGCGGCCTCGACCGCGTCGGGGTCGAGGTCTTGCAGGACCCGGCGGATGGTCGAGGCGTGTGGCACCACGACGCCGACGCCGAGCCGGTCGAGGATCGTGCGGCCGATGTCGTGGGCGTACTCGCCGATCGCGGCGAACGACCGGGCCCCGGTCAGGACCGCGCACGCCCCGAGCAGCACGATCGCCAGCACGCCATGGCGGATCCCGCGGGCCTTGCGCGGATCGGGGATCTGCGCGAACGCCTCGACCAGTGACAACGCGACAACCGGCGCGGTGTCCGGGTCGAGGGCGACCTCCGGATGATCGAGGGCGGCAACGATCGAGGACACTGCTGATGCGGGCACGGGCTTCCTGACGTGGTCAAGGACTTAGACACCCTCATGATCACGCCGGGCCCGTGCCCGTCCTGGTACCGATCATGGTGTGTCGCCGCAGGTCAGCTACCACTCAACGCGACTTTGCCTCAGCCCTGGTTCGCCATGCCCGCGGTGTTCCTGCGGCAACAGGGCGCTCCGGAGTCCAAGC
>DATIOK010000208.1:0-29223 GCA_035473255.1 Gaiellales bacterium
TGCCGAAGGTGGGACTCGAACCCACACGAGGTTTCCCCCACCGGATTTTGAGTCCGGCGCGTCTACCGGTTCCGCCACTTCGGCCCTGCCCGAAGAGAGTACGCGAATCGCGTCCAGGCGCTGCCGATGATGAGCGCCGAACCCGGGGCTAGCATGGCCACGATGCGGATCGGCATCCTCACAGGAGGCGGGGACTGTCCCGGCCTGAACGCGGTGATCCGCGCAGTCACCCGGCGCGCGCTCGATCGTGGAGATGAGGTCGTCGGCATCCTGCATGGCTGGCGCGGGCTGATCGACGGCACGACCAAGCCGCTCGGTGCCCGCGACATCAGCGGCATCCTTCCCCGAGGCGGCACCATCCTGCGCACCTCGCGAACCAACCCCTTCAAGGTCGACGGCGGCCTCGAGGCCACGCTCGCATCCCTGGCCGGGCTGGATGCGCTGGTCGCGATCGGCGGCGAGGACACCCTTGGCGTGGCTGCCCGCCTGTACGCGGAGCACGATGCGCCGGTCGTGGGCGTCCCCAAGACGATCGACAACGACCTCTCCGCCACCGACTACACGTTCGGGTTCGACACGGCGCTCTCGATCGCGACCGAGGCCATCGACCGGCTGCACTCGACCGCCGAATCCCACGACCGCGTCATGGTCTGCGAGGTGATGGGCCGCCACGCCGGTTGGATCGCGCTCATGTCCGGCATGGCAGGCGGCGCCGACGTCGTTCTGATCCCCGAGCAGCCGGTCACCGTCGAGCGCTGTTGCGAACTGATCGACCGCCGCCACCGGCGCGGCAAGGACTTCTCGATCGTGGTCGTCAGCGAGGGCTGGGAGCTGCGCTTCGAGGGCGGCGACGGGCAACTGGTGGCCGCGCCCGAGGCGGACGGCTTCGGCCACACCCGTCTGGGCGGCATCGGCGCGATGCTGGCCGGCGAGATCGAGCAGCGCACAGGCTTCGAGACGCGCGTCACCCAGCTCGGGCACGTCCAGCGCGGCGGGTCGCCCACCGCGCACGACCGCGTGCTTGCAACCCGCTTCGGCCTGCGAGCGGCCGACCTCGTGTTCGAGGGGTCGTTCGGCATGATGGCGTCCCTGCGCGGCGACGAGATCGTGGCCGTGCCGATCTCCGATGCAGTGGCCAGGCTGAAGACCGTGCCGCCCGAGCTCTACGCCCAGGCTGAAGCGCTGTTCGGCTAGCGCGACTCGCCGCGCAGCTGCCGCAGCGTCTCGGCCAGGTCGCCGGCCGCAGCCCACGGGCCCAGGATCACCGCGTCCACGCCCGATCGCTCCAGCGCCGCCACCTGCTCGCGTTCGCGCACGCCGCCCTGGCTGAACACGGTCTTGCCGGCCGGCACCTCCTCGAGCAGCGAGAACGTGCGCTCGAAGTCGACCGTGCCGTCATCGTCGGACCCGCGGTTTCGGAGCAGGAACGAGTCGGGATCGAGCAGCTCCAGCGCCTCCTCCAGCTCGTCCTCGTGCGCAACCTCGACGATCACGTCCAGGTCGACCAAGCCGGCCACGCTGTACAGCTCCTCGAACCGCTCGTGGGCGTCCTCGAACGCGGCCGCCACCAGCACCACGGCGCCGGCGCCCGCCAGCCGGCACTCGTACAGCTGGTAGGCGTCAACGATCATGTCGGTGAGAAGCATCGGCAGCGAGTTGTCGGCGGCCAAGTCGGCGAGCGGCCCCAGCGCTGCCGCCAACCCCGCCACCTCCAGCTCTTCTGCCAGCTCCAGCAGCGCGCCGTCGGCCTCCTTCACGCGCTGCACGAAGGAGATCTCCTCGCCGCCGATCGACTCGGTGAAGGGCCGGATCGGTGCCAGCGCCGCCACCTCCCGCTCGAGCTGCGCCAGCGGCCGTGCCCGCCGCCGCTCCTCGACCTCTCGGCGGGTCGAGGACAGCCGTTTATCGAGCGAGGGCATGCGTCTCCAGCTCGGCGATGATGGAGAGCGCATGGCTGGTGCCGATGCGGGTCGCGCCGGCGTCCAGCATGTCAAGCGCGGAGTCTGCGGTGCGGATGCCGCCGGACGCCTTCACCGCGACCGACGGCGGCAGCGACGCGCGCATCAGCGAGACGGCCGGAACCGTCGCGCCGCCGGCGTGGCCGGTCGACGTCTTCGCGAAGTCGGCACCGGCCGCAGCGACCAGCCCGCAGGCGAGCACGATCTCGTCGTGGCTGAGCTGGGCCGTCTCGATGATCGCCTTCACCACGACGTCGCCGCGCTCGGCGCGCGCGGCGTCGACCACGGCCGACAGGTCGTCGCCGGCCGCCTTCAGGTCACCGTCGCGCAGCGCGGCGTAGGCGATCACGACGTCGATCTCGTCCGCGCCCGCCGCAATCGCGACGCGGGCCGCCTCGCACTTCGCGGCGGTCGCGTCCAGGCCGTGCGGGAACGACACGACCGTGCACACGGCCGCGCCGCCCTGCAGCAACGCCCGCGCACGTGGCACCCACCAGGGGTACACGCACACCGCGGCGAATCCGTGCTCGTCGGCCTCCCGGCAGAGCGCGATCAGGGACGCATCTCCTGCGCCTGGGTCGAGCAGCGTGTGGTCAACGGCTCGGGCGACGTGCTCGACGGCTAATGGAGGCATCCGGGAACAGCTTAGTCCATGTTCTAGCTCTGCTCGGCGCCGTCAAATCCCCAGCCGGTCGAGCTCGGCCTCGTCGCGCCGCCATCGCGGCAGCACCTTGACGCTCAGCTCCAGGAACACCGGGCCGCCCACGATGCTCTCGACCTGCGGCCTTGCGACCGTGCCGATCTCCTTCACCTTCGACCCGCCGGCGCCCACCACGATCCGCTTCTGCGAGTCGGTCTCGCAGATGATGGTCGCCCGCACCACCGTCATGCCACGCCGGCCGGGCACGATCTCCTCGATCCGCACCGCAACCGCGTGTGGGATCTCGTCGCGCAGCGCCTCGAGCGCCCCCTCGCGCACCGCCTCGCCGACCCGGGCCTCGTCGGTCTGATCGCTGATCACGCCTTCCGGGAAGTAGGCCGGACCCGGCGCGAGCAAGGACACGAGGTCGTCGCGCAGCGCATCCACCCCGTCTCCCTTCAGCGCGCTGATCGGATGCATGGAGTGGAACGGCCCCAGCTGCGCGGCCGCGCTGATCGTCTCGGCAATCGCATGCGGCCGCATGCGATCGGTCTTGTTGATCGCGATCAGGCAGGGCACGGAGCCGTCCCGCAGCACGCGCGCGGCGATATAGCGATCCCCGGGCCCCACGCCGTCCTGCCCGTTCAGCATCAGCACCACCGCGTCGGCATCGGACAGCGTTTCGTCGACCGCTCGCTGCATCCGCTCGGTCAGCCTGTCGAACGGCTTCGTGATCCCGGGCAGATCGACCAGCACCATCTGCCAGCCGTCACCCGTGACGGCGCCCAACGCCCGGCGCCGGGTGGTCTGCGGGCGCGACGACACGGCCGCCACGTGCTCCCCCACCAGACGGTTGACGAGCGTTGATTTGCCGGCGTTCGGCCGTCCGGCCATCGCCACCAGCCCGGAGCGGTGCTCGGCCGGCTCGCTCACAGGTGGAAGCCGTCGGGCAGCAGGTCGCCCAGCGACGAGGCCACCAGCTCCCCGTCACGCCGCCAGATCACGCGCAGCTGCGGCGCGAACTCGGCCATCACCTGGCGGCAGGCGCCACAGGGCGGCGCCGACCCCGCCTCGGCGTGCACCGCGATCGCGGCCAGGTCGCTGTGGCCGGCCGAGACGGCCGTGAAGATCGCGGTGCGCTCCGCACAGCAGCTCAGGCCGAACGAGGCATTCTCGACGTTGGCGCCGGTGAACACCTGCCCGTCGTCGGTGAGCAGCGCGGCGCCGACCGGAAAGCGCGAGTACGGCGCGTGCGCATTCGCAGACGCGCCACGCGCTCGCTCGTACAGGGCCAGGTCATCATCCGTCAGCGGCATGGCGGCAGCGTACCCGGCGGTGTCACGGTTCGGTCGACGAGGCCCGTGCGCCAGATCGCGATCATCTGCCGACGCGCCCCGCGTTGAGCGGTGGGACGCTCGGGGGGTGTAGGGTCGTCGAGACCGACCGAGGAGGCTTAGATGCCGACGTATGTATTGCTCATCGACTGGACTCAGCAGGGTGTGGCGAGCTTCGCCGACACCGTCGATCGCTACGAAGCCGCGCGGGGCGAATTTGAGGGGATGGGCGTCAGCTTCAAGTCCATCTACTGGACGCTCGGAAATCACGACATCGTGAGCATTGTCGAGGCGCCGGACGGCGAAACGCTAGCCGCCGCCCTGTTGAAGCTGGCTTCTCAGGGCAACCTCCGCACCACCACGTTGCGCGCGCTTTCCGCCGATGAGATGAGGGGCGTGATCGCGAAGGCCGGCTGATACCTGACCAGACCCCGGCGGGCCCACGGTCAGGGCGCGGGGAGCATGCTGGTGCCGCCGGGATCGGGCAGCGGGTCACCAGCGCCTGACCCGGCCGAGGTGCTGGGCGGCGTCGACGGCGGCGGCTGCACGGGAGGCGTCGCCTGGGCCGATCGTGATGGGCTCGTTCCGTACGGATGGCGGTGCCGATGGACGCGCGGGTGCTGCTTTGCGGGGTGCCGCTTCCGCGGATGCGTCGGCTTCGGGTGCGACGGTTTCGGCGCCGTGACGGGAGCCGCTGCCACCGGTCGCGGCGGGGAGGGCATGGGTGTCGGGGCCGGCGTGCCAGACGCCCGGTGACCGATGGCTGCGATCGCCAGCACCGCCAGCGCCAGCGCCCCCAACCCGCCGGCGAGCCGCCGCGGCCAGGTGCGCGGCTCCGGCGGCAGCAGCCGCGCCAGGTGCTCGTCGTCATCGTCGTCGAACAGCCCGGCCAACCCCACCACCTCGGTGTCGTCGCCGGCCTGGCGGGCCTCGTTACCGCAACGCTCGAGCTCGTCCAGGCAATCGGCTAGCGACTCGTACCCGGCTGCTGCTGCTCGGGCCGTCCACTCCTCGAGCGATGGGCCCAGTCCCGCCCCACCCGCTGCGCGCAGGATCGCCGCCAGCGTGCGCTGCCCGTCGCGCGGCCCCACCAGGATCGGGTTGACCGCCGGCGAGCCCAGTAGCGGCCGCTCCAGAAACGGAGTCGGGCCCGGCCCGACCGCGCAGTCGCCAAGATCGCATGCGTCGACAGGGAAACCCGCCGCCGCGATCCGCTCGGCCAGACGGCCGAACGACAGCGCCAGCCGGGCGGCGTCGGCCGGCCCCGGACGGCGTGTGGCCTGCCACCGCTCGATGCTCATGCCCAGCGATGGCGACACGACCAGGAACCTGCGTCCCTCGTGCTCGCCGAAGTCGAGCACGCCGCAGATCTCCGAGCAGGCAAGAGCGCACCAGCGTGTCACGGCGTCGGTGAAGTCGTCGTCGTCCCAGCCGTCGGACGCGAACACGATCCGCACCTGTGCGGTGCGACCCGATCTCGTGTCCAGCGCGTCGATCGGCCCCTCCGGCCGGGCCCGTAGCGCCGCCGGGCTGGCCAGGTACCGGCCGGCGATCACCAGCGCGGTCGAGGTTGCGGAATCGGCCATGCTCACAGGCTAGGGACGGGGGCGTCACGGAACCAGACGCAACCCGTCACGAAACCGTCACAGCTCTAGCCGAAGAAGCGGCGGCGCCCCTGGCTCTTGTCGCGGAAGGCCCCCTCGAGCAGCTCGCTCGAGTAGCCCGCGATCTCCCCGGTCTCGGCATACAGGTAGACCGCGGTCTTGTAGATCTGGCCCATCGCGGAGCTGACCACGAGCAGCACCACTCCCAGCCCAGCCGCCACCACCAGCAGTCCCACGCCGGCCGCCGGGCTCGCCCCCACCACGGCGGCCCCCACCAGCCCGATGCCGACCAGCGGCAGCGCCAGCAGGAATGTCGCGATGCCCAGCCCGACGTTGCCGATCAGGCTCTCGCCCCAGGAACGGCGCACCGTGGCGACGCTGCGGCGGACGGCGTCGGCCGGGCCCACCTGCTCGAACGCCAGCACCGGGATCACGAAGTACGTGGCGATCGCCCATCCCGCCCCCAGCAGACGCGCCACGATGCTGCCCACGATGCCGGCGCGCTGCTCGACCGACCGGATCACCAGGCCCACCAGCGAGGCGATCAGCGCCCACAGCAAGATCGACCCGAGCCGGGCGTTTGCCGCGCGCATCCCTTCAGCCGCGCTGGTGTGCTCGCCGTGGAAGCTGCGCGCCGCGCAGCTGACCAGGGCCACGTTGAAGTAGGTGGCAACCGCAGTGGCGGCGTAGCCCGCCAGCCCTGCCACGACCAGCATCGGCCAGCTGTGCGCGCTGTCGGCGGTGGCACCCGGCAGCAGCAGCACGGCGGCCGGCACCAGCACGATCGCGACCGCGAGCAGCGTGAACGCCGCCGACAGCACCGGGAACCACAACAGGCTGCGGTCGCGCCGGATGATGGCGAGTGACTGGGAGAGCAGGCGGAAGGAGCGCTGAAATCGGTTCATCACCACATTCTGCGACTCAACCGGCCGGTTGGCTAGACGGTCGTGACGATCGACTCGAAGTCAGCTGAACGCCTGGAACACGGCCGCGGTCACGGTCGCCCCCAGCAGGGCGCCGAGGATCACCTCGGGTGTCGTGTGGACGCCGGCCTCGATTCGCGTCTGGGCGACCAGCGTCGCCATCAGGAAGACCACGGTCGAGACCAGCACCGCGTGGCGGTAGTCTGCCACGGCGAACGTCACCGCAACCCAGCCGCCGAAGGCGACCGCGGCGTGGCCGGAGGGCAGCCCCCCGCGCAGCAGCGTCTCGCGGTCGGTGCGCGCCTTCAGCGCGATCACGACCATGATCACCAGCGCCAGCGCGATCACGGTCAGGTGCACCGGAGACCCGCGCACGGTGTCGATCGCGCGCCGGCTGGGGTTGCGTAGCCGCTCGGCGAACACCAGGTAGCCGACGAACGTGGCGTTCACAGCCGCCACCAGCACCGCGCCGGCGGCGACGTCCTTCGCCGTGCGCGCCAGCGGATCGAACGAGTTGGTGGCCACATCTATCGCCTTCTCGAGCGCCGTATTGAACATCTCGGCGATCAGCACGAACGACACCGACAGGAGCAGCGCCAGCAGCTCGAACCGGGTCACGCCCAGCGCAACGCCCAGCGGCAGCACGGACAGCGCGACCGCGAAGTGCACGCGCATGTTGCGCTGCGTGCGGACCACGTAGATGACGCCCTCGAACGCGTAGTTGAAACTCGTGACCAGGCCGGCAGCCTCCTGCCGCGCCAGCCGGAAGGGCCCGGCCCGGCGCGCGTCCTTGATCAGCTCGTCGCGGCTACGCAGGGTCGGCGACAACGGGCGCCACCTCCGCGAGCAACTCGTTCTGGCGGGCCAGCATCGCCCCGCCATCGGTCTCGTGGTCGTATCCCACCAGGTGCAGCACGCCGTGCACCAGCAGCGTCGCGATTGGCGTCCCCTCAGCCGATGCCACCGCCGGGCACACCACCAGGTCGCCCAGCTGGCGGGGGACGCCCTCGGGGAGCAGGGCACGGCCGTCGATCGGGAACGACAGCACGTCGGTCGCCGACGGCTTGCCGCGGTGTTCCCCGTTCAGCTCGGCGATGCGCCGCTCGTCCACGAACTCCAGCCCCACCTCGCCGCTGTCGACGCCCTCAGCCGCGAGCGCCGAGCGCAGGACCGCGGCCGCGGCCGGCTCGTCCACCCGCCAGCCGCTGTGGTTCTCGATCTCCACCTCGACCATCACTCCGGCCGTCCCGGCCCGTTCTGCTCGGCGTGCTGCAGGTAGGCATTCACGATCCGCTGCACGAGCTTGTGGCGCACAACGTCGGCGTCGGAGAAGTGGATGAACGAGATGTCGGGCACTCCCTCCAGCACCCGCATCACGTTCACCAGACCGGAGCGCTGCTCGCGGGGCAGGTCGATCTGCGTGATGTCACCGGTGACGACAACGCGCGATCCGAAGCCGAGCCGGGTCAGGAACATCTGCATCTGCTCGGGGCTGGTGTTCTGCGCCTCGTCCAGGATGATGAACGAGTCGTTCAGCGTGCGCCCGCGCATGAACGCCAGCGGCGCCACCTCGATCATGCCGGTGTCGATGTAGTTGAGAAGCTTGTCGGCGTCCAGCATGTCGTGCAGGGCGTCGAACAGCGGGCGCAGGTAGGGGTCGACCTTCGCCTGCAGGTCGCCCGGCAGGAAGCCCAGCCGCTCGCCCGCCTCGACCGCGGGCCGGGTCAGGATGATCCGCGCCACCTCGCGCTCCGACAGCGCCGCCACGGCCAGCGCGATCGCGAGGTAGGTCTTGCCGGTGCCGGCCGGCCCGATCCCGAAGGTGACCGTGTTGGCGCGGATCGCATCGACGTACGCCTTCTGGCCCAGCGTCTTTGGCGAGACGCGCTGGCCGCGATGGCGCCAGACGACGTCGTGCAGCACGTCGACGGCGCGGCCGTCGGCGGTCAGCACCCCGGCCACCGCCTCGACCGTCTGCGGCCCGATCGAGATGCCCTGCACGACCAGCTGCGACAGCTCCTCGACCATCGTCTTGGCCCGCTCGACGGCCGGATCCTCGCCCTCCAGGGTCAGCTCGTTCCCGCGCAGGTAGACGCTCGCTCCGGTGCGCTCGGCCAGCTCGTGCAGCACAGCGTCGCGATCATCGCCCAGTTCCGTCGCCAGGTCGTGCCCGACCGAGACCTTGAGTCGTGCCATCAGGTCGTCTGGACCGCCGCGATCGTGGAAAGAGCCATCCCCGAAAGTCTACGCCGACAGGCGGTCACGTACGAGAGCAGATGCCACACGACCGTCGGCGCGTCCGCCCGAACGCTCGGTGACCAGCCCCATCACGCGGCCCATGTCCTTCATCGTCTCGGCGCCGGTGTCGGCGATCGCCGCATCCACCAGCGCCGCCAGTTCCTGCTCGCTGAGCGGGGCCGGCAGGAACTCGTCGATCACCGGCACGTCGGCGCGCTCGCGGGCGGCGCGGTCATCCTGACCGGCCTTGTCGTAGGCCTCGGCCGCCTCCAGCCGTTGCTTTCGCTCACGCCGCAGCACCACCATCGCCTGCTCGTCGCCGAACTCCCCGGGAGCGTCCTTCTCGGCCCTCTGCAGGGACGAGTAGATCAGGCGCAGCGCGTCCAGCCGCTCGCGCTGGCCGCTCTTCATCGCGTCGCGCAGCTCGGCCTGGACCTGTTCGGGGAGGGTCACGAGCACAGGGTAGCGATCACGGCGTCGCCGGCCGCGAGCACGCCCAGCACGTCGGCCAGCCGGCCGCGCATACCGCCGGTCACGCGGAACGGCGTGTAGTCGTCGCTGTACCCGCGCCCGTCGGCGTCCTCCACCAGCACCCGCTCGCGCCGCCCCACCTTGGACGCCCGGTGCGCGGCGCCCTGGGCATCCGACAGCGCCCGCAGCTGGCGCGAGCGGCGGCGCTTCTCCGCGGCCGTCACCGGATCGTCGCCCGCGTCGGCCGTGCCCGGCCGCGGCGAGTACGGGAACACGTGCACCTTGGTGAATCCGGTGGCGCTGACCGCGTCGAGCGTGGCGCCGAAGTCGTCGACCTGCTCTGATGGGTGGCCGACGATCACGTCGCTGGTGAGATTGATGCCCGCGACCAGCTCCCGCGCCCGGTGCATCTTGTCCAGGAACCCCGCCGCGGCGTAGTGGCGCCGCATCGCCCGAAGCACGCGGTCCGAGCCCGACTGCATGGGCACGTGCAGGTGCCGCGCCACGCCGGGCGTGTCCGCGACGGCGCGCAGCAGCCGGTCGCTGAGGTGATTGACCTCGATCGACGACAGTCGTACCCGCTCCACGCCGTCGACGGCCGCCACCGCCTCCAGCAGGCCGGCCAGGTCAAGGCCCGCCTCCCGGTCACGAAAACACCCCAGGTTGACGCCTGTCAGCACCAGCTCGCGGTGGCCCTGCGACGCTCGCCGCCGCGCCTCCGCCAGCACCGCCGCCGCCGAGCGGCTGCGGCTGGCGCCCCGCACCTGCGGTATCACGCAGTAGCTGCAGGCGAACGAGCAACCGTCCTGGATCTTGACGTAGGCCCGGGTGCGGCCGAACCGGGGCTGAGTGACGCCGGTGCAGGACAGCGGCCCCATCTGCTCCGAGACGGCCGGCGCAAGCAGCTCCGACCGCCTCGACAGCACCGTCACGTTCTCGGGGAGGCCGTCGAAGGCACCGTCCAGCGCGGCGGCGCAGCCGGTCACGACCACCCGCTCGGCGCTCCGCGCCGCCCGGCGTGCGGCCTTGCGGGACTTGGCCACCGCCTCGGCCGTAACGCAGCAGGTGTTGAGGACGCGCACCGCCGCCTGATCGGCCGGCACCTCCCGATGGCCGTCGGCCGCCAGCCGCTCGCGCACCTGCTGGGCGTCGGTCATCGACACCTTGCAGCCGAGGAACTCGGTGGCAAATGTCGTCACCCCAGAAAGCCCATCTCTCGCAGCGCCAGCGCCGCGGCCACGATCGCCGCCGTCTCGGTGCGCAGCACCACCGGCCCGAAGGTCGCCACGGCGACGCCGCGCGATCGCGCCAGCTCCAGCTCGGCATCCGAGAAGCCCGGCTCCGGGCCGATCAGCAGCGTGGCCGAGCGGCGGCCGACGATGCGATCGGCGAGGCCGCCCGACGCGCCTGTGTTACTGAGAACCACCGCCTCACGGCTGAGCACGTCCGCGTAGGCGGACGGCGCCAGCAGCTCCGGCAGCCGTGATTGCTTCGACTGCTTCGCGGCGGCCTCGGCCACCCGCGCCCAGCGCTCGAGGCGGCTCTCAGAGAACGAGCCCTTCAGAAGCTCGGTGCGAAGCGGGCCGATCCGGGCGACGCCCAGCTCGGTCAGCTTTTCGACCGCCTCGTCCGAGCGGGCCCCCGGCTGGGCGATCCAGACGGTCACCGACGGCGCTTTGGGCAGGACCTCCACCTCCTCGATCAGTTCGCATCCATCGGAGCGCACGCGCGCTCGAAACACGCGGCCCTCCCACACGATCTCGCAAGTATCGCCGACCGGCAGGCGCAGCACCTGCTCGAGGTGGCGGCGGTCGCCGTCGGACAGGTGCGCCACCCCGTCCCGCAGGTCGCGCGCGAAAAAGCGGTAGACGTGCCCGCTCAGCGTTCCACCAGCTCGGCCGCCCAGCCGTCCACCACCGCCCGGCGCGCTCCGCCCACGGTCTGGCGCTCGAGCAGGCCCGACGCCAGCACCAGCGGCGGCCGGTCGGGTCGCCGCAGCAGCGGCTCCAGCAGGTGCAGCTCCAGGTTGGCCAGCCACAGCGGTGCGGGCGGAAGCGGGTCGGTCAGGACGTCGCGGTGCTCGGCGGTCAACTCGACGTCGTTGCAGGCGGCGTTGATCTGCGTGGCCTGGACGGCCAGCGGATCGACGTCGAACGCCTGCAGCGGACCGAACCCGAGCCTGGCAGCCGCGATCGAGAGCACGCCGGAGCCGCAGCCGAGGTCGAGTGCCGGCCCGGGCTCGAGCTCCTGGAGCAGCGCCAGCGCCGCCCGCGTGGAGCCGTGCGCGCCGGTGCCGAACGCGCGGCCGGGATCGATCACGACGGCGATCGGCTCGGGCTGCGACCAGGGAGGCCCCACCCACAACCGGCCCTCGCGCACCGGCCGGTGAAAGTCGCGCCAGGCGTCGGCCCAGCCGTCCACGACCGGGCTCTCGCGGAGCGACGGATCCGGGGCCTGCTCGGCGAAGCCCGACAGCTCCACCTGGTCGCCGTTGCGTTGCTCCTCGATCCCGTCCGGGAACCACTCCAGCATGCGCAGCGTGGCCAGCTCCGCGTCGGCCGCCGGGACGCGCAGGGTGTAGCGGTTCATCCCGAGAAGGCCGAGCGGATGCGGCCCAGGAACGACTCGTCGGGCTTGTACGTATCGTCGGCAACGGCCGCCTCGAACTCGGCCAGCAGGCGACGCTGGTCGTCGGTCAGCCGCTGCGGCAGCATCACGTTCACCAGCACCCGGTGGTCGCCGCGGCCGCGGCCGTTCAGCACCGGCACGCCCTTGCCGCGCAGCACCATCACGTCGCCCGGCTGGGTGCCGGCCCGCAGCTCCACCTGCTGCTCGCCGTCCAGCGTCTCCACCGTCACGGTGGTGCCGAGCGCGGCGCGCGTGAAGGGCAGGTTCAGCACCGTCACGACGTCGTTGCCGTCGCGCTCGAAGCTGGGGTGCGGCCTGACCCGCACGCCGACGTAGAGGTCTCCGCGCGGCCCGCCCGGCTGGCCCTGGTTGCCGCGGCCGCGCAGCTGCAGCCGTTGCCCGTCCATGATCCCGGCCGGGATCTGCACCTCGACCTTCTCGGCCACCTGCCGCAGCCCGCGCCCGTGGCAGCCGCTGCAGGGGGTCTCGATCACGACGCCGCGGCCGCCGCAGGTGGGGCAGGCGCCGGTCTGCACAAACTGGCCGAGCGCCGTATGCTGCACCCGCTGCACGCGGCCCTGACCGCCACAGGTGTCGCACGTGTGCGACTCGGAGCCCGGCTCCGCGCCGCTGCCGCTGCAGCGGTCACAGTCGCCGATCACCTCGATGTCGAGCCGGCGCTCGACGCCGAACGCGGCCTCCGCGAACTCGAGCGTCACGTTGGCGGCGACGTCGCCGCCACGCCGCTGCGCACGGGCACCGCCGAACAGGTCGTCGCCGAAGAAGGCGCCCAGCAGGTCGGAGAGCGACCCGAAGTCCATGAACTGGTCGGTGTGCAGCGAAGAGCCGTCCACCCCGGCATGCCCGAAGCGGTCGTAGCGCGCTCGGGTATCGGCGTCGGACAGCACCTCGTAGGCCTCGGCCACCTCGCGGAAGCGCTCGACAGCCTGGGGGTCGCCGGGGTTGACGTCGGGATGCAACTCGCGGGCGAGCTTGCGAAAGGCCTTCTTGACCTCGGCATCGTCGGCGCCCCGCTCGACGCCCAGCACCTCGTAGTAGTCACGTTTGGCAGCCACGCGGGCAGTCTAGAGGCGCGCGCCACTAAAGCCCGCTGCCCTCAGGCGAGCGACGTATCAGCCGCGCAGGGCCGGCGCCGCAGATGGCGGAGCCGACCCTCGCGCACTGTTACCACTGATGAAAGCCGTGGCCGTGGTGCGGCCCGACCCTGGCCAGAAACATGGCCAGTGCAACTGCCCAGACAAACAGCGCTGGGCGCTTCACCAGAATCTTCATTGCCTACCTCCTGCCCACGGGGGTACTTCCCCTACCAGCGAACGTCCTGCAAGGCCTCTGCCGCCTGCCGGTACAACTCCGCTGCCCTTGCTGCTTCCCCTCTGCTGTGGGCCACATCCCCGAGCGCGACCCATGCGCCGGCGAGATGGCTCACCGTCTCCACAGCCGCAAAACAGTCCGCCGCGGCCTTGAAGCACACCTCCGCCTGGTCGAGCCGGCCGAGCGTCAGCGACGCGCGGCCGATCACGATTTGAGCGTTCCCTTCTTCTTCTCGGTATTCCTCGCGCGAACTCAATAACTCGATCGCGCGATATCCGCTCTCGATCGCCCCCTCCAGATCGCCGCTGTGCATCCGTGCCGATGCCAATGACGACGCCGCGAAGGCCGCGTCGATGCGATTGTCCTGCTCCACCGCGATCCGGAACGACTCGCGCAGGAGCGGCACCGCCTCCTCCGGCTTACCGGTGATCGCGCGCAGCTGCCCGAGGTTGTTCAGCAGCTTGCCCACGTACTCGTGATCCGCCACCCGCTCGAACAGCGCCTTCGACCGCTCGGCGTGCTCGCGCGCGCGGGCGTACTCGTTGCGTCGCTCTGCCACCAGCGACGCGTCCAGGTAGGTCTCCGCCAGCACCCGGTCGTCGTTCAGCGCGTGCGCCAGCTCCAGCGCCTGCTCGACGTCCTCGGCCGCCGCCGTGAAGTCCTTCTGGCGCCGCCGGATCTTGGCCCTCGCGTTGAAGATGCGCGCCCTCAGCGCATCCGACGGGTCGACCGTGGTCTCGCAGGCCCGCAGCGCCTCGTCCAGCAGCGACGCCGCAGTTGCCAGGCTGCCCATCTTGTACCGCACGACCCCGATCCGGTACAGGGCCAGCGCGACGGCGTCGCCCGATCCTGCCTGCTCCGCCGCCTGGCGCGCGGCGGCCAGCTCGACCAGCGCATCGTCGAGGCGGCCGACGTTCTGCAGCGCCCAGCCACGCGCCAGCCGCAGCCGCAGGGCGAGCCGCTCGCTCCCCGGCGACCGGAGGGCGTCCCTTACACCCTCCAGCTCGGCGAGCGCCTCGGCGTCGCGGTGCGCCTCGATCTCGGCCTCGGCACGTGTGATTGCCGCCTCGCAGGCGGCCATGATCGCCGCCGTGCTCTCCCCGGCCAGCGCCATGCGGTCGACCCCGAGCCGCTCGGCAAACCAGTCGAGCGCGGCCGGCGACGGCCGCGTCTTGCCCAGCTCCACCTGGCTCACGTACTCCTTGGAGAAGCGCGAGCCCCCCAGCTCGCCCTGCGTGAGCCCGATCTCGAGCCGCGCCTCGCGCACGCGCGCGCCGACCCCAGTGGCGCGCTCGCGGCGAGTGACCCCGCGCACGGTCTCGAGTGTCTTCGCGTCTCCCATGCCTCTCAAGGTAGCGGACCCAGTGTCACTTGACTAGCACCTCCTAGAGAATTCGCCCACCGCGGGACTATACGCTATTTCAAGCCAAAATGAGGGGAGTCAAGTAGATCCGGCCAGACAACTTGATTTACCCCTTTTTGTGCACTTGACCCGCAGCCCCCGGGCGACTATTGTGAGGCTACAACGCAAAGACGGCACGGCGAGACGGTGGTGCCGGAGACGAACCCTCTACCGGTGGGCCGCCGGGAAGGATTCACAAGTCTCCTTGGGGTCACACCACCCAACTCGCAGCCGGGGGGGTCGGAGTCAAGAAGCGCGTCGGAGTGGACTGGAGCCCCACTCCGACGCGCGACTCCGTTAAAGGCGCGACTCCGTTACGGCCCAGATGATCTACTCGTAGACCTGTTCGACGAAGTCGGACAGAAGCGCCGCCGCCCCGCGCACCGACCGGATCGCCTTCACGTAGTCCATGCGGTTGGGGCCGATCAGCGAGACGGTGCCCAGGTTGCGGGCCGGCAGCCCGTAGTTCGCGGCCACCAGCGATAGCCCGCGCAGCTGTGGGATCGCCTCCTCGCCGCCGACGCGCACGTACAGCCGATTCGTCTCGAGCGCGCCGCGCAGCAGCTGCAGCAGGCCCGCCCGCTCCTCAAGCGCCAGCATCAGGTCATTGATCTCGGCCAGGTCGTCGTGGCGAAGCTCCTGCACCAGCCGTGCTGCGCCGCCCACGTACAGGGTCTGCTCGCCGCTGCCCACCAGCTCGGTGAAGGCCAGCTCCAGCGCCCCCATGAACTCCAGCTCGCGGGTCCCCAGGCCGGGGTCGAACAGGCGCTGGCGCAGCGCTCGCGCGCCCAGCCGCACGCCGCCCAGCTGCTCGTTCAGGTAGGCGGTGGCCCACTCGATCAGCTTCTCGTCGACCGCCTCCTCGAACGGGAACATGCTCTTGGTGACACCGCCGGTGGAGGTGATCACCACCACCATCACCATCCGCGGCTGCAGCCGCAGCACCTCCACGTGGCGGATCTCTGCGGTCTCCAGCGGCGGCGCCGTCACCACCGCCAGCAGGTTGGTCACCTGGGACATCATCTCGGTCGTGTTGCGCAGGGCCGCATCGACCTCGTTCCGCACCTGCGACAGGTCGATCGGCAGCCGCGCGGCGCCCAGCGGCTGCTCCAGCAGCTGGTGTGCGTACAGCCGGTAGCCGGCGTCGGTCGGCACCCGGCCGGCCGACGTGTGCGGGTGGCCGAGCAGGCCCAGCGCCTCCAGCTCGGCGAGCTCGTACCGCACCGTCGAGGCCGACGCGTCGACGGCGCCGCTTTCGACCAGCGCCTTCGAGCCGACCGGGTGCCCGGTCGAGATGTACTCGCGCACCACCCGCAGCAGGATCAGGACCTGGCGCGGCGTCAGCTGTCGTTCCATCTCACTCATCGCAGCAGCGTGCTGACCACGTCGTTTGCCATGAACCGGCCGCGCTCGCTGAGCCGGATGCCGCCCGGCTCGCGGGCCAGCATCCCGGCGCCGGCCATGCGCTCGAGCTGGCGCGGGTCGATCAGCCACTCCAGCCCGTCCAGCGGCATCGGCCGGTCGAGCCGCAGGCCCAGCATCAGCCGCTCGCTGCCGCGCTCGGCCGGGCTCAGCAGCTCGATCTCGGCGGGGGGCGCCTGGCCCGCCTCCACCGCCTCCAGGTAGGCGCGCAGGGACGGCCGGTTGCGGCGCCGCTCCAGGCCGATCGTGGAGACGGCGCCGACGCCCAGGCCGAGGTAGTCGCGCCCCTCCCAGTAGCCCAGGTTGTGGCGCGCCTGGCGGCCGTCGCGGCAGAAGTTCGCGGTCTCGTACCAGTGGTAGCCGCGGTCCCGCAGCGTGGCCACGACCGTCTCGTAGTGGTGCTCGAGCGCCTCCGCCTGGCGCTCCAGCTCGGCGCCGTGGCGGTGGGTGAACCGCGTGCCGGGCTTGGCCTCGAGCTCGTAGTAACTGATGTGCTCGGGCTCCAGGCTCGAGGCCTGGTCGAGGTCGGCGGCCAGGTCTGCGGTCGACTGCCCCGGAACCCCGAACATCAAGTCGAGGTTGAGGTTCGTGACGCCCGCCTGGCGCAGCATCCTTACCGCCTGCACAACCCGGTCCGGCGTAGCCCGACGTTCGAGCGTCGCCAGCAGCTGCGGCTGGAAGCTCTGGGCGCCCAGCGACACCCGCGTCACCCCACCCTCGACCAACACTTGAGCCTTGGCCGGCGTGATCGTCTCCGGGTTGCACTCGACGGTCAGCTCGTCGCAGGTGGGCAGCGCCGCCAGCAGTCGCGCGAGCAGCGCGTCGTCCAGCAGCGACGGCGTGCCGCCGCCGATGAAGATCGTGGCCGGGCGCGCCGGCGCACCGCCAAGCTCGCGGATCAGGGCGTCGACGTAGCGGCCGTGCAGCTCACCGTTGCCGGTGACCGTGACGAAGTCGCAATACCCGCAGCGGTGGCCGCAGAACGGCACGTGCAGATAGAGATGCTCAGCCGCCGCCACCGTTGCCTCCGTCGCGGTTCAGATCGAGCACCGCCAGGAACGCCTCCTGCGGCACCTCGATGTTGCCCACCTGCTTCATGCGCTTCTTGCCCTTCTTCTGCTTCTCGAGCAACTTCCGCTTGCGGCTGACGTCACCGCCGTAGCACTTGGCCAGCACGTCCTTGCGCTTGGCCTTGACGGTCTCACGGGCGATCACGCGCGAGCCGATCGCCGCCTGGATCGCGACCTCGAACATCTGGCGCGGGATCCGCTCGCGCAGCGCCTCCACCAGCGCCTTGCCCTGCTTGTAGGCGTTGTCGCGGTGCGTGATCAGCGACAGCGAATCGACCTGCTCGCCGGCAAGCAGCACGTCCACCTTCACCAGCTTGCCCTCGCGGAAGCCGATCATGTCGTAGTCGAAGGAGGCGTAGCCGCGGCTGCGCGACTTCAGCTGGTCGTAGTAGTCGAGCACTACCTCGGCCAGCGGGATGTCGTAGACCAACTGCACCCGCTCCTCGCTCAGGTACTCCATGTGGCCGAACTCGCCCCGCCGGTCCTGGGTCAGCTCCATCAGCGGCCCCACGAACTCCTTGGGGGCGATCAGCGACGCCCGCACGTAGGGCTCCTCGGTGGACAGGACGTCGCCCGAGGCCGGCATCTGGGCCGGGTTGTGCACCTCGTGCCAGTCCTCCTTGACGTCCTGCACCCGGTAGGCGACGTTGGGCGCGGTCACCAGCAGGTCGAGGTCGTACTCGCGCTCGAGCCGTTCCCGCACGATGTCCATGTGCAGCAGCCCCAGGAACCCGCAGCGAAACCCGAAGCCGAGCGCCTGCGAGGTCTCCGGCTCGTACGACAGGGCGGCATCGTTCAGCTTCAGCTTCTCGAGCGCGTCGCGCAGCTCCGGGTACTGATCCGAGTCGGTCGGGTACAGCCCGGCGAACACCATCGGCTTGACCTCCTTGTAGCCGGGCAGCGGCTCGGCGGCCCCGTCCCTGGAGAGCGTCAGCGTGTCCCCCACCCGCAGCTGCGACACGTCCTTGAGGCCGGTCACGATGTAGCCGACCTCGCCCGCCGACAGGTGCTTGGCGGGTCGCATGCCGGGAGAGAAGAAGCCCAGCTCCTCGACGTCGAAGCGCGTGCCCTGCGCCATCGCGCAGACCTTGTCGCCCTTGTGGAAGCCGCCGTCCACCATCCGCACGAAGGCCAGCACGCCGCGGTACTGGTCGTAGCTGGAGTCGAAGATGAGCGCGCGCGGCGGCGCCTGCGGGTCGCCGTCCGGCGGCGAGATGTGGTCGACGACGGCCTGCAGCACCGCCTCGATGCCCTGGCCGGTCTTGGCCGAGATCCGCAGCACGTTCTCGGGCGCGTCGCCGATCAGCTCGGCCAGCTCCGCGGAGACACCGTCTGGGTCGGCCGCCGGCAGGTCGATCTTGTTCACCACCGGGACGATGTCGAGGTCGTTCTCGATCGCCAGGTACGCGTTCGCGAGCGTCTGTGCCTCCAGCCCCTGGGCGGCGTCCACCACCAGCAGCGCGCCCTCGCAGGCGGCCAGGCTGCGCGACACCTCGTAGGTGAAGTCGACGTGCCCGGGCGTGTCGATCAGGTTCAGCTCGTAGACGCGGTCGTCGGAGGCACGGAACAGCACCCGCACCGCCTGGGCCTTGATCGTGATGCCACGCTCGCGCTCGAGATCCATCGAGTCGAGCAGCTGCTCGCGCATGTCACGGTCGGCCACCGTCTTGGTGACCTGCAGGATGCGATCGGCCAGCGTCGACTTGCCGTGGTCGATGTGGGCGATGATCGAGAAGTTGCGGATGCGTGAGAGCGCCACCGGTTAAGCGTACCGGTGCATCACGCTGCGGGATCGCGGCGGCGGTGCAGGAGGCTGGCCAGGATGTCCACCTCGGCCAGCCGCAGCGAACGGGCCGCGACCAGGTAGGCGAAGCCGCCGGCGGCCAGCCCCAGGCCGAGCGACACGATCTGGCCGGCGATCGAGCGGCCCAGGAGCTTGTCCGTCGGGTACCACACTCCGAACGCCGCGACGGTGCAGTAGATCGTCGCCACCGCGGTCAAGGCGGTGGAGCGCAGCACCTCGCGGCCGTGCAGCGAGCCCACCCGGCGACGCAGTAGCACCATCAGCACGCCCGCGTTGAACGACGTCACGATCGCGGTGGCAAGGGCGATCCCGGCGGCGCCGTAGCGCAGCAGCGCCAGGTCGAAGAACAGGTTCAGCACCAGGTTCACGAGCGCCACCAGGGTCGGGATGCGCGGCTCCTGGAGCCCGAAGAAGGCGCGCGTCAGCAGGAGCGACAGGCCGTTCCCGAGCAGCCCCAGCGAGAACATCACCAGCGTCGCCGACACCCGCACGGTGTCGGTCTCGTTGAACTGCCCGTGCTGGTAGAGCAGACGCACCACCGGCTCGGCCAGCACGATCGAGATGGCGGCGGCAGGCAGCAGCAGGAACACGATCGCGCGTATGCCGCGGGCCACGATCAGCGCCAGCTCGACCATGTTGCGCACGGCGGCGGCACGCGACAGCTCCGGGAACAGCACGGTCGATACCGCCACCGAGAACAGCCCCTGCGGCAGCATGAACAGGCGAAACGCGTAGCCGAGGTCGCCAGGCGCCGACGAGCTGTGGTGCGCCGCGATGATCGTGTCCAGGGTCAGGTTGACGTTGATCAGCCCCAACCCCAGCGAGACCGGCACCATCAGGCGCAGGATGTGGCGCACGTGCGGGTTCCCGAAGCCGAGCCGGAATGCCAGCCCGATCCCGGAGCCGCGCAGCAGCGGCAGAGGGATCAGGAACTGCACGATCGTGGCCACCAGTACGCCCCACGCGTACACCTGCGCCCGGTGCTCGAGCGAGCCGCTGCGGCCGTAGACCAGCAGCACGGCGATGATCACGAGGTTCCAGGCCACCGGCGCGAAGGCCGGGACGCCGAAGATCCGCTGCGCGTTGAGGATGCCGGTGACGACGCCGAACAGCCCCATCAGCACCACGATCGGGAACAGGATCCGGGTCAGCGTCACCACCAGGTCGGAGGAGACGTTGCTGGTTCCGACCAGCAGCACCGGCACCAGCAGCGGCGCCAGCAGGATGAACAGGGCCGAGATCGCGCCCAGCACCACCGCGGTCGTCCACAGCACCATGCTGGCGACCCGCCACGCCTCCTTCTCCTCGCCCTTCTCGCGCAGCTCCAGGAACACCGGCACGAAGGCCGCGCTGATGGCGTTGTCGGCCACGATTGCGCGAATCAGGTTGGGCAGGTTGAACGCGACCGTGAAGGCCGAGTAGACCGGGCCGGAGCCGAGCACCGCGGCGGCGGCGATCTCGCGGACAAGACCCGCCACCCGGGAGATGGCGGTGGCCACCCCGAAGACGGCCGTGGAGGTCGCCAGGCGGCGAGTATCTGCCATAAACGCGAGAGTCTAGAAGGTCGATCGGTTATCTCCGCGGTGTCCTGGATGGCGAGAAGCGAGCGTCGCAAGGACGAGAGAGCGTCAATACCGGGTCGTATTGGCGCGACCGAGGACCAGGTGCAAGGCCGTCGGCCTTGCACCGATCGGGAGCGATCTGCGATTACGCAGATCGCGGACGGAGGCGACGGTTCGCAGCCATAGCCACCCTGAGTCGCGTCCAACCACCAACCCCTCAGCGGCCAGGCCGGCGAGAGGTGACCGATCAACCATCTCGGTGCTATGATCCGTCGGCCCCGGGAGGGGCTTTTCTATGGCGAATTCGAAGCAACAGGAAAAGCGAGTCCGGACTGCGGCGCGGCAGCGCCTCGAGAACCTGCGCTACCGCACCCAGATCAAGACGCTTTCGCGACGCCTCAGCGACGCCGCCGAGGCGGGCGAGGCAGAGCAGGTGGCCGACGCCCACCGCAGGCTGACGGTGCTGCTCGACCGGGCCTCCGCCCGGGGCGCGATCCACCGCAACACCGCCGCCCGCAAGAAGTCGCAGGCAGCCCGCATGGCCGCCGGCGTCCACGCCTAGGTCTAGGCCGACCCCTCCAGCCGCCGCACGCGTGCGGCCAGCTCCTCCATGATCGCGATCGCCACCGTCGGCTGCTCGTTCACGACCTGCATGAACTGACGGCGGCCCAGCATCATCAGCACCATGTCGGTCTCGGCCCGCACCGCCGCCGAACGCGGCTTGCCATCGATCACCGACATCTCGCCGAAGAAGTCACCCGGCCCGATCGCGTGCCCGAGCCCGCTGGGCGGCCGCACCACCGCCGTTCCCTCGAGCACGACGAAGAACTCGCGGCCGCCGTGCGTGCGGTACACCACCGGCGCGCCCGCCCGCACCGTGACCTGCTCGGCCAGCCTCGCGATCTGGCGCAGGTGCCGCTTCGGCACGTTGGCAAACAGCGGCACCGCGGCCAGCGCGTCCACCCACTGGCGGCTCATGCCGCGTGGAGGCCCGGTCGTGTTGGCCTTGGCAGCGCGGCTGAACGCGGCGGTCACCACTGTTGGGGAGGGGCGCATGGGCCCGCCAGTCTACCGGCGCCAGACCAGACCGGCC
This sequence comes from Gaiellales bacterium, assembly GCA_035473255.1. Taxonomy (GTDB): domain Bacteria; phylum Actinomycetota; class Thermoleophilia; order Gaiellales; family JAICJC01; genus JAICYJ01. The sequence continues at coordinate 21,482 of DATIOK010000208.1, forward strand.
AGGATCAGCACGATGCCCAGCGCCTGCCCCAGCGCGAACAGCGCGTACACGTCCAGCCGGGTCGCGGTGGATGCCAGCGCGATCACGGCCACCCCGGCCGCCACCAGCAGCGGACGGGGATCCCGGCGGCGGCGCGCCGAAGCGATCGAGCCGGTCAGCAGCACCAGGGTGCCGACGGTGTTGAGAACAGCTGCCAAGATCGTCGTCCAGGGGCCGCCCATCGCGCCGTTGGGCGGCGTCGCTCCCGCCCTCGCCAGCTCGGCCGGGTCGACCTGCGCGGCCAGCACCGCCGCCGTCGAGGCGAACGTGACCCACAGCATCGTGGCCACCACCAGCCGCGTGGCGCGGCGCCCGGGCGCCACCAGCAGCAGCTCGCCGACGGCCAGGTAGGGCACCACCAGGATCGCGCCGGTCAGGTAGTAGAGCCGGAACACGCCCTCGGTCCAGCCCTCGCGCGCGCCGTACCAGAGGCAGCCGGTGGCAACCGTGAACAGCGAAAACCCGATCAGCCACGCGATCAGCGGTGCGGGCCGCGACGGCCGCCGCGCAAGCCGCTCAGCGATCACCCCGGTACACGCCAGCGAGACCAGCGCCGCCACCGCGGCGGCGGCCGTCTGCGCGCTCATTCGGCGCTGATCTCGACCAGCGCCAGCTCCAGCTCGAGCCGCGGGTCGAGCCGGCTGCCGCCCTTGATCGCCTCGTCCAGCTCGGCCAGCCGCACGACCGCACGCGCCAGCTCCGGCTCGCTGAATGCGCGCGCCTGCCGGCACAGTCCCTGCGCCTGGTAGGGCGAGCGTAGGCCCAGCTGCTTCTGCACCTCCTTCGGCGACCCGCCTGCCTCCATCACCAGCAGCGCCTGGCGGACGCGGCGCACGTGGTTGGCGAAGATGGCCGAGATGCGCTGCACGTCGTCGGGCTTCTCGATGTCGGCGGTCGCGAACGAGACAACGCCGGCCGCGTCGCGACGGCCCCAGGCATCTGTCATGTTCCAGGGCTTTACGTCCAGCTGCTCGGCCACGAGCAGGTCGACGTCTGCCTCGGTGGGGGCCTCGCCGCGGCCGTAGGTTGCGAGCTTCTCGACCTCCAGCGCGAGGTCGCCGATCTCGATGCCGGCCCGCTTCACGATCCGCTTGGCGACGCCGTTGGGACAGGAGATGCCCTGCTCGGAAAAGCGCTTGACCACCCACTGGACGGCGTGCTCGTCGTCTGGCGCGTCGAAGATGCGGACGTCGCCGTCCCTGGCGACGGCGGTCGCCAGCGGTCCGTCGTCGGCCACCCCCTTCCCGCCGAACATGGCCAGACAGGTGCCGGGCGTGGGATCGGCCAGGTATCCGATGATGTCCTGCACCTGAGCCTCGTCCAGGCTCTCCACGCCGCGCACCAGCACCAACCGCTCACCGCCGAACAGGCCCAGCGCGTTGCACGATGCGACCACGTCGGCAGCGTCCTCTTCGCCGACCGTGATCTGCTCGACGCTGTCCTCGTCGAACTGGCTTCGCAGGCGAACGGCGGCGGCGTCGATCTTGGGCCAGTCGCTGCCGGCGATCAGGTACGCCGGCTTATGCGCCAGCGCCCTCTCCTGCGGCCGTGACCTCGACCTTGGCGGCGCGCTCGCGGGAGCGCTGGACGAGGTCGGCGAAGGTCACGTTCTCGAGCACCGAGCGCAGCTGCGAGCGGGCCTGCAGCCACACATCCGGCAGCGCCTCGGCGCCTGCCGGGTAGCTGATCGCCTCGGGTCGCACACCTGCAACGGCAGCCAGCGGCCCGTCGACGACCCGGATCACCTCGGCCACCGTGATCTGGTCGGCCGGCACCGCCAGCCGGTAGCCGCCCTCCGGGCCGCGCTGCGATACCACCAGGCCAGCGTGCTTCAGCTCGCCCAGGATGTTCTCGACGAACTTCAGAGGCAGATCCTGGGACGATGCGATCAGCTCGCCCTTGAGCGGATGCGGATCGTCATGGGACGCCAGCACCAGCACCGCCCGGACGGCGTAGTCTGCTTTGGCGGAGAGCTTCATACCGGCATTGTCGCACGATGCGCCCCCTGCACGCCCGGATCGGCGCGCTGGCTAGAATCGCGCCCTCATGCCATCGGAAGTCAACAGCGGGCTCGAGGGCGTGGTCGCGGCCGAGACCACGATCAGCCTGGTCGACGGCCAGGCGGGACGGCTGCTCTACCGCGGTTACGAGATTGGCGACCTGGCCGCCCACGGCAGCTACGACCGCGTGGTCGGGTTGCTGCTCGACGGTGAGTGGCCGCTGCGCGACGAGGTGCTGCCGCCGGCGGAGCTGTCGCCGACAGTGCTGGCAGCGCTGCGCGGGCTGCCGACCTCGTGTGCCCCGCTGGATGCTCTGCGCACCGCGTTCTCGGCGTTCGGGGCGGAGCGGCGCATGGACTGGCCGCCCACGGCTGCGCAGGCGCGCGAGCTGATCGCGCTCGGGCCCGCCGCGGTCGGCGCCTTCGCGCGGCTGCGCGACAACAAGCAGCCGGTGAACTCGGCGGAGTCGGCGCACCTGGGCGCGGCCGCACGGCTGCTGCACGCGATCTCCGGCGAGCAGCCCGACCCTGCCAAGGCGCGCGCGCTGGATGCGTACTTCACCGTCTGTGCCGAGCACGGCCTGAACGCCTCCACGTTCACCGCCCGCGTCATCACCAGCACGCAGAGCGACCTTGCCAGCGCCGTCTGCGGTGCGGTGGGCGCTCTCAAGGGACGGCTGCACGGCGGTGCGCCGTCGGAGGTGCGCGACCAACTGACCCAGATCGGCGACGTCGAGCATGCGGAGATCTGGATCCGCGAGGCGCTGGCCCGTGGCGAGCGGCTGATGGGCTTCGGTCACCGCGTCTACAAGACGATGGATCCGCGCGCCGCGGCGCTGCGGCAGGTGGCCGAGCGTCTGGCGGCCGACGCCGACTGGCTGCAGCTGGCGATCGACGTCGAGGACGTGGCGCTGCGGCTGCTGGCCGAGCACAAGCCCGACCGCCCGCTGAAGACCAACGTCGAGTACTACGCCTCGATCGTGCTGGACGGAGTCGGCCTGCTGACCGATCTCTACACGCCGGCATTCGCGGTCGCCCGCACCGCGGGCTGGACGGCGCACGCGCTCGAGCAGGCAGACCACGGGCGGCTGATCCGCCCCGACTCCCGCTACGTCGGCCCCGATCAGCGGCCGCTGCCCGCCGCCGTGTAGACCCCCTCTGGCGACGCCGGACAACCTCAGGAGCACAGCCGCGCCACCCACAGCAGGTACCCCGCCAGCAGGTCGGCCAGCATCAGCGGCGGCGTCGCCAGCGGCGGCCAGACGGAGCCGAGCAGGATCGCTGACAGCCCGCATCCCAGCAGCGGGCCCACTGCCGGCAACGCCAACAGGTTGGCCGGAACCGACAGCGGCGCCAGCCGTCCGAAGTGCCACCAGGCGATCGGGGTCGTGACCAGCGTGCAGGCCACCGACACGGCGACGGCCGATCCCAGCGTGCTCTGCAGCCGCGGGGCCACTGCGAAGATCGCCCACACGGCCGCGAAGCTGAGCTGGAAGCCGGGATTGAACAGATCGAGCGGGTTCAGGGCCAGCACGACCGCCGCGCCGCAGGCCAGCAGGTGCCAGCGCGCGGCCGGCCGCGATGCCAGCCAGGCCACCGCCACCAGCGCGCCCGCCACACCCGCCCGCACGATCGAGGGCCCCGCACCTGTGACTAGCACGTAGACGACCGTGATCCCGGCCGCGACCACCCGGGCCGGCGCGCCGATCACGCCCAGCAGCGCCAGGCAGGCGAGCGCGAAGATCACGACCAGCGCCACGTTCTGCCCCGAAACCGCCACCAGGTGATAGAGCCCGGACGTGCGGAACTCGGCGCGCACGTCGGCCGGCAGCGCTCCCGTCTCGCCCAGCGTGACTCCGGCCACGAGCGCCCGGTCGGCCGGGGGGTCGCCGTCCGCGCCCAGGCGCCGCAGCGCGTCGCGGTGCAGGCCGTCGATCACGCCCCATCCCCCGCCCCGGTCGGCCAGCCACACCAGCCGCGATCCTCGCAGCTCCAGGTGCACCCCCTGGCTCGCGTAGTAGTCGCGCACCGGCGGATCGATCTCCCGCAGCCGGCCGGTCGCCCGGTAGATCCCGCCCAGCTGCGGCCGGTACCCCGGCGCCTGCAGCAGCACGTCCTCCCGGCCGGCCACCACGCGCGCGACGGCACGGTCGCCGCTGGGAGCGCCGGTCACGACCACGACGCCATCGATCGGGCCGGGCACCAGCGCCCGGTGCTGCAGCGCCGCCACCCGCATGCCGCCCCACAGCGCCGCCGCCAGCGCGACCGCCAGGAGCAGCGCCCGCGGACGCCAGAGGATCGCCGCCAGCAGCGACACCAGCGGATGCCCGAAAGCCGCCGCCACCAGGCCGGCGACGATCGCCACAACCAGCCGGGTGGGCGGGTCACAGCGCCACATGGCCGCGCAGCGCGGCCAGGCGCGCCGGGCCGAACCCGCTCACGTTGTCGAGCTCGTCCAGCGAGTGGAAGCCGCCATGCATGGTGCGGTAGTCGATGATCCGCTGGGCCAGTGCCGGCCCGATGCCGTCGAGGGTTTCCAGCTGCTCGAGCGTGGCCGAGTTGAGGTGCACGGGGGCGTCGGCGCTGCCGGCCACCGGCGCCACGGTTGCCGCCCCGCCGCCACCGCGCTTGGGCACCACCACCTGCTCGCCGTCGGCCAGCCGCGCCGCCAGGTTCAGGCCGGCCAGGTCGGCGCGGCCGGTTGGCCGTGCCCTGTGCACCGCGTCCAGCACGCGGGCGGCGCCGGGCAGGCGATAGACCCCGGGCCGGCGCACGGCGCCGACCACGTCGACCACCACCACCGCCGGCGCGGCCGATGAGCCCGGCGCCGTCGCCGTCGCGGCGGCCGGCTCCGGGTAGGCGGTCGGCGGCGAGCCGGACTGGCTGCGCCAGCCGATCACGAGCACCGCGATCGCCACGGCCGCGTAGACGGCCAGTCGCTGGGGTGAGATCGGAAGCATGCGGCGATGTTCGCCGCGGCGACCGTCAGGTGTCAGTCACGAGGAGTGACGAGAGCGTCTCGATCTAGATGGTTGATTCCATATCCACGCGCGCCTGATCGCTCAGAATGTCGTGGAACTTCCGGCGGTTGGTGGGCTGCGACCGGGAACCTGCGCATCGCGGCGTCCTCGGTCGGGCCGATATTCCCAGCGGTTCAGGGCAGGCGCCAGAACGGCGACAGGTAGGTGCGCAGGGCGGCGATGTCGCCGTCTCCGCGGCCAGCATCGTCTGGCAGGTAGCCGATCGGGTCGGCCAGCAGTGGGCCCGTGCCGAGCACGCCCTCGAGCGTCGCGTGCAGGCAGTAGGCGGCGTAGGTGCGCGCGTAGCCGCCCTCCTGCACCAGCACCAGCCTGCCGTCGCAGAGGTCGTCGGCGGCCTTCGCCACCAGCCGGCCGACCCGGCGGAACCCGGCCATCAGCAGGTTCTGGCGGCCGTTGGGATCGAAGCCGCTCGCGTCCTGTCCGCACGCGCCCACGATCAGGTCGGGCCGGTACTGATCGAGGATCGGCCGGATCACCCGCGTCAAGGCCGCCTCGTAGGCGCGGATGCCGCCGCCCAGGCCCAGCTCGGCGTTGACGTTGTGGCCGGCCCCGGGGCCGACGCCGATTTCGGCGGCCGATCCCGTCTGCGGATGCGACGGTCCCCAGCTGCCGTGGCGCATGTGCAGCGAGACGGTGAGTACGTCGGCGCGGTCGTAGAAGCAGGCCTGCGTGCCGTTGCCGTGGTGGACGTCCCAGTCGATGATCGCCACCCGCTCGCAGCCGGCCGCACGCGCCCGCTCGGCCACCAGCGCCACGTGGTTGAAGAAGCAGTAGCCGTCGGCGGTGGCCGGGGCGGCGTGGTGGCCGGGCGGGCGCACCAGGGCGTAGGCGATCCGCGAGTCGCCCGATATGACCGCCTCGCCGGCCGCCATCGCCGTTCCCGCCGCCGCCAGCAGCGGCCGCCACGACTCGCCGGTGACCAGCGTCGAGGGCGCGAACGCGCGGCCGCCCTGCTCGCAGGCCTCGTGCAGCATCGTGATGTAGGCCGGGTCGTGCACGGCCGCCAGCTCCTCCTCGCCGGCCAGGCGGCCGTCGTGCCAGCGCAGCCGGTCGGCGAGCGGACCCCGCTGCAGCACCGAGAGCATGTTCCGCACCCGCTCTGCGTTCTCGGGGTGCAGCTCCGGCACCTCCAGCAGGTCTGACGGCCCGCCCTCGAAGATGCCGCGCCCGGTGTCGTGGTCGAGCACGGCCGGGTGCCAGAAGACGTCGATCACAGCACGGTCAGCTCGCGCGGCCGCGTCGAGAGCACCTCGATCCGCTCCGGCCCCATCAGCAGCGTCTCCATGTAGCTGGCGGTGAACCCGGCGTCGCGGTCGAACAGGATGTTCTCGTAGTTGGTGACGTAGCCCGGCTGCCACGTGAACCGCTCGAACGCGTCGTTTGCGAGGTAGGTGTGCCCGACCCAGTTGGGCGGCATCGCGATGCCCAGCGCGTAGCCGCCCACCCACCACACCCGCTCGCGGTCGAACCGCGAGAACACGTACTGCTCGGCCGCCTGCTGCGCCACCTCCAGCGGATCGCCCGGCCTCACCGCCGCGATCACCGCGTACACGCTGCCGGCGGTCTGCTCCAGGATGGCGCGCGCGGCGGGGTGGTCGCGCCCGATCGCAAAGGTGCGGCAGACGTCGACGTGGTAGCGGCTCTGGACGCCGCAGACGTCGACGTACATCACGTCCCCGGCTTCCACCGGCCGCCGCGACGGCGGCGAATGGGTGCGACACCACACGTCGGGCCCGGCCGAGACCATCGTGCGGATGGCCGGCTCCTCGCCGCCGCGTGCCGCCATCTCAGAGTTCAGGTGGGCGGCGATCTCGAGCTCGGTGCGCCCCGGCCGCACGTACTCGCCCAGCGACTCGACGGCGGCGTCGACGATCTCCGAGGCGCGCCGCACGCAGGCCAGCTCCGCCTGCGACTTGACCAGGCGCACGCGGTCGACGATCCAGTCGCCGGCGACGACGTTCGCGCCGGTGGCGGCGATCGCGTCTGCGATCCGGTCGACCAGCGGCGCGCCCGGCGATGCCGTCCAGCGCTCCACACCGATCGTCGCCGATGACCACCCGCGCTCCTGCACCGCGGCGCGCAGCTGGTCGACCGCCGTCGCGTAGTCGTAGAAGACGGCGTCGTCGAACAGCGCCACCCGCTCCACCAGCGTGCGGTGGCGGTCGTAGTCGACGAACAGCAGCCGCTCGTCCTCGCGGGCCACGATCACTCCCACCGGCGCCCGCGGCGGGTACCAGATCGACTCGAAGCCGGTCAGGTAGCAGAGGTTCGCGGGGCTCAGCACCAGCAGCACGTCGACGTCGCGGCGCGCCATCTCATCGCGCACGCGCCGGGCGCGGTCGCGGTACTCCGTCTCCGTGAACGGCAGGCCGAGCTCGACGCCATCGCGGGTGATCGGGGCCACGGCCCGATGCTCGCAGAAACGCCTCGGCCGATCAACGCTCGGTGCGCCCGCTTGCGCGATGTTTGCCCAAGCGGGCGGCGGGTGGCACCATAGGTAGCGGGCAAACGGCGGCGAGCAACTCGGCGGCGTTAGGGGTGGGACGTGTGAGTTGGCAGGTGAGTGAGAACGGAGTCCGCGACGGCGCCGGTAGCGGGGCGCCGGAGCAGCGGGAGCTGCCCGTGATCGACGACGCCGGCCTGGTTGACGAGGTCGTGTCGGC
>DATIOK010000209.1:0-60353 GCA_035473255.1 Gaiellales bacterium
CCAGCGCCCGCACCCGGCGGCGGCGGATCTCGGCCAGGCGGTCGGCGTCGATGGTCAGTCCCACGATCTTCCAGGGATCCACGGTGAACAGCGCCGGGGGCGGGTCGATGCCCTTCACGATCGGGATGTTCGCTGCCATCAACCCCATGTAGCCGAGGTGCATCGAGGTCGGCGTCTTGGACGTGCGCGACACCCCCACCAGCACCACGTCGGCCTGCTGCAGGTCGTCCGCGCCGCGGCCGTCGTCGTGCTTGACGGCGAACTCGATGGCGGCGATGCGCCGGAAGTACTGCGCGTCCAGCGGGGCCTGGCGGCCGGGCACCTGCATCGCCTGCATGCCGGAGGCGGTCGTGATCGCGTTCAGCGCGGGGCCCAGCACGTCCAGCGCCACCAGCCGGTGCTGCCGCGAGATCTCCACCACGGCCTCGCGCAGACCGGGATCGACCAGCGTGTAGAACACGGCGGCGCGGCGGCCGGTGGCCGCCTCCAGCGCGCGCGCCAGCTGTTCCCGCGACTTCACCCGCGCGTGGCGGTGCAGCTCGATCTCGGAGTCGCCGAACTGCGACTGGGCCGCCCGCGCCACCCGTGCCGCCGTGTCCCCGGTGGAGTCGGAGATGATGTGGATCTCGAGCGTGTCCGCCACGGCCCGGACTCTACCGCCCGTCACCGCCGCGGGTGCGGTATACAAGCGCCCGTGCGCGACGTTGTCGTGATCGGCGGTGGGGTGGTCGGCTGCGCGGTGGCCTGGCGGCTGTCGGGCACTGCCGCCCGCGTGACGCTGATCGAGGCCGCTCACGACCTCTGCGAGGGCGCCTCCAAGGGCAACACCGGCATCGCCACCAGCGGCGGCGACTGCCATCCGGGAACGCTCGAGCTCGAGCTGGTGCGCCGGTCCAGCCCCGGCTGGGAGGCGCTGTGCGCGCGCCTGGACACGCCCTTCCACCGCATCGGCACGCTGGCCGTGGCGCTGACCGAGGAGGACGAGCACCGCCTGCCCGAGCTCCTGCGCGACGCGCAGGACACCGGTGCGGCCGCGGAGATCGTGACGGGCGACCAGGCGCGCGCGCTGGAGCCGCTGATCAGCGAGCAGGCCCGCGCCGCGCTGCACTTTCCCGACGACGGCATCATCGACTCGATCCGCCTGACCATCGGGTACGCGGAGCTGGCCGCCCGAAACGGCGTCGACGTGCTGCGCGGCGCGCCGGTGCAATCGATCGAGCGCGACGGGGACCGGATCGTCGCGGTCACGGCCGGCGACCGGCGGATCGCGACCGGGTCGGTCGTGAACGCGGCCGGCGTCGAGGCGGACACCATCTCGCGGCTGGCCGGCGGCGAGCAGTTCCGGACGTGGCCGCGCCAGGGGCAGTACTGGCTGCTCGACCGCGAGCTGGGAGGCCGCTTCCGCAAGGTGGTGGGCGGCGTGCCGACACCGGTCACACGCGGCATCTATTGCGTACCGACCACCAACCGGTCGCTGCTGCTGGGACCCACTGCGGTCGACCACGAGGACCGCAGCGACCGGGCGGTGGACACCGGGACGCTCGACCACGTGTTCGACGCGGCACAGCGGCTGGTGCCGTCGATCGGCCGCGAGCACGCGATCAAGACGTTCGCCTCCAACCGTCCGGCCTCCGATCCCAGCTACCGGATCGCCGTCGACGCCAAGATCGCGAACCTGGTGCACGCGGCCGGTATCCGCTCGACGGGGGTGTCGTCCTCACCGGCCGTCGCCGAGATGGTGCGCGGGCTGCTGGAAGGGCTGGGCCTGCCGGTCGGCGATGAGCGGCCGGACGCGGTCACCGAGCTGGAGCCGCTGCCGCGGCTGCTCGGGCATCCCAGCCCCGAGCAGCTGTTCGCCCGCGACTCGCGCTACGGCCAGGTGATCTGCGCCTGCGAGCAGGTGACGGCGGCCGAGATCGCAGCCGTGCACGGGATGGCCGTGCCTCCCAGCTCGCTCGAGGGCGTCCGCAAGCGCACCCGGGCGACGGGCGGTCGCTGTCAGGGCGCGTTCTGCCTGTCCGGCGTCTCGTTCCTGCATTCGCTGCACGCCGGCCGCCGCCCGCAGCAGATCGCCGTCTCGGAGCCCGACGCGACGCTGGGCGTGGGTACGGACGATGCCTGACCGCCCACCGGTCGCGATCGTCGGCGCCGGCATCACCGCCCTGGCCTGCGCGCATGCGCTGCGCGACGCCGCCGAGGTCACGGTGGTCGACCGCATCCCGGTGCCGGGTGGCGTGCACGGCTGGGAGGCTGCCGAGACCCGCGAGCTGGCACAGGCCTGCGGCGCGCGGATGCGGCTGGGCGAGACGGCGATCCGCTGGGACGGCCTGACGCTGCTCACGATCGGGCAGGACGGCCCGCAGCGAATGGGTGCCGCCGCGCTCGTGATCGCGACCGGCACGCGGCCGCTGGGGCGCGCCGAGCTGGGCATCGCCGGCGGCCGCCCGGCCGGCATCGTGGCCGCAACGGTCGCCTGCCACCTGGCCGAGAACGGCCTGCTGGTGGGGCGGCGCCCGCTGATCGTGGGCGGCGGAGACTGGGCGATGCGCGCCGCGAGCGAGCTGCGCGCGGCCGGTGCCGAGCGGGCCACCCTGGTCTGCCCCGACGGGCTGCTGCGCGAACGCCCGGCGGACGATGCGGTGCACGTGCGCGAGCACGACAGCGTCGCGTCGGTCGCCGGCACGCCGCGGGTGCGCACGGCCACGCTCGCCTCGGGCGAGACGCTGGGGTGCGACGCAGTGGTGCTGGCCCACGGGGTGGCTGCGCTGCGCAACGTGGACGGCGCCGTCTGGGCGGGCGACCGCGCGGTCTACGCGCAGCCACTGGCGGACCCGGCCACGGTGGAGCAGGCGCGAGCCGCCGGCACCGAGGCTGCCGCGGCTGTACGGTCACTGATCGATCACAAGGAGCGTCCATGAAGGTGACATCGCCAATCGGTGAGCTGCCGTTCGTCGTGCGCGGCGTCTCGCTACATGACGGGCACGTGGTGGTGGAGGGCGAGCTCGGCACCTGGCGGTCGCGGATCGAGGTCGGCGCGGAGGACCTGCCGATGCTCGGTCGCGCACTCCGCGGCCCGCTGGTCGCGGCCGGGCTGGTCCTGGCCGGCATCGCCCTGCTGCGCCGACGATGACGATCCTGATCGGCGTCGACCAGGGCACCAGCGGCACCCGCGCCGTGGCCTTCGACGATCGTCTGCGCCCGCTCGGCGAGAGCTACCAGCCGGCCCACGTCAGCCATCCCCAGCCCGGCTGGATCGAGAAGGACGCCGACGAGACGGTGGCCACGGTGGAGCGCGCGCTGGGCGACCTGACCGCGCAACTGGACGGCGAGGTCTCCGCGGTCGGCTTCGACAACGAGGGCGAGACGGTGGTGGCGTGGGACGCTGAGACGCTGCGGCCGCTGGCGCCCGCGATCGTGTGGGGATCCCGACGCAGCCAGTCGATCGTGGAGCGGCTGGAGGCGGCCGGCCACGGCCCGCGCATCCAGGAGCTGTCCGGCCTGCCGCTCGACCCCTACTTCTCGGCCACCAAGATCCGCTGGTTGGTCGAGAACGACGACGCGGTCGCTGCGGCCGCGCGGGAGGGCCGCCTGCGCGCCGGAACGCTGGACGCCTACGTCTGCGCTCGGCTCGGCGACGGCGCCCGCACCGAGCCGTCCACGGCCGGGCGCACGCAGCTGCAGGCGCTGGCCGCGCCCGGCAGCTGGCACCCTGAGCTGCTCGAGCTGCACGGCATCGACCCCGCCTGGCTGCCGCCGATCGGGCCCTCGGCGGGGCCGTTCGGCCGGCTGGCGGGCCTGCCGCTGCGCGCACTGCTGGTCGACCAGACCGCCTCCCTGGCCGGCCACGGCTGCCTGCTGCCGGGAATGGCGAAGGCCACCTACGGCACCGGCATCTTCCTGCTCCAGCAGGTCGGCGCCGCTCCACCCACCCAGACCGGCGGCTTGCTATCGGTGGTCGCCTGGGAGCTGACCGAGGGCCGGCCCAGCTACGCGCTTGACGGCGGCGTGTTCTCGGCCGGAACGGTGCTGACCTGGCTGCGAGACGGCCTCGGTGCGTTCCAGGATCCGGCGGAGAGCGAGGCGATGGTCAACTCGGTGCCGGATACCGACGGCGTCATGTTCCTGCCCGCGCTGGCCGGGATGGGCGCTCCCTGGTGGCGTGCCGACGCGCGGGCGGTGGTCGCCGGGATCACCGCCTCCACGACCCGCGCCCACATCGTCCGTGCCGCCCTCGACGCGCTCTGCTTCCGCGTGCGCGACCTCGTCGACGCGTTGCCGGTGCGGCCGGACGTGCTGCGCGTCGACGGCGGCCTGACCGCGAACGGCTACCTCGTACAGCGTCAGGCCGACGTGCTGGACATGCCGGTGGAGGTGGCCGCGATGGCCGAGACGACCGCGCTCGGCGCGGCCGCCGCCGCGGGAGTCGGAGCAGGCCTGTTCACGCTTGACGACCTGGCGGAGCTGGCGGCGGGGGGACGGCGGTTCCAGCCGGGTGACGTGCGCACGGCCGGCGCCGACTACCTGACCTGGCGGCGCTTCGCCGAGCGGGCCTCGCTGTTGTAGCTACCCCGGCAGCTGCTCGAAGTCGCCGACCAGGCGCAGCGTCGAGGCCACGTCGGCCAGCAGCTTGAGACGGTTCCCGCGCACGGCCGGATCCTCGGCCATCACCATCACCTGCTCGAAGTACGCGTTGATCGGCTCCACCATCAACGCGGCCGCGTCCAGCGCGGATGCGTAATCGCGGCGTGCGGCGGCGTCGGCGATCTCGATGTCTGCCGCCGTCAGCGCCGCGCACAGCGCCCGCTCCGCGTCCATCTCGAACAGCGACGTGCGCACCTCGGAGGCCGTCTGCTCGGCGGCCCTGGCCGTGATCCGTATGCAGCGTCCGTAAGCGTCGCGGAGCGCCGACAGCCAGTCGGCTCCGCGGGCGTCGCGCAGCGCCCGGCAGAGGGCGGCCAGGGGCAGCGGCCCGGTCACACCGGAGCCGCGCGCGGCACGGATCTCTTCGACGGTCACGCCCTCCTCGGCCATCAGCGGCTCGACCCGGTCGAGCACGAAGTCGACGGCGTCGGGCACCGCCTCGAGCGGCTTTCGGCGCAGCTCGTGGCCCTGCGACACCAGCATGTGCACCGACTCGGCCATCAGATCGACCAGACCCAGCTCGTAGCCGCGCTCGAGCGCGATCGCGACGATGCCGGCCGCGGCCCGGCGCAACCCGTAGGGGTCGCGGCTGCCTGTCGGCTGTGCGCCCAGAGCGAACGCCACGGCCACCGTGTCGGCCTTGTCGGAAACCGACAGCAGCGCGGCGCCCTCGTCCGTGGGCAGCGCCCCGCCCGCCTCGATCGGGAGGTGGTGGTCGGCGATCGCCTCGCACACGTCGGGTGGCTCCCCCGCATCGCGCGCATACAGCGACCCGGCGTACCCCTGCAGGTCGGAGAACTCGGCCACCAGGCTCGACACCAGGTCGGCCTTGCACAGCGCCGCCGCCCGCGCCACCGCCTCGCGCAGCGGCGGCTCGACCTCGACCCGGTCGCACAGCTGCCGCGATATCCCGCGCACCCGCTCAGCCTTGTCGGCCAGCGACCCCGCCCCCTCCAGGAAGCTGACGCGGGGCAGCTCGGCCAGCATCGCGGCGATGCCGCGGGCCCGGTCCCTGTCGTGCGCGAAGACGGCATCCTCCAGCCGCCCCACCAGCACCTCCTCGTTCCCGGCCGCGACCACCGCCGCGTCGCCGCCGTTCGCGACGAACGCGAAGCGGGCGTCGACGCGCCCCTCGCGGACGATCGGGAAGTAGCGCTGGTGGGACTGCATGGCGGTGATCGGGACGCGCTCGGGCAGCTCCAGGTAGCGCTCGTCGAACCGGCCTTCGAGCACCACCGGCCACTCCACCAGGTGGACGACCTCGTCCAGCTTGCCCATCGGGTCGATCCACTCCCCGGCCGTGTTGAGTCCCTCCACGATCAGCTCCCGGCGCTCGGCGGCGTCGGCCAGCACGTGCGCGCCGCGCAGATCCTCCAGGTAGCTCGCGGCCGAGCGCACCCGGACTGCGCCCAGCGACCGGTGGCCACGGGACTCCCCGCCGCTGGCGACACCCGCCACCTCCATCTCCACCAACTCGTCGTCGAGCTTGACCACCAGCCATCGGATCGGACGCGAGAACCGGCCGCCCGGCCAGCGCATCGTCTTTGCGAACTGCAGCCCCGCCACGATGCGGTGCACGGCGTCCGGCACCAGCTCCACGGCCGGCGCGGCCCGGCCGTCGCTGACGGCCCACACGAAGCCCTCGCGCTGCTCCAGCTCGTCCACCGCCAGCCCGTGCTTTCGCGCGAACCCGGCCCTGGCCGCCTCCGGCGCGTCGGCGCGCGGGCCGCGCTGCCGCCTCGCGACGGCATCTCGCTGCGGCGGCACGCTCGCGATCGCGACCAGCCGCCTCGGGCCGACGTGGATGCGGGGGTCGCGCGACTCCAGCCCAGCTCCCGCGAGCGAGCGGGTCAGCAGCTCTGGTAGCTGGCGCTCGGCCTCGCGGCAGGCCGCCGCCGGCAGCTCCTCGCAGCCGATCTCGATCAGCAGGTCAGGCATTCTCGGCCTCCGGCGTGGCCAGATAGGCCCGCGCCACCGCCTGCGTCAGGCGTCGCATGCGCAGGATGTACGCCTGACGGTCGGTGACCGCGATCGCCCGCCGCGAATCGAGCAGGTTGAACGCGTGCGAGCACTTCAGCACCTGGTCGTAGGCCGGCAGCGGCAGGTTCGCCTCCAGGCAGCGGCCGGCCTCGGCCTCGTGATCGTCGAAGTGCCGCGCCAGCATCTCGGTGTCGGCCAGTTCGTAGTTGTAGACCGAGAACTGGCGCTCGTTGTCGAGGTAGACGTCGGCCCACGACACGCCCGGCGCCCACTCCATGTCCTGGGCCCTGCGCACCTTCTGCAGGTGCATGCCGATCCGCTCGAGGCCGTAGGTCATCTCCACCGACACCGGCTCCAGCTCGATCCCTCCGGCCTGCTGGAAGTAGGTGAACTGGGTGATCTCCATCCCGTCCATCCACACCTCCCATCCCAGCCCCCACGCGCCCAGGCTGGGGCTCTCCCAGTTGTCCTCGACGAAGCGGATGTCGTGCTCGAGCGGGTCGATGCCGATCGCAGCCAGCGAGCGCAGGTAGACGTCCTGGCTGTCGTCGGGCGCCGGCTTCAGGATCACCTGGTACTGGTAGTGCTGCTGGAAGCGGTAGGGGTTCTCGCCGTAGCGGCCGTCGTCCGGCCGGATCGAGGGCTCGACGTAGGCCGTTCGCCACGGGTTCGGGCCGAGCACGCGCAGCAGCGTCGCGGGGTTGGACGTGCCCGCTCCCACCTCCGTGTGGTACGGCTGCATGATCGCGCACCCCTCGGCCTCCCAGAAGGCCTGCAGCTGCGCGATCATCTGCTGGAAGGTCGCCATCGAGGGCGCAAGCTATCAGACGCTTGATCGCCGGCAGCAACCTGCCGATAACCGCTCCATGCGACGTGGCGGATACGTGCTTCTCCCCCTGCTGGTGCTGGCGGTGGCAGCCTGCGGCGCCCCCAGCGGCAAGGCGCTGGACACGAAGGTTGAGGCCGCCGTGGTGGCCCAGCAGGGCGGCCGGCAGGTCGTGTCATCCGTCGATTGCAGCGACCAGGCGCCGCCGGCCGATACGGTCGCGGGCGGGCTGGGCACGGTGGCCGCCGACCACACCTGCACCGTGAAGTTCAGCAACGGGATGCCCACCCAGGTGTGGGCGGTGAACGTGCTCGACCTGGGCGCGAGCCACCCGGTGCAGCTGCTCTACCGGACCGACCACAACGGCGACGGCCGGCCGACCGCGACCGTCGACGTGGCGAAGGCCTTCTCGGCCGAGATGGCGCTCCTGAACGGCGGCACGGCGGCCAAGGCGCACTGCAGGGCGGGCTCGCCCGCAGCACCGGCCGGCTCGACCGCGTCGGCGGCGCCCGACCACGTCTGCAGCATCCGCATCCCGGGCCACGGCCGCGAGCGCTGGGCCGTGCGGATCCTGGGCAGCAACGTGCAGCTGCTGTTTCAGCTCGGCTGAAGGGTGCGCAGGCGAAAGCCTCCGTGGTGCGCGTAGGTCTCCTCGACCACCCGCAGCGCGCCGGCCGCGGCCTCCGGCGACAGCGCCACCGGCGCCATCGGGCGCTCCAGCAGTCCCTCGATGGCGGCGATCGCCCCGTCCGCCATCCGGAAGCCACCGCTCGCCACCATGCAGCCCGTGCACACGGCCCCGCCGGCCGCGGCCGAGAAACCGGCCAGCGGGCCGGCCGACCCGCACGATGCACACGAATCGAGATGCGGCAGGTAGCCCGAGAGCGCCAGCAGCTTCAGCTGGAAGGCCAGTCCCAGGCCGTCGTGCTGGGGGTCCGAGGCGCGCTCGAGCGGCTCCGCGAGCAGCTCCAGAAACCGACAGAGTCCCTCGTAGGCACGCGGATTCGGCTCGGGCTCGGCGAACAGCTTCAGCACCGCCTCCGCCCCGATCTGGCCGACCGCCAGCGCGTAGCCGTCGGCCCGCACCTGCTCCTGCGAGTTGATGATGTCGGCGCCCGAGACGGTGTGCAGCTCGCCGCGGCCCTCGTGCAGGATCAGCGCCGATCGGGTCAGTGGTTCCAGCCGCGCGCCGAACCGCGATCCGGTCTTGCGCACGCCCTTGGCGATCGCGTTCACGCGCCCCCGCTCGAGTGTGTACAGGTGCAGCACGCGGTCGGCCTCCGAGAAGCGGATCGATCGCAGCACCACGGCGTCGGTCTTGTAGCTTCGGCCCACGTGTTCAGTCTAGGCCTCGGCGATGTCGCGCACGTCCGCGTCCGGCATCGCCCCAAGCAGGTCGTCCAGCGCCACCTCGAACACGGCGTTGGGCGTCCCGGCCGCGCACCAGACCGTCTGGAACCGCCGCAGCGAGCTGTCGACGACCGTGTGCAGCGGCCGGTCGTGGCCGAGCGGCGGAATTCCGCCGATGGCGTAGCCGGTCTGCTCCTTGACGTCTCGGCCGCGGGCCATCGAAACGCCCTCGCCCACCCGCTCCAGGTCGATCCGCCGGTCGCCGGCGCAGAGGCACAGCAGCAGCTCGCCGCTCGCGTCCTGCAGCACCACTGACTTCACGATCTGGCCCAGCTCGCAGCCGACCGCGTCGGCCGCCTCCACCGCCGTGCGCGTGGACTCCGATAGCTCCTGCGGGCGCACGTCCAGGCCCGCCGCCTGCGCGCGCTCCTGGAACCTCAGGGCCGTGGGGTGCATCTCGGACATAGGTAGGTGCCCCGCTGGGCAACGCGGGTCTTGACGATAACGGATCCGCAGCGCGGACACGGCTCGCCTGCGCGGTCGAAGACGTGGAAGCGCTCCTGCATCGAGCCGGGCGTCCCATCCACCGACCGGTACGTGTCGATGCTGGCCCCCTGCGCGTCGATCCCGCGCTCGAGCACGGCGATCACGGCGTCGTGCACGCGGGCCGCTCGCACGGCGCCCAGCCTGCCGCCGGGGGTCAGCGGGTGCACCCGCGCCTCCCACAGTGCCTCGTCCGCGTAGATGTTGCCGACGCCGGCCACCACTCGCTGGTCGAGCAGCAACGCCTTCACCGGCGCCGTGCGCCCCCGCAGCGCCGCGCGCAGCTGCGCCGCCGTCCAGTCGCCACCCAGCGGCTCCGGCCCGACCCGGCCGCGCCAGTAGTCCTCGAGCCCGCCCGGCTCGATCAGCCGCATCGTGCCGAACCGCCGCTGGTCGCTGTAGAGCAGCCAGGTGCCGTCGTCCAGCTCGAACACCGCTCGCAGGTGCGGACGCTCCGTCAACTCCGTCACGTGATGAAACCACCCGGTCATGCGCAGGTGGCAGACCAGCGTGCGCCCGTCGTCGAGCCCGACGGCCAGGTACTTGCCACGCCGCCCGACCCCGGTCACGACCGCGCCCAGCAGCTCGTGCGCGACCGCCGCCGGATCGGCCGGCGCCGTCAGGCGGCCATCGCGGATGTCGACGCCGACCAGCTCCCGCCCGACCAGCACCTTCACCAACCCCCGCCGCACGGTCTCCACCTCCGGCAGCTCAGGCATCGACGTCCCCCAGCAGCAGCGGCTCCCGGTCGGCCGGCGCGTCGCCGATCTCGAAGCACGCCGCCACCGCATCCAGGTCGGCCTCGCCGCGGGCGTGCACCGTCGCCAGCGGCTCGCCCGCCTCGACACGGTCGCCGCGCTTGCGGTACACGAGGACGCCGACGGCGTGGTCGACGACGTCCTCCTTCGTGGCGCGGCCGGCCCCGAGCCGCATCACCTGCTCGCCGATGCTGCGGGCGTGACAGCGCTGGACGACACCGGAGCGTGGCGCCGGCACCTCGACCACGAGCGGCGCCCGCGGCAGCGGGGCTTCGGGGTCGCCACCCTGCGCGGCCACCCAGCGCTGATAGCGCTCGTACGCCGCACCCGAGTCGAGCGCGCGGCGAACCACGGCCTCGTCGCCCGCCAGCACCGTGGCCTGGTGGACGCAGAGCTCCGTGATGTCGGCCGGGCCCTGGCCGCGCAGCGTGTCCACCGCCTCGGCCACCTCCAGCGCGTCGCCGACGGCGGCGCCCAGCGGCTCGGACATGTTCGAGAGCAGCGCGCGCGTGTCGATGTCGTGGTCGCGCCCCAACCCCACCATCAGGCCGGCCAGCCGACGGGCGGCGTCGGCATCCGGCAGCAGCGCGCCCTCCCCCACCTTGACGTCGAGCAGCAGCCGCGACGCGCCGGCCGCCACCTTCTTCGACATGATGCTGGCGGCGATCAGCGGCAGGCTGGAGACGGTGGCGGTGGCGTCGCGGAGCGCGTACAGGCGACCGTCGGCCGGGGCCAGCTCCGGCGTCTGTCCGCACACCGCCACGCCGACCTGCTCGACCTGCCGGCGCATTCCCGCCAGGGACAGCGACACGCGCATGCCCGGGATCGCCTCGAGCTTGTCGAGCGTCCCGCCCGTGTGCCCCAGCCCGCGTCCGCTCATCTTGGCGACCAGCACTCCGCAGGCGGCCACCAGCGGCGCCAGCACGAGCGTCGTCGAGTCGCCGACCCCGCCCGTCGAGTGCTTGTCGGCCACCGGCCACGGCCACGACACGCGCTGCCCGGACGCGACCATCGCGTCCAGCAGCCCGCGCGTCTCTTCGTCGCTGAGGCCGTTCAGCACGACCGCCATCAGGAAGGCCGACAGCTGGTAGTCGGGCACGCCCGGCGCGACCATGGCGGCGATCTCGGCGGCCGACAGCGCTCCGCCGTCGCGCTTGCGCGCGATCAGGTCGGTGATTCGCTGGGCCACTCAGATCACCGGGGTGCCCGGCAGGTCGGGATCGTGGCCGCCCACCAGATGCCGCTGCACGGTGGCTCCGATGTCGGCGAACGTGTCGCCGTCGTGGCGCCGCCCGCTGGCCGGCCTGCCCACGATGTGGGCCAGCAGCAGCCCGTACTCGCGCGAATGGTCGGTGGAGGCCGTGGTGGGATCGCAGCCGTGATCCGAGGTCAGCACCAGCAGGTCTCCGTGCCGCAGCGCGGCCATCAGCCGCGGCAGCTCCTCGTCGAACTCGCGGAGGCAGTCGGCGAACCCGGCGGGGTCGTTGCGGTGGCCCCAGATCATGTCGGTCTCGACCAGGTTGGTGAACACCAGGTCGCCGTCCTCCGAATCGCGGAGCCGGGCGATCGTGCGGGCGATGCCCTGGCCGTTCGACTCGGTCGGGCTGGAGGTGTCCACATCCTGCCCGGCGAAGATGTCCGAGATCTTGCCGACCCCGTGCACCGTCACGCCGCCCGCGCGCATGCGCTGCAGGTGGTTCGGCCGCGGCGGCAGCAGCGAGAAATCGTGGCGGCGGGGCGTGCGCACGAACGACCCCGGCTCGCCCTCGAACGGCCGCGCGATCACCCGCCCCACGGCGAGATCTCCGGTCAGCATCTCGCGTGCGGTGCGGCAGGCCGCGTACAGCTCCTCCAGCGGCACCGTCTGCTCGTGCGCCGCCACCTGGAACACGCTGTCGGCGGACGTGTACACGATCCAGTCGCCGCTGCGCTGGTGCTGCTCCCCCAGCCGCTCGATGATCTCGGTGCCGGAGGCGGCCACGTTGCCGATCACGCCGCGGCCGGTCGCCTCGCTGAAGCGGTCGAGCAGCTCCTTCGGAAAGCCGTCGGGGAAGGTCGGGAATGGCTCGGTGATGATGCCCATCATCTCCCAGTGCCCGGCGGTGGTGTCCATCCCGAGGCTGCGCTCGGCCAGCCGGCCCCACACGGCCGGGGCATCCGCGCGCGGCGGGCACCCGGCCAGCGGCAACACGTTGCCCAGCCCCAACTGTTGCAGCGCCGTCAGCTCGAGGCCGCCGACCGCCTCAGCCACGTGCCCGAGCGTGTTCGACCCGGCCGTGCCGAACCGGTCGGCGTCCGGCAGGTCGCCGACCCCGACGGCGTCCAGCACGATCACGCAGGCACGGGCCATCCCGGGCAATCTAGATGACCCTCAGCGCTAGCCGGATACAAGCGACCGCCGCATCTCCCACTGCCAATGGCCTTCCGTCTCGGCCGCCAGCGAGCGCAGCAGCGCCCCCGCCTCCCACCACTCCTCCGGAATCAACGCGGGAATGCCGACCCATGCGGCCGGGAGCAGCGAGACGGCGCGGGTCGCCAGCCCCTTGCGCCGGCGCTCGGGGTCGACCGCCAAGGCGTACAGCCAGAAGTGGTCGCCGCGCCGCTTGCCGAGCAGCATGGCACGTCCGTCCAGGTGCTGTGCCGGGATGTGCGCCAACGACTCCGTCTCCAGCTGCCAGGGCGGGTCGCGCCAGCCCCACCGCGACAGCCTGTCGATCGCGGTATCGGTGTCGCACTCCGCCAGCCCTCCCGAGAGGCGTGAGCGGAGGCCGCGGCCGGGGCGCGCCAGCCGGTAGCCGAGCAGCCGGCGGCGCTGCTCGAAGCCGCTGCGGCGGTAGAGGCCGACAGCCGCGTCGTTGCCGTTCAGCACCTCCAGCGTGACCGTCCGCGCGCCCGCCGCGGCCAGCGCCTCGAGCGTCTGCTCCAGCACCAGCCGGCCCAGCCCCGATCGCCGGAAACCCGGCGCCGTGCCCTCGCCGCGGATGCTGGCGCGGTCGCCGCGCAGGGCACCGAGACAGAAGCTGGCAGGCGCTCCGTCGACGAACGCCACACGCGATAGCGCCGGGTCGACGTCGGTCTCGGTCAGGTAGAAACCGAGCGACGAGGCGTCCAGCACGGCCGGCACCGGATAGTCGGCGAAGGCAGCGTTGTGGAGGTCGGCCAGCCAGGCGACATCCTGCGCCCGGAGCGTCCTGACCTCGGGGTTCAAGCCCGGGGGTGCGCCTTCTGGTACGCCTCGCGGACGTGCTCGACCGAGACGTGGGTGTAGACCTGCGTGGTCTCGATCGACGCGTGCCCGAGCATCTCCTGCACGCTTCGCAGGTCACAGCCGTTCTCGATCAGGTGCGTCGCGAACGAGTGGCGCAGCGTGTGCGGCGTCACGATCTTTTCGATACCGGCCTCGCGGGCGTGCTCGCGCACCAGCTGGAAGACCGCCTGGCGGGTGATGCCCTGGCCGCGATGGTTCAGGAACAGGATGTCGCCGCGCTGCATGCGGCCCAGGTAGGGCCGGCCGCGCTGCATGTAGATGCGGATCGCCTCGATGGCGCGGCCGCCCGTCGGCACGACGCGCTGCTTGGCGCCCTTGCCCATGCAGCGCACCAGCCCCTCCTCGAGGTCGATGTCGGACACCCGCAGGGACACCAGCTCGGACACCCGCAGCCCGGCCCCGTACATCAGCTCCAGCATGGCGCGGTCGCGGAGGCCGCGCGGAGACGCGTCCGGGCTGGTCACGATCGCCTCCGCCTCCTGCGGCGTCAGCGGCTCCGGCAGCCTGCGACCCAGCCGCGGCAGCGGCACCGTGCGACCGGCATCGGGGCGGCCGCCCTCGCGGGCCCGGTACTTGAGAAAGGCGCGAACGGCCGCGAGCCGGCGCCGCACCGTTGCTGGTGACAGGCCGCGGTCCTGCAGCGCCACGGCGTAATCGTCCAGGACGCTCACCTCGATCTGATCCGGGTCGACGTGCTCGACGAAGTCGCCGAGATCGATCAGGTCGCGCTTGTAGGCCTCGATCGTGTGGGGCGAGGCACCCCGCTCCAGCTGCAGGCTCGTCAGGAACTCCGCAAGTTTGGTGTCATAGGTGCGCATCACGTACGGGGCTTTCGTCACGGTGGCAACGATCCCTCTTCGTGCAGCATACGACTCCGCGCAAGCGGGCAACGGGCGCGCACACGCCGGCCGGTCAGGCCGGCAGCGCCACCTGATCGAGCGCCGTGTACTCCATCCCCACCGCCTCGGCGACCGGCTCGTAGGTGAGCTTTCCGTCGATCACGTTGACGCCCTTGGCGAGGGCCGGATCCTCAACGATCGCGCGACTGACGCCCTTGTCGGCGATCGCCTCGACGTAGGGCAGCGTGACGTTCGTGAGCGCTCCGGTCGACGTGATCGGCACCGCTCCCGGCATGTTCGCAACGCAGTAGTGGAGCACGTCGTCGACCACGTAGGTGGGATCGGTGTGCGTTGTCGGCCGAGAGGTCTCGAAGCAGCCGCCCTGGTCGATCGCCACGTCCACGAGCACCGAGGCCGCCTTCATCGTGCCCAGCATCCCGCGGGTGATCAGGCGCGGGGCCTTCGCGCCCGGGATCAGCACCCCGCCGATCACCAGGTCGGCCTCGGGCAGCGCCTCCTCGATGGCGTGCCGGCTGGACATCTGCAGGAGCACCGTGCGGCCCAGGCTGACGTCGAGCTCGCGCATGCGATCGACGCTGCGCTCGAAAATGGTGACGTCGCACTGCATACCCTGGGCGATCAGCGCGGCGTTGTACCCGACGATGCCGCCGCCCAGCACCAGCACCTTGGCCGGCAGCACGCCCGGCACGCCGCCCATCAGCCGGCCACGGCCGCCGAACGGCTTCATCAGGTAGTAGGCGCCGACCTGGGCGGACAGCCGTCCCGCCACCTCGCTCATCGGTGCCAGCAGCGGCAGCCGGTGATCGGGCGTCTCCACCGTCTCGTAGGCGATCGCGGTGGCGCCACTCTCGACCAGGCCGCGCGTCAGCTCGGGGGCCGCCGCCAGGTGCAGGTAGGTGAACAGCACCTGGCCGGGCGAGAGCTTCTGGTACTCGCCGTCCAGCGGTTCCTTCACCTTGAGCACCATCTCCGACTCGCCCCAGACCGTGTCGACGTCGGCGATCGAGGCGCCGGCGGCGACGTAGTCGTCGTCCGAGATGGCGCTGCCCTCGCCGGCCCCGGTCTCGATCACGACCTCATGGCCGCGGTGGATCAGCTCACGCGCGCCGGCATTGGTCAGCGCAACGCGGTACTCGTCCTGCTTGATCTCCTTGGCTACGCCGATCTTCATGTGGACATACCCTCTTTGGATGGCGGGGACTCGGCCGCCCGAGGATCCCGCGGGTACGGCCGGTCAAACCCGGAGATTGTACGGCCTCATCCGCCGTTATGGGCAAGATCGATCAGCGCAGCGGTGACCGCGGTCATCCCCTCGAGGTCGGCCACCGAGATGTGCTCGGTCGACGTGTGGATCTCAGCAGCGCCGTTGCAGAGGTTCAGACAGGGCATGCCGGCGGCGTTGAACACGTTGGCGTCGGCGCCGCCGCCCGACTCGATGAAGCCGGGCTCGTAGCCGCAGGCGGCCAGCGCGCGCACCGCCAGCGCGACCGGGCGCTCGTCACCGGAGAAGCGGTAGGTCTCATACTCGCTGGAGACCGCCGCCTCGACCTCGCACCCCGTCTCGCTGGCAGCGGCGGTGCAGGCGTCGAGGATCGCCTGCACCGTCTCACTCAGCCGGACGGCGCTGCGGCTGCGGGCCTCCGCGCTGACCACGCACAGCGGCGGGACGATGTTGCCGGCCACGCCGCCCTCGATCAGGCCGACGTTGGTGGTGGTCTCCGGGTCGATGCGGCCGAGCGGCATCGCGGCGATCGCACGCGCGGCGGCCAGGATCGCACTTCGTCCCTGCTCGGGGACCATGCCCGAGTGCGACGGCCGTCCCCGGAAGGTGAGCCGCAGCGTGCGCTGGGACGGCGCGGCCAGCACGATCTGGCCGATCGGCGCGGCGTGGTCGTAGCAGTAGCCGAACTCGGCCTGCAGCCGCGAGACGTCGAACCGCTTGGCGCCCCTCAGTCCGATCTCCTCCATCGGTGTGAACACCAGCTCCAGCCCGGCGTGCTCGCCCCCGCACTGCACGAGATCCCGCACGGCAGCCAGCATTGCCGCCACCGCCGCCTTGTTGTCCGCGCCCAGGATCGCGTCCCGGCTGTTGGTGACCACGCCGTCGTTCACGACCGGCTCGATCGCATCCGTGGGCGGGACGGTGTCCAGGTGCGCGTTCAGGAAGATGGGCGTGCCGGGAGCGGTGGCCGGCAGGCGGCACATGATGTTCCCGATCTCCGACCCGATCGCGGCGCCGGCCTCGTCCTCGTCGGTCACGAGGCCGAGCTGGTGCAGGAAGCCGTGGATGCGGTCGGCGACCACCCGCTCGTGGCCCGGCGGGCTGCTGATCGCGGCCAGCTCCAGGAACATGTCGAGGACGGAGTCGGTGGAGTTCATGGCGCTCCCCTACGCGAGGCTGTACAGCGTCCGGTACTTCGCCCACAGGTACCGCATGAACGGCGCGTGGTCGAGCCCGGAGCCGGTCACGCGCCGGATCAGATCCTCCCCCTGGTCGATGGCGCCCGCTCGGTGGACGTGCTCGCGCATCCAGCCCAGGACGTGCTGGAACTCACCGGCGCCGATGTGCTCCTCAGCCGCGGGATCGTCCTTGCAGTACGCATCCCAGAGCAGGGCCGAGTAGAGGTTGCCCAGCGTGTAGGTCGGGAAGTAGCCGAACGACCCGTGCGACCAGTGGATGTCCTGCATCACGCCCAGCACGTCGTTCTCGGGCCGCAGCCCAAGCGTGCGCTCGTAGGCATCGCCCCACGCTCCCGGCAGCTCCGCCACCTCGAGCTGGTCGCGCATCAGCGCCAGCTCCAGCTCGAAGCGGATCAGGATGTGCAGGTTGTAGGTGACCTCGTCGGCCTCGACGCGAATCAGCGACGGCTGCACGCGGTTGCAGGCCACGTACAGCTGCTCGGCGGTGATGTCGGCCGCCACGTCCGGGAAGATCTCGCGCATCACCGGGGCGTAGTGATCCCAGAACGGCCGGCTGCGCCCCACGATGTTCTCCCACAGCCGCGACTGTGACTCGTGCAGCCCCAGCGACGGCGCCGCCGCCAGCGGCGTGTCCTCGTAGCGGGGCTCGAATCCCTGCTCGTACAGGCCGTGCCCGGCCTCGTGCACGGTCGAGTAGATCCCGCTCAGCGGGTGGCGCTCGTCGATGCGCGTCGTCACGCGGATGTCGCCCAGCGCCATGGTCTGGGTGAACGGGTGCGCGGAGCGGTCCTGGCGCCCGGCGGTGAGGTCGAACCCGAGGTCGCCCAGCAGCCGCATGGTCAGATCCCACTGCTGTGCGTCCGGGAACAGCCGCTGCTCGAACGGGGCCGGCTCCAGCTGCGGCGCCGCCACGATCGCGGCCAGCAGCTCGCCCAGCTCCGCGCGCAACGGGGCCAGCAGCGGCTCCAGACGCGCGACCCGCATGCCCGGCTCGAACTGGTCAAGCAGCGCGTCGTAGCGCTCACCGTCGAAGCCGACCAGGTCGGCTTCGTCCCGCTTGGCGGCGATGATCTCCTCGAGCGCCGGCTCGTAGAGGGCGAAGTCACCCTCCTCGCGCGCCACACGCCAGGCCACCGCGCCCCGCCCTTCGGCCAGCGCCAGCCGCCGCACGAACTCCGGCGGCAGCTTCACCGCGCGGTCGCGGTCGCGGCGCAGCAGCCGCACCATCTCCCGCCGCGGGCGGTCGAGCGGCTCATCGCCGGCCTGGTCGAGCAGCTCGCCCAGCCGCGGGTTCACCAGCATCTCGTGCCGGATCACCCGCATCGTCGCCATCTGGCGGGCGCGGGCATCGCTGCCGCGCAGCGGCATGTAGGTCTCCTGGTCCCAGCCCAGCAGCGCGTTGACGTTGCTGAGGTCGGCGAACCCGCGCATGCGCGCGGTCAGCTGCGACCAGGTGTCGTCGACCGTCGTCATCCCCGGCTCGTCCGCTCGCGATCCGCTCACGCGGGCACGTTCTCCACGGCCGGCGCAACGCCCAGCCGGCGGGCGACGGCGGCACCGACGAAGTCGCGGAACAGCGGCTGCGGCCGGTTGGGGCGCGACTTGAACTCGGGGTGGTACTGGCTGGCCACAAACCACGGGTGGTCGGGCAGCTCGATCACCTCGACCAGGCGCTCGTCCTGGTAGGTGCCGGAGATCAGCAGGCCCCTGGCCACCAGCTTGGAGCGGTACTGGTTGTTGACCTCGTAGCGATGACGGTGGCGCTCCTGCACCACCCGCTCGCCGTAGGCGGCGTGTGCGCGGCTGCCCTCGACCAGCGTCACCGAGTCAGCGCCCAGGCGCATGGTGCCGCCCATGTCCTCGACCTCCTTCTGCTCCGGCAGCAGGTCGATCACCGGGTACTGCGTCTCCGGGTCGAACTCGCTCGAGTTGGCTCCGTCCAGGCCGGCCACGTGGCGCGCGAACTCGACCACGGCCACCTGCATCCCCAGGCAGACTCCCAGGTAGGGCACCTCGTTCTCGCGGGCGAAGCGCGCGGCGGCGATCTTGCCTTCGATTCCGCGGATGCCAAAGCCCCCGGGGATCAGCACGCCGTCGGCCTCCGCCAGCTTGCCCTCCGCCTCCTGCTTGGACAGCGTCTCGGCGTCGACCCAGATCACCTCGAGCCGGGTGCCGTGGTGGATGGCCGAGTGGTTGAGCGCCTCCACCACCGACAGGTAGGCGTCCTGCAGCTGCACGTACTTGCCGACGATGGCGATGCGCACGCTGCCCTCGGCGGCGTGCACGCGGTCGACCACCGCCTCCCACTCGCGCATATCGGCCGGGCCCGTGACCAGGCCCAGCCGCTCGCAGGCCAGCCGGTCGAGGCCCTGCTCCTGCATCATCAGCGGGATCTCGTAGATGCTCGCGGCGTCGGACGCCGAGATCACCGCCTCGGCCGGGACGTCGGCGAACAGCGCGATCTTCTCCCTGATGTCGGCGCCCAGCGGGTGCTTTGACCGGCACACGATCACGTCCGGCGAGATACCGATCCGGCGCAGCTCCTGCACGGAGTGCTGCGTGGGCTTGGTCTTCAGCTCCCCGGCCACCTCGATGAAGGGCACGAGCGTGCAGTGGATGTACATCGCGTTGTCGCGTCCGACCTGGTTGCGGAACTGGCGGATCGCCTCCAGGAAGGGCAGGCTCTCGATGTCGCCCACCGTGCCGCCGATCTCGGTGATGACGACGTCGACCTCCTCGGACTGCGCGACCCGCTGGATGCGGCGCTTGATCTCGTCGGTGACGTGCGGGATCACCTGCACGGTCGATCCCAGGTATTCGCCCTTGCGCTCCTTGCGGATGATCGCGTTGTAGATGGAGCCGGTGGTGTGGTTCGAGTTGCGCGACAGGAACTCGTCGACGAACCGCTCGTAGTGGCCCAGGTCGAGATCGGTCTCGGCGCCGTCCTCGGTGACGAACACCTCGCCGTGCTGGAACGGGCTCATGGTGCCGGGGTCGACGTTGATGTAGGGGTCGAACTTCTGCAGCGACACCTTCAGGCCGCGCGACTTCAGCAACCGGCCCAGCGAGGCTGCGGTGATGCCCTTCCCCAGCGACGAGACGACCCCGCCGGTCACGAACACGTACTTCACCTGCTTGCTCACCTGGTGTCCACCTTTCCGAGAGTGACCGGCCCCGGGAAGGCATCATACGCGAGCACCACGACGGCGGCCCGGGCGGCGGTCAGCCCAGCATCGCGGCGGCGTGCCGGAGGGCGGTCTCGTCGCCCTCGAGTCCGCCCAGCATGCGCGCGACCTCCTCGACGATCGCCTCGCCCTCGAGCCGGGCGACCGCCGTCACGGCCGGATCGCCCTGAGCCTTCTCGACCCGGAAGTGCACGTCGGCCGATCCGGCGATCTGGGGCAGGTGGGTGATGCACAGCAGCTGCGTGCCGGCCGACAGGCGCTTCAGATTCTCGGCCACCGCGTGCGCCGTGCGCCCGCCCACGCCGGCGTCGACCTCGTCCAGCAGCAGCGTGGCCGCGCCGCCCGCGGACCGCGCCACCACCCGCACCGCCAGCGCGATCCTCGATAGCTCGCCTCCCGAGGCAACGCTCGCGATCGGGCCCGGCGGCAGGCCGGCGTTGGCGGCCAGGAGCAGCGTCACCCGGTCGGCCCCGCGCACGCCCAGCTCGGCCGGCTCGATCTGCACCTGCAGCCGCGCGCCGTCCATGCCGAGGTCGGCCAGCTCCGCCTCGACCGCCTGCGAGAACGGCTCTGCCGCCTTGCTGCGGGCCGCATGCAGGCGGGCGGCCGCGCGCTCCGCCGCGGTCGTGGCCTCGGCCAGGGCGGCCTCCAGCTCGGCCAGCCGGCGTCCTCCGGTATCGATCAGATCGAGCGCCGCCTGCGCCTCCGCGCAGCGCGCGGGCAGGTCGGCGGCGGGCGTGCCGAAGCGGTGCTCGAGCTCCGAGAACAGGAGCAGCCGCTGCTCGACGTGCTCGAGCCGGCCTGGCTCCGGCTCGAGGCCGTCCAGCTGGGCGCGCAGCTCGATCGCCGCCTCCTGCATGCGCAGCGACGAGTCGCGCAGCTCGGCCGCCACCGCTCCCAGCTCCGGCTGGTAGCGCTCGGCGTCCGTCAGCAGCTCGGCTGCGCCGCCGGCCAGGCTGAGAGCGCCGTCACCCTCCTCCGGATTGATCAGGGCCGCCGCGCCGGCGATCGCCGCCACCAGCTCGTCCAGATGCCGCAGCCGTTCGCGCTCCTGGGCCAGGGCAACCGGCTCGCCGGGATCGATGGCGGCCTCGCCGACACGTCCCACCAGCTCCTCGAGCTCGCCGCGGCGGCGCTCGGCGTCGGCGGCGGCCTCACGGGCCTCTGAAAGCTGCTCGCGGGCCGCGCGCAGCGCGCGCCAGGCGGCGGCCATCGCGGAGCGCAGCTTGTCGTTGCCGGCGGCCGAGTCGAGCAGGTCGAGCTGCGTGGCGGGGCGGGCCAGGCGCCGCGCCTCGTGCTGCGAGGACACCTCGAGCAGCAGCTCGCCGAGCTGTTCGAGATCGTCGCGGGCGCAGCTCCGCCCCCACACCAGCGCCCGGCTGCGGCCGCTGGCGGCGATCCGCCGCGCCACCACGAGCGTCGTCTCGCCCTCCGGGCGCAGCGCCGCCACCGCCTCCGGAGCCAGCTGCTCGAAGAACCCGTCCGGGACCGCGAACTCCGCCTCGACGTACGTCTCCGCTCCGTGCGGGCCGACCATGCCGGCGACCGGTGCGGCACCGGCCAGCAACCCAATCGCCTGCGCCAGCATCGTCTTGCCGGCGCCGGTCTCACCGGTGAAGACGTTCAGGCCCGCTCCCAGCTCCAGCTCGGCGTGGTCGATCAGGGCCAGGTTGTCGATCTGCAGGCGCAGCAGCGTCACGCCGTGAACGTCTCCCGGTAGCGGCTGAAGAACGAGGTGCCGGCCAGCCGCGCCAGCCGTGCGCGCTGCTCCCCCATGCCAACCGTCATACGCCCGCCGGGTGGCACGTCGCCCATCGTGTGGCCGTCCTGCACCACCTGCAGGGGGACGTCGTCGGAGCGGTTGTGCACCTCGACCCGGTGCTCCTCACCCAGCACCATCGAGCGGGCGTGCAGCGAGTGCGGCGAGGCGAACGAGAGCACGAAGGCGTCGGCCCCCCAGGCCAGCACCGGGCCGCCGGCCGAGAGGTTGTATGCGGTCGAGCCGGTGGGCGTGGCCAGGATCGCGCCGTCGCAGCCGACCTCGCCCAGCGACGTGCCGTCGACGCACCACTCGAGGATCACCATCCGGCCCAGGATGCCGCTGGTGAGCACGATGTCGTTGATCGCGACCAGGTCATGCAGGCCGTCATGGCCGCGCAGCGTGGGCAGGTCGATCACCTCGTAGCCGCCGCTGAAGGCCTGCTCGATGCCGGCCTCCAGCTGGCCGGCGTCGACGCTCGTCAGGAAGCCGACCCGGCCGAAGTTGACGCCCAGGCAGGGCACCTCGGTGCCGAGGTAGCGGTGCAGCGCCCGCAGGGTGGTGCCGTCGCCGCCCAGCACGACCGCGAGGTCGGCGCTTGTGTCCTCGACCAGCTCCACGCCGCAGCGCGCGGCGACGGCGCGCAGGCGGTCGGCGGCGTCGCCGATCCGCTCGATGCGGCCGTGGGTGACCACGGCCGCCCGTGTCACGGGCCCGCTAGCCGGGGTTGTGGACAGCATCTCGGATCTCCGCGTCGACATCGACCTCGCGCTCCTGGCTCACCGGATGGCCGGGCGAGGCGAGGTACAGGAGGTACTCGCGGTTGCCCGCCGGCCCCGGGTGAGAAGAATCGCACACGCCCAGGATGGCGGAGCCCGATCCGGTCACGAACGCGCAAAGATCGTGCAACACCTGCCCGCGCACCGCCGGGTCGCGCACCACGCCGTCCCTGACCAGCTCCCGCCCGGCTTCGAACTGCGGCTTCACCAGCACGATCGCGCGCCACTGCGGGGCGGCGGCCGCCACCACCGGCGGCAGCACCAGCCGCAGCGAGATGAACGACACGTCGGCCGTCACGAAGCCGGGCCGGTAGGGCAGGTCGGCCGCGGTCAGCGCGCGCGCGTTCATGCGCTCGATCGCGTGCACGGACGGGTTCGACCGCAGCCGTTCGTGCAGCTGGCCGCGGCCCACGTCGAGGGCGATCACCTCGGCCGCGCCGTGCTGCAGCAGGCAATCGGTGAAGCCGCCGGTGGAGGCGCCCACGTCCAGGCAGCGCTCGCCGATGACGTCCACCTGCCATCGGCGCAGGCCGGTCTCGAGCTTGTCGCCGCCGCGGGACACGTAGCGCGGCCGTTCCGTGACGGCGATGTCGGCGTCGACTGCGACGGCGGCGCCGGCCTTGTCCACCATCCGCCCGCCGACGGTCACGCGCCCCGCCATCACCAGCGCCTGGGCGCGGCTGCGGTTCTCGGCCAGCCCGCGCTCGACCAGCTCGGCGTCCAGGCGGCGCTTCATCAGATCAGCCTACTGAAGCGGTCACGCGCTGCGACGGGCGATCAGCTCTGTCAGCTCCGCCAGCTGCGTGCGGTCACCGTCGATCGCGGCCAGCAGCTCGAGCACGCGCTCGTGCGACTCGTGGGCCATCTCGCGGGCCCGGTCTCGGCCCAGCAGCGTGACGTAGCTGGGCTCGCCGTCGCTGCCGTCGTCGAGCACGTCGTCGACGATCTGGAACAGCAGGCCCAGCTCCGCGGCGAACCTTCGGTACGGGCGCTGATCGTCTCGCGGCAGCCCGGCCACCCACAGGCCGCAGGCCACCGACGCCTCGATCAGCGCGCCGGTCTTGAGCCGGTGCAGCCGCGCCAGTTCGTCCTGGGTCGGCGCGGCCGCGGTCACGTCCAGGTACTGCCCGTCGATCATCGCAGCCACGCCGCCGGAGAGCTCCGCCAGCACCGCCAGCTTCACGTCGGCCGGCTCGGCCAGATGCCGGATGACATGGCTGTAGGCGGCATTCAGCAGCGCGTCGCCGGCCAGCACCGCCACCGCCTCGCCGTAGCGAACGTGGCTGGCGGGGCGGCCCCGCCGCAGGTCGTCGTCGTCGAGCGCCGGCAGGTCGTCGTGGACGAGCGAGAAGGCGTGGATCATCTCCAGGGCGGCGGCGGCCGGCAGCGCCCGCTCCGGATCGCCGCCCGCGGCCGTGGTCGCGGCCAGGCACAGCCGCGGGCGCACGCGCTTGCCGGGCGACAGCAGCGAGTAGCGGACAGCGTCGTCCATGCCGTCGAACTCGGACTGGGCGGCCAGGCCTTCCAGGTACGGCTCGATCAGGGCGAGGGCTCCGTCGTCTCGAGCCCCTCGGCACGGCGCTCGATCTCGTCCAGCGCCTGCTGAGCGAGCTGCGTGATCTGCTCGAGCAGGTCGGCCGTCTCAGCAGGGTCCAGCTGCTCGCCGTCCAGCCGCCCGCGCAGCTGCTCGATCTGGGTCGCCAACTCTGCAAGCACGTCGTCGCTCAGGTTCCCACCCCCTCGGTGCGCGCGATCCGGCCCAGGATACCGTTCACGAGCGTGGCCGCCTCGGGCGAGGCGTAGCGCTTGGCCAGCGTCACGGCCTCGTCGATCGCCACCGCGGCCGGCACATCGCCCTCGCTCATCTCCCACACCGCCAGCCGCAGGATGTTCCGCTCCAGCACGGCCATCCGCTCGCTCGTCCAGCCCTGCGCAGCCTCGTCGATGGCATGGTCGAGCCGCTCGCGGGATGCCCAGACACCCTCCGCACGCGTACGGGTGAACTCGCTGACGGGCTCGCCGGTGTCGCGCTGGTAGGACTCGTAGAGTGCCTCGAACGGCTCGTCCATGAGATCGTGCTGGTAGAGCAGGAAGGCCGCCGCCTTGCGCTCGCCGCGTCGGCTCATCGCTCCACGCCCGTCACGGTGACGTCCACCGAGCGCACCGGCAGCCCGGTCATGCCGATCACGGCGGCAGCCACCTGCTCGCGCACGTCGGCGGCGGCCCGCCGCAACGGCACGCCGTAGGAGGCGGCCACGTCCACGTCGAAGGCGACACCCCGGGTGTCCAGCTCCCAGCTGACGGCACCCCGCCGGCCCGGCAGCACGCGCGACACGCGGCCGGGCTGATCGAGGCGCACGCCCTCCACCCGCCCCACGGCGCCACGCACGATCGAGAC
Source organism: Gaiellales bacterium (assembly GCA_035473255.1). Lineage (GTDB taxonomy): Bacteria > Actinomycetota > Thermoleophilia > Gaiellales > JAICJC01 > JAICYJ01. Next base: position 24,769 of record DATIOK010000209.1, read on the forward strand.
GAGCGCCTCGTCGGAGATGGTCGCGTTCGCAAGCTGCACGCTCATGCCACCTGCTCCGCCAGCGACGGCAGCGCGCCCCGGGCATCGTCGAGGTAGGCGGTCGTGTAGCGACCGGAGCCGAAGCGGGGCTCGTCCAGGATCTCCAGGAACAGCTCGCGGGTGGTGGCGACGCCCTCGATCTCGAGCTCGCCCAGCGCTCGGCGGGCTCTCGCCATGGCCTGCTCGCGATCGCCGCCGTGGACGATCACCTTGGCCAGCAACGAGTCGTAGAACGGCGGCACCCGGTAGCCCTCGTAGGCATGGGTGTCGACGCGCACGCCGGCGCCGAGCGGCGGCCGGAAGCGGCTGACGGTGCCGGCCGCCGGCATGAACCCGCGGCGGGGATCCTCGCAGTTGATGCGAAACTCGATGGCGTGGCCGGCGAGCGGCGCCAGGCCGGTGGCCGGCAGGCGCTCCCCGCCCGCGATCCGCAGCTGCCAGACGGCGATGTCGATGCCGGTGAGCAGTTCCGACACGGGGTGCTCGACCTGCAGGCGGGTGTTCATCTCGATGAACGAGAACGCACCGTCGCGGTCGACCAGGAACTCGACGGTGCCGGCGTTGACGTAGTCGCAGGCGCTGCAGGCGCGGCCTGCGGCGTCTGCCATCGCGGCACGAGTGGCCTCGTCCAGCGCCGGGCTGGGGCCCTCCTCGATCAGCTTTTGGTGCCTGCGCTGCACCGAGCAGTCCCGCTCGCCCAGCACCAGCACGCCGCCCTCGCCGTCGGCCAGCACCTGCATCTCGACGTGGCGGGGCTCGACGATCGCCTTCTCGAGGTACATGCTGCCGTCGCCGAAGGCGCTCTCGGCCTCGGCCGACGCCATCCGGTAGGCCTCCTCGACCTGATCCGGCCCGGCGACCATTCGCATTCCGCGGCCACCGCCGCCGGCGGACGCCTTCAGCAGCACCGGGTAGCCGACCTGGCCGGCCAGCTGCGCCGCCTCGTCGGCACCCGACAGCCGCTCCTGGCTGCCCGGCACCAGCGGCACGCCGGCGCCGGCCATGGTCTGCTTGGCGCGGCTCTTGTCGCCCATCAGCTCGATCGCCTCGGCCGGCGGGCCCACGAACACCAGGTCGTTGTCCTCGCAGGCGCGCACGAAGCCGGCGTTCTCGGCCAGGAACCCCCAGCCGGGATGGACGGCATCGCAGCCGGTGGTCTCGGCGGCCGCGATCAGGTTCGGCACCCGCAGGTAGCTGTCGGCGGGCGCGTGCGGCCCGATGCACACCGCGCGGTCGGCCAGGCCCACCCACAGCCCGTCGCTGTCGGCGGTCGAGTACACGGCCACCGCCTCCGCGCCGAGGTCGTGACAGGCCCGCACCAGACGCACCGCCGCCTCCCCGCGGTTCGCGATCAGGACGCGGCGGAGCATGGGATGGTTGATTCCATGGGGTGCGTGGATGCTGGGCGCAGGATGGGGCGCGCTGGGCGTCGGGAGCGTCCGCAGGGCAGGCTGGATGATGCCCTGGCCAAGGACGATCGTGGCGTCCAGCGTGTCCCAGACCAGTCCGGCGCCGCGCAGTTCATGGAATCAACCATCTAACTAGACCAGTTCCAGCTCGAACAACGGCTGGCCGTACTCGACCGGCTCGGCATTGCCGACCAGCACCGCACGGATCACGCCGGCGTGCTCGGACTTGAGCTCGTTGAACAGCTTCATGGCCTCCAGCACGCACAGCACCTGATCGACGGCGACGGTGTCGCCCTCGCTGACGAACGGCTCGGCGGTCGGCGAGGGCGCGCGGTAGAACGTGCCCACCATCGGCGACGGCACCGTGACCGTCTGCGACACGCTCGGTGCGGCGGACTCCGCGGCGCCGTTGTCGGCTGGGGTGACGGCGGGGGCCGCCGCGACGGGAGCGAGCGGCCGTTCGTCCTGGCGGCGGACCGTGATCCGCACGCCCGCGTCCTCGACGGTGAGCTCGCCCACGTCAGAGCCCTCCACCATCTCGATCAGCTCGCGGATGCGCTCGGACTGGCTGCGCTCGAGGCCGTCGCGCTGAGCATCCTCGCGATCACCGCGGCCGCGCAGCGTGGCCAGCAGCCGGCTGGCGTCGTCGCCGAACAGCGCGATCAGCAGCAGATCCTCCTCGCTGGCGGCCAGCCCCTCGGCCCGCATCTGGTCGAGATCGGGTGAGGGATCGACGGCCGCGTTGGGGTCGGCGTGGGCGGCCGCCGCCGGCGCGATGGCCTGGGGTGGATTGCCGTAGATGCCCGACAGGTACTCGCGCATGTCGGGCGACACCTCGTCCCAGCGCCGGGCCGACAGCACGTGCCGCACGGCCTGGCCGGCCAGGATGCCGCCCACCGGCTGCGCCAGCGGCGGCACCCCGCAATCGAGGCGCACCTGCTTGAACTCCTCCAGCACCTCGTCCAGGCGGTCTGCGGCGCCCAGCATCCGCAGCCGCGCGTCCAGCTCGGAGACCAGCCCCACCGGCAGCCGGTTGAAGGCGGTGCGCAGCGTGATGCGGGGCGGGATCGGCAGCGCCGGCATCTGTGACGTGACGTGCTCGTCGATGAATCGCGACGCCTCCCAGACGCGGTCGGCATCGACCCCGTGTTCGAGCCCGAGCCCGGTCAGCGAGTCGCACAGCACCTCCCCGGCCACCCGGTGCAGCGTGTAGGCGACCGGCAGCACGGCCGTGGCGATCGGCTCGGCGCCGTGACGGGCGGCCTCGATCGCCATCGCCAGCGCGTTTCCGCCGGTGCCCTGGCAGTAGAGGCCGACCGGCAGGCCGGACGCCTCCGCCAGCTCGTTGATGACGCGGTCGCACGTGCCCGGATCGAGCGCGCCGGCCGGGTCGTGCACCAGCACGTGGTCGGCACCCAGCTCCGCCAGCCGCCGCGCCTTGTCGACCACCCGCGGCAGGTTCGGCATGAAGCCGGAGAAGGCCAGGCCGGCGTACAGGCGGCCGCCCGCCTCGCGCACGGCCGCGGCGGCCGACTCGAGGTTCTCCACGTCGTTCAGGGGGTCGTGCAGCCGGAAGATCTCGATGCCGCTCTCGGCCGCGCAGAGGATGAAGCGGCGCACAAGATCGTCGGACAGCGGCCGCGAGCCGACCAGGAACCGCCCGCGCAGTGCCATCTGCAGGGGCGTCGTGCGGCAGCGCGCCTTGACGCCGCGGATCCGCTCCCACGGGCTCTCGGTCCCCTTCTGGACGGCGGCGTCGAAGCAGCCGCCGCCGCTCACCTCGAGCGCGGCGAAGCCGGCCTGGTCGAGGATCTCGGCCACCTCCAGGACGCGCGCGGTGGAGATGGTGCCGACCAGCGGTTGCTGCGAGAGCAGGCGGATCGTGGTGTCGACGATGCGGGTCACGCGCGTGAGATGTACCGCGCCTCGCGGGTGTCCACCCGGATCACGTCACCGACGTTGACGAACAGGGGTACCGCGACGACGGCGCCGGTCTCGAGCGTGGCCGGCTTGGTCACGTTGGAGACGGTGTCGCCCTTGACGCCCGGCTCGGTGTCGACCACCTTCAGCTCCACCGCCGCCGGCAGCTGGAGCGAGGTCGGCTTGCCGTCGACCGTGAGCAGCTGCACGGTGTCGTTCTCGCGCATGTACTGCAGTTCCTCGCGCATGGTGTCGGCCGGGAACGCGAGCTGGTCGAAGGTCTCGGAGTTCATCAGGTGCACGTCGCTGCCGTCGTTGTAGAGGTAGGTGACGTTGACGACCTCGGTGTGGATGCGCGGCATCTTCTCGCCGGCCCGGAAGGTCTTGTCGACGACGCCGCCCGACTCCAGCGCCTTCAGCTTGGTGCGGACGAACGCGCCGCCCTTGCCGGGCTTGACGTGCTGGAAGTCGACGATCCGGTAGATGGTGCCGTCGACCTCGACGTGCATGCCGTTCTTGAACTGGTTCGTGGAGATGGTTTCAGCCATGATGGTGAGGCCGTCAGCCGGCCGTGATCAACTCCTTAGGGTAGCCGGTGAGGCGCTCGCAGCCGTCCCCGGTGACCACCACGAGATCCTCGATGCGCACCCCGCCGACGCCCGGCAGGTAGACGCCCGGCTCCACTGTGACGACCATCCCCTGCTCGAGGGTTGCGGGGTAGGTGACGGAGAGGCGCGGATCCTCGTGAATCTGGAGGCCGACGCCGTGACCGGTGCCGTGCTGGAAGTGCTCGCCGTGGCCGGCCTCGGTGATGATGTCGCGCACGACCGCGTCGGCGTCCTTGCCGGTGACGCCGGGTCGCACCGCGTCGAGTCCGGCCAGCTGGGCCCTGCGCACCAGCTCGTAGACCTCGCCCAGCGGGTCGGGGACGGGGCCCGTGGCGAGGGTGCGCGTGCAGTCGGAGTGGTACCCGTCGAGCACGGCGCCGATGTCGATCGTGACCAGGCTGCCGGGGGCGATCGGCTCGCGCCGTGGCTCGGCGTGCGGCAGCGCGCCGGCCGCGCCGGAGGCCACGATCGAGTCGAAGGCGATGCCGTCGCCGCCATGCTCGCGCACCAGCTGCTGGACACGCCAGGCCACGTCGAACTCCGTGCGGCCGGCAAGGCCCTCGCCCACCAGCTGCGCGTAGACCGGCTCGAGGATGGCCGCGGCGCCGCGGATGGCCTCGATCTCGTCATCGTCCTTGACGATCCGAAGGCCCTCGACGGCGCCGGACACGCCCACCAGCTCGACGTCCCCGGACGCCTCCGCCAGCAGCGCGTGAGCGGCGTAGGACAGATGCACCGACTCGAAGCCGACCCTGGCTGCGCCGGGTGCGAGCTCGGACCAGCGGGTGGAGACGAAGCGGATCAGGTCCTGGTTCGCCTGCTGCACGTCGATGAACTCGCGCAGCGGCGAAACGCGCTCCAGATAGCGGAAGTCGGTCAGAAAGACGGAGCCGGACGGCGTTGCCACCACGGCGCCGTTGCTGCCGGTGTACCCGGTCAGGTAGCGGACGTTCGTGAGATCCGTGATCAGGAGGGCGTCGATCTCGTGGCCGGCCAGGCCGGCCGCCAGCCGTTCGACGCGCGCGCGATAGTTCATGAGGCGTTCTCCGCGAGGTAGGTGAAGGCGTCCCGGTAGCCCTCGGCGCCGCGCCCGCTGATGCGGTGCGAGACCACCTCCGCGATCACCGTGTGGCGCCGCCACAGCTCGCGGCGCTCGATGTCGGACAGGTGCACCTCGACGATCGGGCCCGTGAAGATCTCGAGCGCATCGCGGATGGCGTAGCTGTAGTGGCTCCATGCGCCGGGGTTGACGACGAGCGCGTCGGTGCCGGAGCAGGCCTCGTGGATCATGTCCACGTACGCGCCCTCGTGGTTGGTCTGGGAGCAGCGGGCGGACATGTTCAGCTCCTGCGCCCACTCGTAGATGCGGGTCTCCAGCTGCTGCAGCGTCATGTCGCCGTACTGCTCGGGGTCACGACGACCGAGCATGTTCAGGTTGACGCCGTTCAGGACCGTGACCTGCATGGCCGCGAAGGGTACTGGAAGGCCCCGGCACCGTGTCTCGCGCGCACCGCACCCGTCGGAGGTGGTCTGTGACAGGTCCGGCACGGCTCGTGACTGACAGCTGACGGGGACCGCATGCAGTCTGGGCGCCAACCCGACGAAAGGACTTCGAATGCGATTCCGCACCCTGCTGGCCGTGATGGCCGCAGCCATCGCCGTGGCGGCCGGCTCCGCCCACGCTAGGGCCGCCGAGATCAGCGTCTACAAGGTCTGGTTCCAGCGCAGCGGCAAGCTGTGGCTGGTGAAGCGGCAGCAGCCGCTGACGTCCGCCCCGGCCCGCGCCGCCATGCAGGCGCTGCTGGCCGGGCCGAACCTGTCCGAGTCGGACGCCGGCGTCGGCTCGCAGGTGCCGGCATCGGCCGACCTGCTCGGCCTCTCGGTCGCGAACGGCACGGCCACCGTCGATCTCAGCAGCGAGTTCGCGGCCTCGGGCACGACCGCCCAGGTGCGCATGCGCCTCGCCCAGGTGACCTGGACGCTGGCGCAGTTCCCGACCATCGACCGGGTCGCCCTGCTGGTGAACGGACGGGCTGTGTCCAGCCTGGCCGGGGTGAAGTTGCCGAGGCCGATGACGCAGGACACCTTCGCGAGCCTGCTGCCATCGATCACCGTCTGGAACCCGGCCATCGGGACGGCGCTCTCCGGCAGCGTGCGGGTCAGCGGCAACGCCACCGTGTTCGAGGGCAGCCTGCACATCCGCATGCTCAACCACAACGGCACCACCATCGCGCACGCAAACACCATCGCCAGCTGCGGCACCGGCTGCCGCGGCGGATACACGATCCTGGTGCCGTTCTCGGTCGGCAGCGACCAGCTGGGAACGATCGTCGTGGCGGATGACGACACCGACGGCAACGGCAAGCCCCAGCATCAGGTGCGGGTGCCGGTGGTGCTGCTCTCGTAGAAGCGACGAGATGCACGGAGGCACTGGCGGGCTCAGCCCGCCAGTGCCCGCCCGATCGCGAGGTCGATCAGCTCGTCATCGACGTCCACGCCCCACACGGGCTTGCCGACCTGCTCCAGCAGCACGAACCGGACGCGGCCCTCGACCGCCTTCTTGTCCCGGCGAAGCGCCTCTCGGACGGCCGCAGCGTCGACGCCGGCAAAGCCGGTGGGCAGCTCGTGCATCCGCAGCAGCTCTCGGACGTCGCCCTCCACCGCGGGATCGAGTCCGGCAACCTTCCCCGACAACCACAGCGCGGGCAGCAACCCCACGGCCACCGCCTCACCGTGAGCGATGCCGGTGAACCCGGCCGCCGCCTCGATCGCGTGGCCGATCGAGTGTCCCAGGTTGAGCACGGCGCGCATGCCCTGCTCGCGCGGATCGGTCGCCACCACGTGCGCCTTGTACGCGGCGCAGCGGCGGATCAGCTCCAGCCGCTGCTCGGTCGATCCCCGCCCTGGCTCCCACGCCTGCACCATCTCCCATAGCCGCCCGCCCGCCAGCAGGCCGGTCTTGATCACCTCGGCGAAGCCGCAGGCCCACTCCCGCACCGGCAGCGTCTCCAGCAGACCCGGGTCGGCCACCACCCACTCGGCCGGGTGGAACGCTCCGACGTAGTTCTTGGCCCCGGGCAGGTCGATCCCGGTCTTGCCGCCGATGGCCGCGTCCACCATCCCCACCAGCGAGGTCGGCGCCGCGATCCACGGCACGCCGCGCTGGTAGGTGGCGGCCACGAACCCGGCCGCGTCGGTCGCGGCACCGCCGCCCAGGCCCACCACCACGTCACCGCGCTCCAGGCCCAGGTCGGCCAGCCGCGTCCACGCCTGGCGCGCCACCGCCACCGTCTTGGCCGCCTCGCCGACGGGCAGCCGCACCGTCACCAGCGGCTCCACCGGCGCGCCCACCAGCCGCAGCACCGCCCGGTCTGCGATCAGGGCGGCGCGCCGCGCGCCCACCAGCCGTGGCAGCTCGGCCAGCGCTGCGGGCCGGCTGAGCGGCACCAGCAGCGGCTCGCCGCCCTCCAGCTGCTCGGCGTCGACCAGCGCGTCGGCGGCCGCGTGGTAGAGCGGCCGGCGCTGCTCATACAGGTCGGCGAACCCGCGCGCCTCCACGGCCAGCGGCCGGTCTTCGGCCTCTGCCTCGATCCGCCGCCAGGCCGTCTGCACCGAGACGTCGAGCAGCACGGTGAAGCTGCCGTCGTGCAGCCGCTCGCGCGTGACGGGCGAGGTGATGGCGCCGCCGCCGAGCGCGATCACAGCGTCCATCCGCTCGGACAGGCGCGCCACGGCCCGCTCCTCGAGCTCGCGGAAGGCCGCCTCGCCGTCCTCCAGGAAGATGCGCGGGATCGGCTTGCCCGCCTCGCGCTCGACCTCGGCATCGCTGTCGGCCACATCCCACCCCAACCGCTCCGCCAGCTGGCCGGCCAGCGTCGACTTCCCGGAGCCCATGAACCCGATCAGGGCGATGTTCCGGTAGGGGCCGGGGATCATGCCTGCGCGACGCGGGCCATGTAGGCGGCATGAGCGGCCACGAAATCCCCGATCGAGTCGCCGCCGAACTTCTCCAGCGCGGCCCGGGCGAGCTCGAATGCCACTCCCGCCTCGGCCACGACCGCAGCCGCCGGCAGCACCGTGACGTCGCTGCGCTCGACGTGCGCGGCCTGCTGCTCGTGACTGCCTAGCTCGACGCTTGCAAGCGGTCGCATCAGGGTCGGCAGTGGCTTCCAGATCACGCGCACGATCAGGTCGGCACCGTTCGTGATCCCACCCTCCAGCCCGCCGGCCCGGTCGGTCTCGCGATAGAACCCGCGACCGTCATCGTGGTGGATCTCATCGTGGACGCTCGATCCGCGGCGGCCGCTGGAGGCGATCGCGTCGCCGATCTCGACGCCCTTGGCCGACTGGATCGAGAGCATCGCGCCGGCCAGGCGGCCGTCCAGGCGCTGGCCGGCCGAGACGTGCGAGCCGAGCCCGGGCGGCAGGCCGAACGCACGCACCTCGGTGACGCCTCCCAGCGTGTCGCGGTCGTTCTTCGCAGCCTCGATCTCGGCGATCATGGCCTGCTCGGCGCTGGGGTCGAGGCACCGCACCTCGCTGGCCTCTGCGCGGTCGAAGTCGGCGGCCGTCAGCCAGGCCGGCGGCGTCGCCCGCTTCGATCCGATCTGCAGCACGTGGGAGCGCACCTCGATCCCGATCGAGCGGCAGACGGCCTTGGCCACGGCGCCCGCCGCGACGCGTGCGGCCGTCTCGCGGGCGCTGGCACGCTCCAGCACGCTGCGCACGTCGGTGTGCCCGTACTTGAGGACGCCCGACAGGTCGGCGTGGCCGGGGCGGGGCAGCCGGATCGGCTTGCCGCGCCAGCCGTACGCCTCCAGCGCCTGCTCCGGCACCGGCCACGGGTTCATCGGATCGGTCCAGTTCTTGTGGTCGCGGTTCTCGATGAAGAAGGCGATCGGGCTGCCCAGCGTGCGCCCGTGGCGGAGGCCGCCGGTGGGCACGACGTCGTCGGTTTCCAGCTTCTGGCGTGGGCTGCGGCCATAGCCGGCCTGGCGCCGGGCGAGGTCACGGCGGATCAGCTCGTGGTCGAGCTCGAGGCCGGCCGGCACGCCGCTGACCACGACGGTCAGTCCCGGGCCGTGGGATTCGCCGGCTGTGACGTAGGAGAGCTCCATGGGCCGAGAGCCTACCCGCCCGGCGCCAGTGACTTGCGGAAGAACACGCGGTCGAAGCCGTCCTCGCGCCGGCGATCGATGAGGTCGTATCCGAGCGACGGATACAGCAGCAGGTTCTCGGTCATGTGCGCGTTCGTGTAGAGGTCGACGGCGCCCAGCCCGGCATCGCGGGCGACCTGCTCGGCGTGATCGATCAGCGATCGGCCGATCCCCCGCCGCTGGTGTGCCGGGTCGACGGCGACGCTCTCGAGCAGCAGCGCCGTGTCCTGCAACCGCAGCACGAGCACACCCACCACGCGGCCCTGGTCGGTCGCCACCCAGACGTCGCCGGCCGCGATCAGGGCATCGAAGTCGGCGCCCATCGGGGCCGGCTCGCGGCCGATCCGCTCGATGTACGGACGGTAGGCCGCGCTGGTGACCGCGGCGGCCGCCGCCGCGTCGCCGGCGGCCGCCGTCCTAATCGCCGTCGGCATGCGACCGGCTGGGCGAGAACGGCGCGGGGTCGGTGAACGGCTCCGTGCCGAGCACCATCTCCGCCACCAGACGCCCGGAGCCGGCACCGGCCAGGATGCCGTCGCTCGAGTGCCCCGCGCACACGGCCAGCCCGTCCTCGAGGTGGCCGATGTAGGGCAGCTCGTCGGGCGTGAACGGCCGCAGTCCGCTCCAGGTGGTCTCCACCTCGATCGACGCCATCGCCGGCAACAGCTGGCAGACGCGGGCGGCAGTGTCGCGCAGCGCGCCGGCGCTCTCGTCGCCCTCGCGAAGCGCCGGTGCGCGTGTGGCACCGACCATGATCGAGCCGTCGGCGTTCTGGTGCGCCGTCATGGCGGTGGCCGAGCGCGTGCCGAAGACCGCCACGTCGCCGTCGGCGAGGTCGCTCAGCAGCACCGGGTCGCCCGGCTGCGGCCCGCGGGCAAGGGCGTAGCCGGCCTCGTAGACGATGTGGCGGAGCAGCGGCGGCACGGGTGCGGTCACCGCCAGCCAGCCCCGCACCGGCCGGATCAGCAGTTCGTGGCCGGCCGTGTGTGCAAGCCGCCGCGACCACGCTCCCGCGGCGAGCACGACCGTTCCGGCGCGCTCGAACCCGCCGTCCGTGACGGCGGCGCCCGGCGAGACGCGCTTGACGTCGACGTGGCAGCGGATCTCGGCGCCCGAGCGCCGCGCCATCTCCGCGGCCGCCGCCGTCAGCGCGGCCGGGTCGGTGCGGCGGCCGCCGGGCAGCAGTAGCCCGCCCGACACGGTCGGAGCCAGGCCCGGCTCGGCCTCGAGCACCGCGTCCCGGTCGAGCAGCCGGCCGTCGGCGGGCACGTTCTCGGCCAGGCGCTCCAGCTGGGCCTCGCTGGTGGCCAGAAACAGCGTTCCGATCGGCTCCCGGTCGAGCGCCAGGTCGAGGCCCGCGCGTTCGGCGAGGTGGTCGTAGAGCCGGTTGGATTCCGCGAACAGCGGCTGCATCGGATCGACCTCGGGCTCGAGCAGCAGCCCCTGGCTGCGGCGAGTGGCGCCCGACGCCAGGTGGCCGCGCTCGAGCAGCAGCACCTCGGCCCCGCGTTCGGCCAGCTGCCACGCGGTTGTGGCGCCGATGATCCCGCCGCCGATCACGATCACGTCTGGCACTGCGCCAGCCTACAGTCCGCGCCCGGCGTGGCCGATAGCTACCGCATGGAGTTCGCAGTTCCGATGGTGGGTTTCGCGCTTGGGTGGCCGATCGAGTGGCTGATCCAGCGGTTTCCCCTGGGCGAGGGCACGCCGCCCTCGGTGCGTCGCCGCTGGCTGGTGGCGGGGCTCATGGCCGGCCTGTTCGCGGCGCTGACGTGGCAGATCGGGATCGAGCCGCAGCTGGCGCCGGCGCTGCTTCTGACCGCGCTGATCGTGCCCGCGTCGGTGATCGACATCAACCACCGCATCATCCCCAACCTGATCAACTACCCGGGCGCCGTCCTGGTGTTCGCGGTGGCATGCATCGCGCAGCCCGACCGCATGGCGGAGTTCGCGATCAGCGGCATCCTCTGTTTCCTGTTCCTGGGCACGGCCTGGCTGATCTCGCCACGTGGCATGGGCCTGGGCGACGTCAAGATGGCGCTGATGATCGGCCTCGGCACCGGACGCTACGCGTACGTGGCGCTGCTGTTCGGCTTCATCGCATCGACCGCGCTGTCGGCGTACCTGCTGCTGCGGCTCGGCGCCAAGGCACGCAAGACCACGTTCCCCTTTGGGCCGTTCCTGGCGTTCGGCACCGAGGTCGCGCTGCTCTGGGGGCCGCCTCTCTCGACGCACCTGATCGGGTTCTAGCTCGCACGTGTGGCCGGCCGCATCGGGCTGACCTACAGTGGATGCGTGAGCACGGTTGGTCGCCGGTGGATGCTGCGAGCGGGACTGCTCCTCACCATCCTGCTCTTCGCCGCCTGCCTGTTCACCGTCTCGGTCACCGGCTCGACTCCGACGTGCCAGCCGCACAGCTCATGCGACCCGCCGGGTACGGGGCCGACCCACCCAGAGCTCGCGTTCGTGCTCCTGCTGGGAGCCGTCGCTGCGCTGATCGGAACGCTCGCGGCCACCATTTGGTGGGGAGCTGACAACGACTGAACCCGCCGGCCACGGATCAGCTGAGGGACCGCCGAGCTATCAGCTCGGCTCGTCGGCCTCATGGATGCGTCGGGCGATGCCAGCCGCCAGCGATCTCGGCGCCAGCCGCGCCCCCGCCGCGCCCAGGCGGTTGACCTTGCCCGGGATCACCACCGACCGGCCGGCCATCATGCCGGCGTAGCCCTCGCGGGCAACCTCGAACGGCTCCATCACGCGCGAGCTCGTGAACCGGTTGCGTGACACCTCGGCCCGGTCGACGAAGGCGGTGCGTGTCGGCCCCGGGCACAGCGTTGTCACTGACACGCCGGTCTCGTCCAGCTCCGCCCTGATCGCCTCGGAGAACGACAGGACGTAGGCCTTGCTGGCGTAGTAGACGGCCATCAGCGGGCCGGGCTGGAACGCGGCTGTGGACGCGACGTTCAGGATCCGGCCCGAGCCGCGGTCGACCATCGCCGGCAGGAACATCCGCGTCAGCTGTGTCAACGCCGCCACGTTCACCTGCAGCATCTCGCTGAGGATGGCGGGATCCTCGTCGGCGAACGACCCGCGGTGCCCGAAGCCGGCGTTGTTGACCAGGAAGTCAACCTCGCCGCACTCGTCGAACAGCGACAGCGGCGCGATCGGGTTTGACAGGTCGCGCGGGATCGGCCGCACCTCAACCCGGAAGCGTTCCTCCAGCTCGCGGGCGACCACGGCCAGCCGCTCGCCACCTCGGGCCACCAGCACGAGGTCATGGCCATCGCCGGCGAACAGCCGAGCCAGCTCCAGTCCGATCCCCCCTGAAGCACCGGTCACGAGCGCGATCACGCGCCAAGCTTATGCGATTGTGGCGTTCCGCACGGCGGCGTGCATGATCTCGATCGGCGGCTCCGCGCCCGTGAACAGCCGGAAAGCCAGCGCCCCCTGCCCCACCAGCACCTCGAGGCCGTCCACCGCACGCGCGCCGCGCTCCCGCGCGGCCGCGATCAGGCCCGTCTCGGCGCCGTCTCCGCGATAGGCCAGATCGCACACCACGCGGCCCTCCAGCAGCCCCGCGTCGAGCGGCAGCCTGGCCGCCTCACCGGCCTGCCCGAGCGGGGTCGCGTTCACGATCAGCTCCGGCGCTTCACCGGCCGGCCAGTCGGTCGCACTCGCCCCCAGCTCCCGTGCCAGCTGTTCGGCCGCCTCTCGCCGCCGGGCCGATACCGTCACCGCCACGCCGGCACCGGCCAGCGCCGCCACCGCCGCCCGCGCCGCGCCGCCCGCGCCCAGCACCAGCGCACCCGGCCCCGGCAGATCCCCGATCGCGTCCAGCATGCCCTGGCCGTCGGTGGTCTCACCGCGCAGCCGCCCGCCGTCCAGCATCAGCACCGTGTTGGCCGAGTCCGCCCGGCACGCCTGCGGCGACAGCTCGTCGCAGATCGCCGCGGCCGCCGGCTTGTGGGGGATGGTGACGTTCAGGCCGGCGAACCCGAGAGCCGCCGCCCCGCGCAGCGCCTGTTCCAGCCGCGCCGGCTCGACCGGCATCGCCACGTAGGCCCAGTCCATGCCCAGCGCCGCGTAGGCCGCGTTGTGCATCTGCGGCGAGCGGGAGTGCTCGACCGGCCACCCGATCACGCCCGCCAGCCGCGTGCCGCCTCCGATCGGTCGCTCACCCGCCATGGTTCAGGAAGTCCTGGTAGTTGTTGGTGAAGTAGTGGCTGCCGTCGGGCTTCGCGACGTAGTAGAGGTAGTCGACGTGCGCGGGGTGCGCGGCCGCCTCCAGCGACTTCAGCCCCGGGTTGCAGATCGGCGTCGGCGGCAGCCCGTGCCGCACGCGCGTGTTATAGGGCGTGTTGGCCACCAGCTCGCTGTCGGTCAGCTGGTGCGTCCACGACCCGTACTCGTAGAGCAGCGTGGCGTCGATGCCAAGCGTCATCCCCAGGTGCAGCCGGTTGTAGATGACGGCCGCGATCAGCGCCCGGTCCTTGTCCACCCGCGCCTCACGCTCGATCATCGAGGCGATCGTGAGCACGTCGTAGTTGGTCAGGTTCTTCGATCGCGCGTAGCTCATGTTCACCTGTGAGAACTCCTGCTGGAAGGCCCCCTCCTGTTGCGCGATCAGTGTGGCCGCGCGCTCGTGCCGCCGCACCGGGTAGGTGGCCGGGAACAGGAACCCCTCCATGCTGCGGGGGTGGCCGAACCCGGCGGGCGGCCTCGCGCGCGCAAGCGCCTGATTGTAGGCGGCCGTCGAGATGCCGACCGTCGGCACCCGCGCAGCGATCTCGCTGTTTCGGAACCCCTCCGGCACCACCAGCTTGGTCAGCCGCACCTGGACGGCGCCGTTGTCCAGGGCGTGGATGATCACGTCGTAGTCGGTGCCCGCCCGGAACTGGTAGCGGCCAGCCTTGAACGACGACCCCTGACCCTGCTCCTTCGCGTAGTTCCGGAAGCGGCCGCCGTCGCTGACGACGCCGTCCTGCTGCAGGATGCTGCCGATGCCCCCGGCGTCGGTGCCGCTCGGGATCACGACCGTGATCGTGGGACCATGCGGGTCCGCCGCCGGCTTCGAGGAGTCGGGCAGGACGCGGCGCACGCCCTCGTAGGCGAGCAGGATGGCCGCCACCAGGACGGCCAGTGCGATCAGCCGGCGAGCCGTGTCAGGTACCCCTCGAGCAGGTGCGCGGCGGCCAGCGCATCGTCACCGTGCTTCGAGCCGCTGGTGCGCCCCGCCAGCGTCGTGGTGAAGCGCTCGTCGTATGTCTCGACGGGAACCGGGCAGCGACCTCGCAAGCGCTCGACGAACGCCAGCGTCTCGCGCGCCTGCTCGCCCTGCTCCCCGCGCAGGGTCAGCGGCAGGCCCACCACCACCAGCTCCGGCCCTTGCTCGGCGATCCGGTCCAGCAGCACACGCATGCCGGCCGCGGTGCCGGCCTTCTGCACCACCGTCAGCGGCCGCGCCAGCGTGCCGGTGGAGTCACTCACCGCCACGCCGGTGCGGGCTCGGCCGTAGTCGAGCGCGAGCACCTTCATCCGGGTGAGCGGAGCCGCTCTCGGATCGCGGTCTCGGCGGCCGCGATCGCGGTCGCCAGCTGGGCCGGATCCTTGCCGCCGGCCCGTGCCATGGTGGGACGGCCGCCGCCGCCACCGCCCACGATCGGCGCGATCTCGCGGATCAGGTCGACCGCCGACAGACCGCGGTCGACCACCGGCTGGTCGAGCGCCACGACCAGATGCACCTTGCCGTCGGTCGAGCTGCCCAGCACCACCGCCGCCGGGGCGAGACGCGCCTTCACGCGGTCCGAGATGGCCAGCAGCGTGTCGGCGTCGATGTCATCGACCACCGCCGCGACGAACCGGACGCCATCCTGCTCGGACGCCGACTCGACCAGGCCGGCCTCGCGGCCGTTCCCCCCGCCGGAGGCCGGCGGGCCGCCGTCACGGGCCGACTTCCTGAGCTCCGCGCGCAGCCCGGCGGCCTCGTGCTCAGCCTCGTCCAGCTGGTCGGCACGATCGCGCAGGTACTCGAACGCGGCCTGCGACGTGATCGCCTCGATCCGCCGCACGCCCTGCGACGAGCTGGCCTCACGCAGGATCACAAAGGGGCCGATCTCGGCCGTCGATCGGACGTGGGTGCCCCCGCACAGCTCGCGTGACATGTCCGGCACCTCGACCACGCGCACCTGGTCGCCGTACTTCTCGCCGAACAGCATCATGGCGCCGAGCTGCTGGGCGTGCTGCTTCTCGGTCACGAAGGTGTGCACGGGCCGGTTCTCGAAGACGTGGCGGTTCACGATCGCCTCCACCTGCCGCACCTGCGCCGGCGTGAGCGGGGCGTCGTGGCGGAAGTCGAAGCGCAGCTTGTCGGGCCCCACGTAGGAGCCGGCCTGGGTGACATGGTCGCCCAGCACCTCGCGCAGCGCCGCGTGCAGCAGGTGCGTCGCCGTGTGGTTGGCCATCGTCGGGCGCCGCGCCTCGCCCAGCACGTGCGCGCGCACGCGCTCGCCGGGAGCGATCGTGCCGTGCTCGAGGCGGGCCACGATCTGCTGGTCCGAGTCCTGCCTGATCACCTGCTCGACCACAGCTCGCCCGTTGTCTGACTCGATAACGCCCTGGTCTGAGACCTGGCCGCCCCCGGCCGCGTAGAACGGCGACTCGCGCAGCTTCAGCCGCAGCAGGCCGTCGCCCTCGTCGACCAGCCCGCCCACCTGCGTGCGAACGTCCAGCTGCTCGTAGCCGACGAACTCGGTCGTGAAGCCGGCGTCCAGCTCGGACGCGCCGTAGCCGACGGCGGCGGTGCTGGCGCGCGCCCGCTCACGCTGCTCCTCCATCAGCCGCGCGAATCCGGGCTCGTCGACCGTCACGCCGTGCTCGGCCGCGATCTCGGCGGTCAGCTCGAACGGGAAGCCGTAGGTGTCGTGCAGCTTGAAGGCGTCAGCCGCCTCGATCTGGGCGCCCGAGCGCTCCAGCACCTCGAGCAGCAGCTGCTGGCCGTTCTGGAGGGTCTGGGCGAACCGCCGCTCCTCGGCGGCGAGCAGCGCCGCAACCGAGCTGCGGTACTCGCCCAGCTCGGGATAGACGTCGCCGAGCAGGCCCACCACGACGCCGTGCAGGCGCTCCGTGACCGGGCCCTCGATGCCGATCCGCTGGGCGTGCAGGAGCGCGCGGCGGATGACCCGGCGCAGCACGTAGCCGCGGCCCTCGTTGGAGGGCTCGATGCCGTCGCTGGCCAGGAACGACATCGCGCGGGCGTGGTCGGCCAGCACCCGCAGCGACTTGGTCTGGGCCTCGTTCGCGCCGTAGCGCGCACCCGGCCACCGCTCGATCTCGCGGATCACGTCGCCGAAGGCGTCGGTCTCGTACACGGAGTGCACGCCCGCGATCAGCGCGGCCACGCGCTCGAGGCCGCATCCGGTGTCGACGCTGGGCGCGGGCAGCGGCTCCAGGGCCCCGCCCTCGAGCATGTTGTACTGCAGGAACACCAGGTTCCAGTATTCGAGAAAGCGGTCGCACTCGCAGCCGGGCGCACACTCGGGGCGGCCGCATCCGTGCTCCGGCCCACGGTCGAAGTAGAGCTCGGAACAGGGGCCGCACGGTCCGGTCGGCCCCGCCTGCCAGAAGTTATCGCCGCCCAGGCGTACGATCCGTTCGCCGGGCACGCCGGTGTGGGCCATCCACAGCGCGATCGCCTCCTCGTCGGGTTCGACCCGCTCGTCGCCCTCGTAGACGCTGGCCCAGATCCGGCTGGGGTCGAGCGCGAAGCCGTCCTCGCGGATGGACAGGTCCCAGGCGCACTCGATCGCGTACTGCTTGAAGTACTCGCCGAACGAGAAGTTGCCCATCATCTCGAAGAAGGTGAGGTGCCGGGCGGTGTTCCCGACCTCGTCGATGTCGCCCGTGCGGAAGCATTTCTGGACGGACGTCGCGCGCGGCGCCGGCGGCTGCTCGATGCCCAGGAAGTAGCGCTTCAGCGGCTGCATGCCGGCGGTCGTGATCAGCACCGACGTATCCCAGTCCGGTGGGACGAGGGAGCCGCTGGGCAGCTGGACGTGGCCGCGGGCCGTGAAGTAGTCCAGGTACCGCCGTCTGATCTCATGCGTGCGCATCGGGGCATTCTACCGGCGGGGCGGCCGGCGACCTGTACCACAAAGCGGTGATGGCGGCGGCTTGTGCGCTGGCGGACAATCCCATCTCGTGGACACGTCGCTCCCCGCGCCCGGCTCCGATCGACCCCTCCGTGTGCTGATCGCAGACGATCACGTCGGGCTGCGCGCCATGATCGCCGAGGCGCTGCGATCCAACGGCTACGACGTTGACGAGGTTGGCAACGGCGGCCTGGCACTCGAGGCCATCCGGCGCGGCGACCACAGGGTGGCGATCGTCGATGTGCGGATGCCCGTGCTGGACGGGCTCGCCGTGGCGGCCCGTGTGCGCGAGGAGGGGCTGGCCTGCCGAGTGATCGTGATCTCGGTGGTGGATGACCCGGAGACGCGCCGGAGGGTGGCCGAGCTGGGCGCCGCGTTCCACCGCAAGCCGTTCCGGCTGGCCGACCTGCTGGCCGATGTGCGGGACGCCGGCACTGTCCCGCAGACGCTACCCTGAGAGCATGCACGAGGACGACACCCTCAGCCGGTTCGAGCACTCCGAGCCCTTCACCGGCCGCATCGAGCCGCTGGACGGCTACGTGCTGGTGGAGCCGGTGGACGACGAGACCGAGACCAACGCCGGCCTGATCATCCCCGCGTCGGCCGAGTCTGCCTGCATCGCCGGAATCGTGGTGGCGGCCGGAGACGACGCGTCGGGCGTCGCTCCCGGCGACAAGGTGCTCTACCCTCGCGGCGCCGGGTTCGAGATCCGCATCGGCGGCCAGCCGAAGCGGCTGCTCGACCGGCAAGAGCTGATCGCGCGTCTGTACGACTAGAGGTCCAGGCCGAAGCCGGACCGCGACTACGCGCCCGTGTGCAGGTCGCTGATCTGGTCGTCGATCTCCTGGGACCGCCGCTCGGCCGCGCTCCTGCCCTCCTCGGCAGCCTCGCGCAGGTCGTCGGGGATCGTGCGCAGATCGGCGAACAGCTTGCCCGGCATCTCCGCCAGCACCTCGCCGATCGGCCGGTTCTCGTCCTCGGCGATACGCTTGGCGCGGTCGTATGCGAGCACGGCCGCCGCGGCGGCGGCCAGCCCCAGCATGCCCGCCAGCTTGCTCACACGACCCCGCCGCGCTGGCCGCGCTTGCCGCGGAAGCTCTGGAAGGCCTGGGAGATCCCGGCCGAGACGCCCGACACCGCCCTCGCCGGCGTGCCCAGCACCGAGTTGATGGTGCGCACGCTCGAGTCGAGCGAGTCGGCCGCATCCACCGCGCTGTCGGTGATGTGCCCGACCTTCTCCAGCTCGTCGTTGACGTGGTCGATCGTGGTCGATGCCTTGCCCAGCATCGGCACGACCTCGCCCATCGTCTGCTTGAGGCTGGTGTCGGCGGTGCTGAACAGGCCGCCCAGACGCACGAGCGCGTACGTGATCCCGACCCCGGTCAGGATCAGGAAGATCGCGAGCGCGATGCGCCATGCATCAGAAGCGTCCATCGTCGCCCATATTACCCGGCTATCACTCCGCCGCCCACGATCACGTCTCCGTCGTAGAGGACGGCGGCCTGACCGGGCGCGACGCCGTACGCCGGCTCGTCCAGCTCGAGCTCCAGCCCGCCCTCCACCTCACGCACCGTGGCCGGCAACGCCGGTGACCGGTAGCGCAGCTTGGCCTGCACCCTGGCCATGGGCAGCACCATCGTCCCCGGCCGCACCGTGACGGTGCTCCGAGCCAGCGCCCGCCTTGGCCCCGCCACCACACGACCGCGGGCCGGGTCGACCTCCAGCACGAACAGCGCCTCGCCGCCGCCGACGCCAAGCCCCTTGCGCTGGCCGGGCGTGAACCGGTGCACCCCGTCGTGGCGCCCGATCACGCGGCCCTCGGCCGTGACCACCGCTCCCGCGCGGCCGGCCCCGCCGTGGCGCTCGAGGAAGCCGCGGTGGTCGCCCCCGCCCACGAAGCAGACCTCCTGGCTCTCGCGCCGGCCGGCCGCGGCCAGCCCGGCGGCATGCGCCTGCTGGCGCGTGTCGGTCTTGCGCTGGTCGCCCAGCGGGAACCAGGTGCGCGACAGGATCCGCTCGGGCACGCGGGCCAGCATGTAGGACTGGTCCTTGTCCGGGTCGGCGCCGCGCGCCAGCACCGTGTGCCCGCCCCGCTTCACGATCCGGGCGTAGTGGCCGGTTGCCAGCCGGGGTGCGCCCACCCGGTCGGCGAAGGCGGCCAGGGCGTCGAACCGGAAGCTGCCGTTGCAGCGCATGCACGGGTTGGGCGTGGTGCCCGCAGCGTGGCCGCGCACGAAGTCGTCCACCACCCGTGAACGGAAGCGGTCGCGCAGGTCAAGCGTGACGTGAGGCACGCCGGTTGCGTGGCAGGCGCTGCGGGCCGCTCGCACCGACTGCGGCGAGCAGCAGGCCCGGTCCGAGTCGGGAGCGTCGGGGTCGATCCAGAGCCGCAGCGTCACGCCCACGGGCTGCAGTCCGGCCTCGAGCGCCTTCAGCAAGGCGACGGCGCTGTCCACCCCGCCGGACATGGCGACGGCGACGCGGTCGGCGCGCACCGGCATCTGCTCGCGGTCCAGCGCCCGCGCGATCGCCGCGTGCAGGGCGTCGGCGGCCAGGGCCACGCACTCGCGGTTGTGCGGCTCCGGCCGCAGCTCGCTCTCGAGCTCGCCGGCGCCGATCATGGCGGCGGCCAGCAGGTCGCGACCCTCGGACAGCCGGCAGGCAAGCGACGCCGCAGCGGTCGCGTGCGGGCAGGCGAAGCTGCGGTGCCGGGCCTGCACCACCAGCCCGTCGGTCACGGCCAGCTCGATCCGCACGGCGTCGCCGCAGCTGGGGTCGCCCGCCTCGCCCCAGGCGGCACCGGGGCCGGCCGATCCAGCCCTGGTCAGGTCAAGCGATGCAGCGATCACGGACGGGTGGTACATGACGGCAGCCTAGATGGTTCGGGCCGACGGTTGATTCCACGAGCTCCAGAGCCATACAGCTCGTGGAATCAATCATCTATAGCAGCGCGCCGGCGCGGAGCCTCTCGACGCACTCGCCCACGGCGGCCGCGAACGCGTCCACCTCCGCCTCGGTGGTGTCGATGCCGATCGAGACGCGGATCACGCTGCGCGCCTGATCCGGCGTCAAGCCCTGCGCCAGCAGCACGTGGCTGGGCTCGCTGTCACCGCTCGCGCAGGCGCTGCCCGCGGCGACGGCGAAGCCCGCCTGGTCGAGCGACAGCACCAGCAGGTCGGAACGGATGCCGTCGGCCAGCAGCAACGAGTGGCCGGGCAGGCGGTCGACCTCCGCAGAGACCGGGGTAAGACCCCCGCCGACCCGCTGTTCGAGCCGGTCGCGGAGCGCGCGTCGGTGATCGCTGCGGCCGCGCGCGGCCGCCAACGCGGCCGCGAACCCGACCACGCCGGCCACGTTCTCGGTGCCACTGCGTGAGCCCCCCTCCTGGCCGCCGCCCCAGATCAGCGGCCGCAGGCGCGTGGGGTCGCGTGCGATCAGCGCGCCCACGCCCTTTGGGCCGTGCATCTTGTGCGCCGCCAGCGCCATCGTCTCGGCGCCGGAGGCCGCGAAGTCCACCGGCAGCGACGCCGCCGCCTGCACCGCATCGGTGTGCAGCGGCACGCCCCGCTGGGCGCAGATCGCGACCAGCTCCGCGACCGGCTGCACGACGCCGGTGACGTTGTTCGCCCACATCACCGCCGCCATCCGGTCACCCGGCCGCACCGCCCGGTCGAACGCGTCTACGTCGATCACACCCGACGGATCGACCCCCACCCAGGCCACCTCGAAGCCCTGTCGTTCCAGCTCCCGGACAGGCTCCCTGACGGCGGGATGCTCGATCGCGCTCACGACGATCCGCCCCAGCGGGCGGCCGGTGAGGCCGAACACGGCCTGGTTGTCGGCCTCGCTGCCGCCGGAGGTGAACACCACCTGCGCCGGCGCGCAGCCCAGCAGCGAGGCGATGGTGGTGCGGGCAGCCTGCAGCCCCTCGCGGGCGGCGCGACCGGCCGCGTGCGGCTCGGAGGCGTTGCCGAACCGCTCGGTCAGGTACGGCTCCATCGCGGCGCGCGCCTCGTCGCAGAGCGGAGAGGTGGCCGCGTGGTCGAGATAGATCATGGCGGACACCTTATCGGCGCGTGCCGACGCCTGAGGCTTCGCGGGCGGCCACTTTCTGGATGCTTCGACCGCTCCGACCTCTGCCCCTGCGCTTGAAGAGTCGCACGACGGTTATGGAACTGAAGTGCGCGTGACGAAATGACGCCGGCACTCACACGGTAGCGAAGCTGGCAGAATCCGCAAATCGGGATGCGTTGGCTGATCGGATGCGTGGCCGCGGTGGCACTGCTGTCGGTGCTGCAGCTGGCGCCCGGCAGCCGTCCGCCGCCGCAGCACCTGGCCGAGCTGGTGCCGTGGCGGCCGACGCTGGCGATGCGCTTCTCGGGTCAGATGGCGGCGATGCACGAGCCGCTGAACAGCGCCAGCGACTGGAACGGCTACGTCACCATGACCCTGGCCGGGCTCGGCGTCAGCGACCCAGCGCGGCTGCACGCGGTCACCCGTCGCGCAGCCCGGCGGGTCGCAAACCACTGCCGCTGTCGCGTGCGCGGCTACGAGGTGCGCGCCCGCATCCCCGGACGGGGGCTGATGGTGGTCGTGTCCAGCTCGGACTGACCGGCCGGCTAACCCGCCCCGACCTCGACCGGCTCCCGCTCGATGACCGGAACCTCCCGCTCGCCCGGAGACTCGATCGTGACGTTCGGCAGGATCCGGTCCAACCAGCCCGGCATCGCCCAGGAGCGCTCTCCCAGCACCGTCAGCAGCGCCGGCACCAGCGTCATCCGCATCAGCAGCGCGTCGGTGAGGATGGCGATGCCAAGCAGCAGGCCGAACTCCTTCGAGACCCTGTCGGGGCTGAGCAGGAACGAGAAGAACACGCTGGACATGATCAGCGCGGCGGCCACGATCACGCGGCCGACGCCGGATATGCCGTCCTTTACGGCGGCGACCGTATCGCTGCCGTGCACGTGCTCCTCGCGGATCCGGCTCATCAGGAACACCTCGTAGTCCATCGACAGGCCGAACAGGATGGCGAAGGCGATCGGCGGCACGAAGCTCTCGATCGGGCCGGTGCGGTCAAGCCCGATGATGCCCATGCCGTGGCCGAGTTGCACGACCAGCGTCAGGATGCCGAACCCGACCAGCGCCGACATCAGCGTCGTCAGCGCCGCCTTGATCGCGATCACCACCGACCGGAAGGCCATCGCCAGCACCAGGAAGGTGACGCCGATGATGTAGAGCAGGAACCACGGCGTGCGGCTGAGGATCTGGTTGCCGATGTCGGTGAAGGCGGCATTCTCGCCGGACACGTAGGCACGTGCCTGCGATCCAGCCAGCGCCGCGGGGATGGTGGTGCCGCGGAAGGTCGAGACGATGTCGTCGGTCTTCGCGTCCTGCGGCTTGTACTTCGAGTAGGTGTTGATGATCGCGACCGATGCCTGCTCCGGCGTCTTGGCGTTGTAGATCGGCTTGTTGACCTGCGCGACGCCGGGCACCTTCTCCAGCGCCGCTGCGATCTTCTCGGGCGACTGGTGGTCACCACGCATGTCCACCACCACCGGGATCGGCGACGTGAAGCCGGGGCCGAAGCCCTCGGACAGCAGGTCATAGGCCTTGCGGGTGGTCTGGTCCTTGGGCGCCGTGCCGGCGTCGGCCAGGCCCAGGCGCACGGCCAGCACCGGCGAGGCGAGCAGGCACAGCACCACGATCACGACCGGCAGCACGATCTTCGCATTCCGTGAGACGAACCGGCCCCAGGCGGCCACCCACGTGCGCGACTGGCCCTCACGGGACTCGTCGATCGGCTTCATGCCCAGGCGCCCGCGATCGATCTTGTGGCCGAGCAGCGACAGCACCGCCGGCAGCAGCGAGTTGGCGAGCAGCACCGCGGTCAGCACGCCCAGCGCGCTGCCGATGCCGAGCTTGGTGATGAAGTCGATGCCGATCACGGCCAGGCCGGTGATCGAGATGGCGACGGTCACGCCGGCGAAGATCACGGCCCGCGCGGCGGTGGCGCCCGCAGCGGCGGCAGCCTCGTGCGGCGTCAGCCCGTCGTGCAGCAGCTGCCGGAATCTGGTCACGATGAACAGCGTGTAGTCGATCCCGACACCGAGGCCGATCATCGGCACCAGGATCTCGGTGATCGTGTTGAAGTGCCAGACGGCGGCGGCCAGGTACAGCAGCAGGAAGGCCGTGATCACGGCCGTGATCGCAAACAGCAGCGGGATCACCGTCGGCACCAGCGCCCGGAACAGGACGATCAGGATGATGAACGCGGCGACCAGGCCGATGATGTCGCTCAGACCCTGGGTCGGCGGCGCGCTCTCGGCATCGCCGGTGAACTCGACCTGCAGGCCGGCCGGCGCGCCGATGGCACGCAGCTGGTTCTCGAGATCGACGACTCCCGAGCGCGGCAGCTCGAACCCGGTGCGATCGAACTGCACGTCGAAGTACGCGATCCGCCCGTCCTTGGCCAGCTGGTGCGCGCCCGCCGGCACGAGCGGGCTGGTGATGGCGCTGACGTCGGACTTGACGGTGTCCAGCGAGGTCTCGGACCGCTTGCTGGCGGCCAGCATCCTGGCGATTGCCGCCTGGGCCTCGGCCGAGTTCAGGTTCTGGCCCTGCGGGGCGGCCACCACCACCCGCAGCGCCGATCCCTTCTGGCCGCCGAACTTGGCGTTGATCAGGTCGGTGGCCTTCTGAACGTCCGATCCGGGGATGTTGAAGTCGTTGACGAGCGTGCCGTGGAACGCGACGTTCAGCACGATCAGCGAGACGAAGATGACCAGCCAGCTGCCGATCACGCGCCACGGGTGCCGGGCACAGCGCCCGGCCCAGCGCGCGAGCGCGCCCGAGTACGCGATCCGCTGCTCCTCGCTGATCCGTGTCCCGTTCGCTGACTCGTCTGTCATCCCGCGGCCTCCATCAACATCGGTTGGTGTCGCACCGTAGCAGAGGTTCCGGGGCGTGCCTTCTCCAAATCTGCTCAGTCGTTCAGGCGGGTGGATTTGCCAGCCGCAGACCCATTTCGGCCAGCGCGGCCGGGCTCGCGGGGCTCGGCGAACCGGTCAGCGGATCGACCCCGCCCTGAGCCTTCGGGAACGCGATCACCTCGCGCAGCGAGTCGACCCCGGCCACCAGCATCGCCAGGCGGTCGAGCCCAAACGCGATGCCTCCATGGGGCGGGGCCCCCATCGCCAGTGCCCGCAGCAGGAACGAGAAGTTCTGCTCCGCCCGCTCGGCCGAGATGCCGAGCAACTCGAACACCTTGCTCTGCGTCTCCGGGCGGTGGTTGCGGATCGAGCCGCCGCCGATCTCGTTGCCGTTCAGCACCAGGTCGTATTGGTGGGAACGGGCCGCGGCGGGATCCTCCCAGAAACGCTCCGAGCCCGGCGCCGGCGCCGAGAAGGGGTTGTGGGAGGCCTTCCAGCGGCCCTCGTCGGGCAGCCACTCGAACATCGGGAACCCGGTCACCCACACGAACTGCCAGCCGTCGGAGATCAGGCCCAGGCGTTCGCCCAGGTGCAGGCGCAGCGGCCCCAGCACCCGCACCGCCGCCTCCTCCGCGTCGGCCACCAGGAAGATGGTGTCGCCTTCGGCGGCGCCGCAGCGCTCGACGATCGCTGCCAGCTCGTCCGGCGAGAGGAACTTCGCGATCGGGGAGCGAATCTCACCACCGGCCTGCAGCTGCAACCAGGCGACGCCCTTGCCGCCCCAGCCCTTGGCGAACTCGACCAGGTCGTCAAAGTCCTTGCGCGAGAACTCCATGGCGCCGGGCACGGCCAGGCCGCGGACGACCCCGCCGCCGTCCACCACGCCCCGGAAGGCCTTGAACTCGGTGCCGGCCAGCAGGTCGGTCACATCCGAGATCTCGGCACCGAACCGCAGGTCGGGCTTGTCGGAGCCGTAGCGGAGGGTGGCCTCGTCCCAGGTCATGCGGCGAAACGGCGCGTCCACCTCCGCGCCCAGCAGCTCGCCCCAGACGCGCACGAACAGGGTCTCCATCAGGCCGAACAGCTCCTCAGGGTCGAGGAACGCCATCTCGACGTCGAGCTGCGTGAACTCCTGGGTGCGATCGGAGCGCGTGGCCTCGTCCCTGAAGCAGCGTGCGATCTGGTAGTAGCGCTCGTAGCCGGCGATGGCGTACAGCTGCTTGAACGTCTGGGGCGACTGCGGCAGCGCGTAGAACTGCCCGGGGCGGCTCGAGGTCGGCACCAGGAACTCCTTGGCTCCCTCTGGCGTGGACTTGTAGAGGATCGGCGTCTCCAGCTCCCAGAACTCGTTGTCCTCCATGTGCCGGCGGATGATCTGGGTGAGCCGGAAGCGCGTCCACAGGTTGTGGCGCATCGCGTCGCGGCGCAGGTCGAGGTAGCGATGGTGCAGCCGCAGCGTCTCGTCCACGTTCTCCTCGTCGAGCTGAAACGGCAGCACCGACGCCGCCGACAGCACCTCCAGCCGGTCGACGCGGATCTCGACCTCGCCGGTGGGCAGCTTCGGGTTGACGGTCTCGGCCGACCGCGGGGTGACCACGCCCTCGGCCTGCACGACGTACTCGTTGCGGAGATCGTGCGCGGCGGCATGGGCCTGGCCCTGGTCGGGGTCGAGCACCAGCTGCACGATGCCGGCGCGGTCGCGCAGGTCGACGAACACCAGGCCGCCATGGTCGCGGCGGCGGGCCACCCAGCCGGCCACCGTCACCCGCGTGCCGGCATCGCCGGCACGCAGCTCGCCGCCCAGTCGCGTTCTAAAACCCACCCGCAAGCTCCTTCACGAGCTCGTCCAGCGCCACGCTTCGCTGCTCGCCCGAGGTCATATCACGCACCGTCGCCTGCTCATGCTCCCACTCGTCGTCGCCGACGATCACGACCCGCGTGTCGCCTCGCTTGGCGGCCAGCTCCAGCATCCGCTTCAGCCGGCGGGAGCCGTAGGCGGCGTCCGCCGTCACACCCGCGGCACGGGCCTCGTCCATCAGCGCGAACAGACGCGGGCGCGCCTGCTCGGCGATCACCGCGAACAGCACGCTGCCGCCGGCCACGGGGGGCTGGGGTCGCACCACCTCGAGCAACCGCTCGAGCCCGGCGCCGAACCCGACCCCGGGCGTGGGCGGCCCGCCGATCTGCTCGGCCAGGCCGTCGTAGCGGCCGCCGCCCGAGATCGACGTGGCCAGGCCGGCGGCGCTCCACTCCCAGGCGGTACGCGTGTAGTAGTCGAGGCCACGCACCAGCGTCGGCACCAGCTCGTAGTCCACCCCGCGGGCGTCGAGGTGGCGGCGCACCTCGGCGAAGTGGGCGGCGCAGTCATCGCAGAGGTGGTCGGTGATGCGCGGGGCGGCCGCCAGCACGGCCTGGCAGGAGGGGTTCTTGCAGTCCAGCACGCGCAGCGGGTTGGTCTTGCGCCGCTCCAGGCACTCGTCGTCGAGCTCGTCGATGTGGGCGTCGATGAACTCCTCGAGCAGCGCCACGTAGACGGGGCGGCAGGTGGCGTCGCCGATCGAGTTCAGCTCCAGGCGCAGCTCCGGTACGCCGCACAGCCGGTACCAGCGGTGCTGCAGCGCGATCACCTCCGCGTCGACCGCCGCGTCGGGCGAGCCGACCACCTCGACGCCGAACTGGTAGTGCTCGCGGGCGCGGCCACGCTGCACGGCGTTGTAGCGGAAGTGGCTCTGGCAGTACCAGACCTTGACCGGCTGCGGCAGGCGGGACATGCCGTCGAGGTAGGCGCGCATCACCGGCGCGGTGCTCTCCGGACGAAGCGTCAGCGAGCGGCCGCTGCGGTCCTCGAACGTGTACATCTCCTTGCTGACGACGTCGGAGGTCTCGCCGGAGGAGCGGGCGAATAGCTCGGTGTCCTCGAACCCGGGCGTCACCACCTCGCCGTAGCCGGCAGGCTCGAACACCGAGCGCGCCAGGTCGATCACGTGCCGCCGAACGGCGGCGTCGTCACCGAACCAGTCGCGGGTGCCGCGTGGCGGCTGGAAGCGCTCGCTCACCGCAGCGGCTCGAGGAACGGGTTCGACGCGAGCTCTCGCTCGAGGGTTGTTGCCGGGCCGTGCCCGGGGGCGACGACGGTCTCCGGCGGCAGCTCCCGCATCAGCAGCGCGATGCTCTCGATCAGCGTGTCGAGGTCGCCGCCGGCCAGGTCGGTGCGGCCGATCGAGCCGGCGAACAGCACGTCGCCTACAAAGGCGACGCCGTCGGTAGCAAACGCTACAGAGCCGGCCGTGTGGCCGGGCACATCGAACGTGCGAAAGTCGATGCCGGCGACGCTGACGGTGTCGCCGCCGCCCACCAGGTGCTCCGGGTCATACGGGGCCGGCTGGAAGCTGCGCAGGTCGTCCGCCTCGCCGCGCGCCATCCACACCTCGACGCCGGTGGCGGCCGCCAGGTCACGGACGGCTCCGATGTGGTCGAGGTGCCCATGCGTGACCAGGATCGCGACCAGGGTGAGGCCGCGCTGCGCCAGCACGTCGATGATGCGACCGGCCTCGTCGCCGGGGTCGATGACCACGGCATCGGTCGAGCCCTGGGCGGTCACCACGAAGCAGTTGGTTTGGTAGGCGCCGAGGGGGAGGCTGACGACCTCGAGCGTCACCCCTGTTGCCGCTTCAACCAGCGGTTGTACATGAACGCGTCCATCAGGTAGCCGAACGGCACCAGGAACACGAAGAAGGATGCGGCCTGCACCGCCGAGGCGGCGAGGGTGTTCTTGGTGCCTCCCAGCGGCACGACCTGGGTGACCAGGAACAGGCCGCCGGCGAACAGCGCACCCCGCTTGAGGGAGCGCATCCAGGTGGGCCTGGCGGGGACGCGGGCTCCGCGCGGAAGGCTCCGCTCCTGCTTGCGCTTGGGCGAATCGTCGCTGCCGGGCTGTGGCTCGTACCCCTCGTAGAGCCGGCCTCGACCCTGCGCTCGCTGGTACTTGCGTCGCTGCTGTTTCTTGGTCGCCATGGTGGAGAAGTCTAGAGGGTCGCGGGCGATGGCCGGCGCCGCTACATGACGTCGAGCTGGGCGGCCAGGGCCGCCGCGTCGTCCTCGCGGCCCTCGCGCTCCGCGCGGGCGATCTCATCCAGCAGCCGGCGCGCCTCGTCACGCTTGGGGGAGTAGGCCAGCCGCTCCTGGAACACTCGCTGCGCGGTCGCGGACGTGGTCGCCGGTTTCGGATCGGCCGGGGGCTGCGGCGTCACCGGGACGGCGCGCGGCACCGGCGGCTGCGCGGGCTCCGGGTCGATCTCGGGCGCGGGTTGGTTCCGGTGCAGCGGCACCGGAGCAGGCGGTGTGGGCGGAGCGTTGGACAGCTCGACCAGGTCGGGGACGACTTCGCGGTCATGGTCGGACGGGCGATCGTCGGCGGCCTCCATGGCCGCGGTGAGCGGTGCCCGCTCGCCCAGCCGGGTGCCGGCCAGCAACCAGGTCACGATCAGCGCCGCGGCAGTCGAGGCCTGCAGCAGCCACGTGAAGATGCGCTGGTCGCGGGTGTACACCACCTCCAGCACGCCGCTGCCGATCGAGCCGCTGATCGCGACGATCGTGGATCCGATCACGACGGCGGCGGCCAGCAGCACGAATCCGACGGCCACGCCGCCGACCAACCGCGCCAGCTCCGGCGCGCGGCCCGCCAAGGTGGCGCCCCATGCCAGCGCCAGCCACAGCAGCACCAGGCCGAGCGTGAACCAGAGCGTGTGCTCGAGCCGGAAGCTCCAGAGGCCCAGCAGCAGCCGGTCGTTCCAGTGCATCGCCGACGACCCCGGGGTCTGCTTGGCCGCGGACACCAGCCCGTCGCCGGTCACGACCAGCCCGGCCGCCACCAGGCCCAGCGCGGCGGCGGCCAGCGCGTCGGCGAACGGTGCTGTGCGGGCGCGCTCGATCACAGCCTGCGGCCGGCCTTGATCACGGCGGCGACGGCCGGTCCGCCCAGGTGGTAAGCGGCGTGCCGCCAGTCGTCGGAGTCGAGCAGCACCACGTCGCCATCGTATCCCGCTGCGATCCGGCCGAGCCGGCCGCCGCGTCCCAGCACCCAGGCCGCGTTCACGGTGCACGCCACCAGCGCCTCGGCCGGGGACATGCCCAGCTGCATGCAGGCCAGGGACATCACGAGCGGCAGGGAGTTGCAGAATGCGCTGCCCGGGTTGAAGTCGGTGGCCAGCGCCACGATCGCCCCGGCGTCGGCGAGCTGGCGGGCGGGCGGGCGCGGCAGGTCGAGCATGATCACGCACGCGGGCAGCATCACGGCCGCCACGTCGCTGGCCGCCAGCGCCGCGACGCCCTCGGGGCCGGTCGCCTCGAGGTGGTCGACCGAACGGGCCCCCAGCTCGACGGCGAGGGCGACGCCGCCCGCCTCGCTGAACTGGTCGGCGTGCAGCCGCAGGGCCAGTCCGAGGCCCGCTGCAGCGCGCAGGTAGCGCTCGGCCTGATCGCGGTCGAAGGCGCCGCGCTCGAGGAACACGTCGGCGGCCTCGGCGCGGATGGCCGCCTGCGGCATCACCCGCCTGATCACGAATGTGAGGTAGTCGTCCGCGTCGTCCCACTCGGGGCCCACGGCATGGGCGCCGAGGAAGGTGGGCGCGACCTCGATCGGATGGCCGGCGGCGGCGGCGTCGAGCATGGCCAGCTCGGTGTCGCGGTCGAGGCCGTAGCCGGACTTGACCTCGGCGGTGGTCGTCCCCGCGGCGGCCATCCAGGCCAGATGGCGGTCGAGCAGCGGGCCCAGCGTGCCGTCGGCGGCGGCGGCACGGGTGTCGCGGACGCTGGCGGCGATGCCCCCGCCGGTGGCGTGGATCTGCTCGTAGCCGGCGCCCTGCGAGCGCAGGTCGAACTCGCCGGCACGGTCGCCGCCGAAGGCGGCATGCGTGTGGCAGTCGACCAGCCCAGGGATGGCGGCGCGGCCGCCGGCGTCGTGCACGGGCAGGTTGCCGTGATCGCGCAGCACCTGGTCGCGCGGGCCGCAGGCGGCGATGCGGCCGTCCACGATCGCGATCGCGGCGCCGGTGACGACCTCCACCTCGCGCAGGGCGGATCCGCGGGCGGGGGCCGGAGCGACGGGGCTCGCATACTGCGCGAGGTTGTCGATCAGCAGCGAGGTCACGGCCGTTGCCAGATCAGGCTCGCCCGTAGGCGGGGATCGCGCCGCCGGAGAGCGGCGCCGAGTCCTCGTCGCAGAGCCATTCGATCACGCGCGCCATCTGCTCGCCGGTCGTCCAGCGGGAGACGTCGGCATCGGGGTTCTCGCGGCGGTTCTGGGGAGTGTCGACGAGGCTGGCCATGACCGTGTTGACGCGCACGCCCTTGGAGCGCACCTCGGCGTCGACGGCGCCCATCAGCGCCAGCACGGCGCCCTTGGCGACGATATAGGGAGCGGCACCGGGGAACGGCCGCACGGCGGCGCGGGAGCCGATGTAGACGATCGAGCCGGAGCCGGCGGCCAGCATCGGGGTGAGCGCGGCGCGGGTCA
Organism: Gaiellales bacterium; assembly: GCA_035473255.1. Classification (GTDB taxonomy): domain Bacteria; phylum Actinomycetota; class Thermoleophilia; order Gaiellales; family JAICJC01; genus JAICYJ01. The sequence goes on from DATIOK010000209.1 coordinate 55,491, forward strand.
TGGTGTAGGCGGTGTCGAGGTTGGCCGACAGCATCGCCCGCCAGTCGTCGGGCGACGACTCCTGCAGCGGCCCGCAGGCGCGAAAGCCTCCGGCCACGCAGCCGAGGGCGTCGACCGAGCCGAACCGCTCGATGGCGGCGGCGACCACGCGCTCGGCTGCTGCCGTGTCGGTCAGGTCTGCCTCGACGACGAGCACCTCGGAGGGGACGTCGACGCCGCCGCTGTGGGTGGTGGCGCAGACGTCCCAGCCCTGAGCCAGGAATCGGTCGAGCACGGCCCGGCCCCAGCCGCCCGTGACACCGGTGAGGACGGCGGTGCGTCCGGCCACGCGGTCAGCCCTCCATGGGCAGGTGCAGGCCCTTGGCGTGGGCGGTCTCGATGGCCTCCTCGTAGCCGGCGTCGGCGTGGCGGGCGACCCCGATGCCGGGATCGTTGGTGAGCACGCGGGACAGGCGCTCGTCCATCTCCTCGCTGCCGTCGGCGACGATCACGAGGCCGGCGTGGATCGAGTTGCCGATGCCGACGCCGCCGCCGTGGTGGACGGATACCCAGGAGGCGCCGGACGCGGTCGAGAGCAGCGCGTTCAGGATCGGCCAGTCGGCGATGGCGTCGGAGCCGTCCTTCATGGCCTCCGTCTCCCGGAAGGGCGAGGCGACCGATCCGGTGTCAAGGTGGTCGCGCCCGATCGCGACCGGGGCGGACACCTCGCCGCGGCGGACGAGGTTGTTGAAGATCAGGCCGGCCTTGGCGCGGTCGCCCTGGCCCAGCCAGCAAATGCGGGCGGGCAGTCCTTGGAAGGCGATCCGGTCGGGGCCGATCGCCAGCCAGCGCTGTAGCAGGGCGTCGTCAGGGAAGGCGCCGATCAGGGCGCGGTCGATGCGGTGGATGTCGGCGGGGTCGCCGGAGAGCGCGGCCCAGCGGAAGGGGCCGGCGCCGACGGCGAACAGTGGGCGGATGTAGGCGGGGACAAAGCCGGGGAAGGCGAAAGCCTGCTCGTAGCCGGCATCGCGGGCCTCGGTGCGGAGGTTGTTGCCGTAGTCGAAGACGTGGCTGCCTGCGTCCTGGAAGGCGACCATCGCCCTGACGTGCTCGACGGCGGTCTCGCGGGCGCGTCGCTGGTAGAGGTCGGGATCGGACTCGCGCAAGGCGATCGCCTGCTCCAGCGGCATCCCCGCAGGGACGTAGCCGTTCAGCATGTCGTGCGCGGACGTCTGGTCGGTGACGAGGTCGAAGTGAACGCCGCGGCGGGCCAGCTCGGGGAACACCTCGCCGGCGTTTCCGAGCAGCCCGATCGACAGGCCGACGCCCTCGTCGGCGGCCTTGCGGACGCGGGCGACGCCGTCGTCGATGTCGGCGGCCACCTCGTCCAGGTAGCGGGTCTCGAGCCGGCGGGCGACGCGGTGCGGGTCGACCTCGACGTTGAGGCTGGCGGCGCCGGCGAGCGACGCGGCCAGCGGCTGCGCGCCGCCCATGCCGCCCAGGCCGGCGGTGAGGATGGTGCGGCCGGCCAGATCGGCCGAGCCCCAGTGACGCTGACCGGCGGCGGCGAAGGTCTGGAAGGTGCCCTGCAGGATGCCCTGGGTGCCGATGTAGATCCACGAGCCGGCCGTCATCTGCCCGAACATGGTCAGGCCCTCGGCCTCCAGCCGGCGAAACTCGTCCCAGGTGGCGAAGCGCGGCACCAGCAGCGAGTTGGCGATCAGCACGCGCGGGGCACCCGGGTGGGTCTTGAAAACTGCGACCGGCTTGCCGCTCTGGACGAGCATCGTCTCGTCGTTCTCGAGCTCGAGCAGCGTGCGCACTATGGCCCGGAGGGCGTCGTGGCTGCGGGCGGCGCGGCCGGAGCCGCCGTAGACGATCAGGCGGGTGGGATCCTCGGCCACCTCCGGGTCGAGGTTGTTGCAGAGCATGCGCAGGGCGGCCTCCTGGTGCCAGCCCTTGCAGCGCCGCTCGGTGCCACGCGGCGCGTGCACGCTGGAGAGGTCGCCGACGAGCGCCTCGACTTCGCCGGTCAGTTCCTTCGTCGCCACAGGCGCAGGCTATACGACCGGCGAGCGCGCTCGCCACGGCCCGTCCGGGCGCGAGCGGGGCTCAGAGCCCGACTCGGCCCTCGACACAGGTTCAAGCGAGCCGCGTGACCGTCTGGCACGAAATCGACACAGCCTCCGAGCGCCCTTCTACCGGCACGAGAAGGGCCGGGAGGTGTCAAACACCGACTCGGCCGCCGTTTGCCGTCCGCGACACGATCGGCACAAGTGTCACGGCCGGCGTGACTACCGAATCGCGTGGTTGAGCGAAAACGCCCGATTCCGGTGTCAAACACCGCATACGGCCACGACACGGGTTCGTGCGGTCGGCGTGACCGGCCGGCACGGAATCATTGCAGCGGCGCGAGCGCGCCTTCGACCGCCGCCACCAGCGCGCCGTTGCGCACCTGGCCGGCCACCGTCTCGATGTCAGCCGAGAGCGAGCGGTCGTCACCGAGGTGCGGCGACGTCGCCCGCAGCGCTGCGTGCAGCGCCGCGATCCCCGGCCCCGGTCGCAGCGGCGCCAGGAAGTCGAGGCCCTGCGCGCCGCACAGCAGCTCCACAGCCAGCACTCGCTCCACGTTCGCGCACACCTGCCACGCGTGCACCGCCGCGGTCGCCCCCATCGACACGTGGTCCTCCTGGCCGGCGCTGGTCGGGATCGAGTCGACCGACGCCGGGTGGCACAGCACCTTGTTCTCGGCCACCAGGCTGGCCGCCACGTAGTGCGGGATCATGAACCCCGAGTTGAGGCCGCCCTGCTCGGCCAGAAACGGTGGCAGCCCTTCGCTCATGGTCGGGTTCACCATCCGCTCGATCCGCCGCTCGCTGATCCCTGCCAGCTCGGCCAGGGCGATCTTGAGCGTGTCCAGCGCGATCGCCACCGGCTCACCGTGGAAGTTCCCGTTCGATAGCACCTCGTCGCGGTCCGCGAACACCAGCGGGTTGTCCGTGGCTGCGTTCAGCTCGATTGCCACCACCGACCGCGCGTAGGCGATTGCGTCGCGGCAGGCACCGTGCACCTGCGGCGAGCACCGCAGCGAGTACGCATCCTGCACGCGTCCGCACCAGCGGTGCGACTCGTTGATCTCGGAGCTGTCCAGCAGGGCGTACAGGTTCGCGGCTGACGCCAGCTGCCCGGGGTGCGGTCGCAGCGCCTGGATCTCGGGTGCGAACGGCGTGCGCGAGGCGCGCACCGCTTCCACCGACTGCGCGGCCGCGATGTCGGCGATACGCACCAGCCGCGCCGCCCGTGACAGCACCAGCGCCCCGATCGCCGCCATGAACTGGGTGCCGTTGATCAGCGCCAGCCCTTCCTTGGCCGACAGCTGCACCGGCACCAGGCCGGCACGCCCAAGCGCCTCGCCGCCGCCCAGCCGCTCGCCACCGAACTCGGCCTGGCCCTCACCCACCAGCGGCAGCGCCAGGTGCGCCAGCGGTGCCAGGTCTCCGCTCGCCCCCAGCGACCCCCGCGACGGCACCACCGGGTGCACGCCCGCATTCACCATCGCCAGCAGCAGTTCCACGGTCTCCCGCCGCACGCCTGACGCGCCCGTCGCGAGCGCGTTGGCCCGCAGCAGCATCGCGCCCCGCACGACCTCGGTCGGAAACGGCTCGCCGACGGCGCAGGCGTGGCTTCGCAGCAGGTTCAGCTGCAGCCGGCCCGCGTCCTCCCGCGAGATGGCCACGTCGACGAACCTGCCAAAGCCCGTGTTCACCCCGTAGGTCGGCGTGCCCGACTCCACAGCCCGCTCGATCAGCGCTCGCGACGCCTCGATCTGGTCGGCCGCCGACGCGCCAAGCACGACCCGCACATCGCCCAGCGCGACGCGCTCGACGTCCTCCACCGCCAGAGAGCGGCCTGTCAGCTCGAGGGTGTCCACGGCTGCGCAGTCTAGGCCCGCGGCCCGGGCACCGCTCACTCCTGGCCGAACTCGCCCCCGGACGACACCTCCAGCAACCGGTCGGCACCGAAACCGGACAACCGTAGCGCCGTTCCCGCCGCGGCTGCCGCCACCCGCGCCGGCATCAGCCCGACCAACTCCGAGCCCTTCACGCCCACGCCGCGCGCGGCCGCCAGCCGCTCGATCTCATTGACGACCGCCGCCAGCGGCGTCGCGTCGATGTCGATCAGGTTCGTGGACACCTGCGCACCGCCGCGCGCCGCCAGGCCCAGCGCCTGCACCCCCGCCAGCCCGCCGTCTCGCTCACGCAGCGCCGCGGCGATCTCGCGCGCGACGCCGACGTCCTGGCTATCCAGATCGACGTTGAACGCGACCAGCGGCGCCCGCACGCCCAGCAGCACCACGCCCGCCGTCGGATGCGGCCGGTTGGGCCCGGCCAGCGCCACCACCTCGCCCGCCGCCATCCGCTCGGCCAGCCGCTCCGGGCCGCCGCTGCGGAACGCCGCCGGCCGCAGCCCGCCGCCCAGCTCGCCGTAGCCGATCGCCGGCACGCCCAGCATCGCGATCCGGCGCGCCAGCGCCCGCGCCGCCATCTCCGGCCGTGCGTCGTCCGGCCGGAAGCGCACGAACGGCACCACGTCGGCCGACCCCACCCGCGGGTGCACGCCCTCGTGCCGTGTCAGGTCGATCCGCGACGCCGCCACCGCGATCGCGGATGCCAGCCCCTCCACCAGCGTGTCCGGGTCGGCCACCACCGTGAACACCGACCGGTTGTGGTCGGAATCGGCATGCACGTCCAGCACGCGCACCCCGGCAGCGCCGAACGCCTCGCCCAGCGCGTCCAGCACCGCCTGGTCGCGGCCGACCGAGAAGTTCGGCACCGATTCCAGCAGATCGCTCACGGCACACTCATATACCGGATCCGGACGAGG
>DATIOK010000210.1:0-12291 GCA_035473255.1 Gaiellales bacterium
ATGGCAAACGCGGGCCTGGTCGTGATCCTGTTCGAGGACGTGCACTGGGCCGACGATGCCCTGCTCGACGCGATCGAGCAGCTGGCCGACCGTCGCAGACGGCGGTCGCTGCTCGTGGTCTGCACGGCCCGACCCGAGTTCGTCGACCGCCGAACCGGGTGGGGCGCCGGTGCAAACACGCTGTCGTTCGCGCTGGAACGCTTGGACGACGCGGAAACACGCCGTCTCCTCCTGGGCGCCAGCCCAGGTCTGCCGGCCGCCCACGCCGATCGCGTGGTCGCCGCCGCCGAGGGCAATCCGCTGTTCGCCGAGCACCTGGCCGCGCTGATCGCCGAGCACGACCCCTCGGTCGGACTGCCTCGATCGATCCAGGTGCTCCTGAGCGCGCGGCTGGAGGCGTTGCCCGAGCCCGAGCGCGAGGTGGTCAGCGTTGCCGCCGTGGCCGGGCGCGAGTTCCCGGTGGCGGCCGTCGAGGCGCTGACCGGCAGGGATGTCCAGGCGGAGCTCGGCCGCCTGGCTCAGCACGAGCTGGTCGTGCGAACCGGGCGGCGCGGTCGCCGGCAGTTCTCCCACACCCTGCTGCAGGAGGCCGCCTATGGCCTGATCCCGAAGCAGCGGCGGGCGGAGCTGCACACGCAGATGGCGGGCTGGCTTGACGAGCAGCACGCGTCCGACGCCGCGATCGGCGATCACCTGGATCGCGCCTACCGGCTGCGAGCCGAGCTGGGGCTGATCGACGAGGCGACCGCGGCGATCCGCGAGCAGGCCGGCACGCGGCTTGCGACGGCCGGCCGGCGGGCTGACGCGATGGGGGAGCCCGTGCGCGCCAGCCTCTTGCTGGAGCGAGCGCTGGAACTGCTCCCCGACCGCAGCCCCGTGCAGGCCGCGGCCATGGTCGAGCTGGCGGCGGCCGGCTGGAACCTTCTGCCCCGCTCCGAGCGCAGGCGGCTGTTGGACGAGGGAGCCGACCGTTCAGCCCGGCTCGGCCTGCGCGCCCTCGAGCTGCGCGCACGCGTGCTGCGACTAGGCGCTTCAGACGGACCCTATGACCTGCGCCAGGCGCTGGACGAGACCAACTCCGCGCTCCACGAACTGGAGACGCTTGGCGATCAGCGCGCCCTGGCCGCCGCCCTCTGCACCCGAGCGGAGAGCGAACACGACCTCGGCCACGCCGCCGACGGGCTGGCGTCGACGCGCCGCGCGCTGGACGCGCTTCGCAGCTCGGGCGACGATGCCGTCTGGGCGCTCGCGATCCTGGGCGACATGCTGATCGACTCACCGGTGCCGGTGCCGGAGGCCGAGGGCGTCCTGAGCGAGCTGATGGACGAGTTCGGGGTGCGACCGACCTTCCGGTTCGAGCTGTTACGAAAGCAGGCTGAGCTCGCCCAGCTCGGCGGCGACGACGACCGGGCCTGGCGTCTGCTCGACACCGCCCGCGGCCTCGACCGAGACCTGGGGCGCCGCACCGGGCTGTATCTGAGCGGCACCGAGACCTCGATGCTGCGGCGCGCAGGGCGATACGAGCAGCTCCGCGGCACACTCCTGCCGTACCTCGCCGGGCTGGAGCGGCTGGGTCGTCCCGACGCGCCCGTGGCACGCGCCGCGCTGGTGGAGCTGGAGGTGCGGCTGGGGAACCTGAATGCCGCCCGCGCGGCGGCGGCCGGCCTTGAGGGCGCCGACGGGTATGAGCCGTTGACGCGCTCCCGGATGGCGCTGGCCGAGCTGCACCTGTTCGAGGGCGACCCCGAGCGGGCCCTCGCCTGCGCGCGGGACTCGGCGAGCGTCGCCGCCGGCGGCGACTGGCTGCTGCTGAACGCGGACGCCCGGCTGACGCTTGGCCGGGTGCTCGCCGCTGCCGGCGATCCAGCGGCGGGCGAGCAGGCTCGCTCCGCGGCTGAGCTGTACGCGGCCAAGGGCTACGCGGCGGGCGTTGCGGAGGCCGAGTCGCTGCTTCGCTGATCGATGTGGCGCGCGGCTGAGCGGCCCTGCGCCCGCTGCGGGTATGCTCGTCGGCCGATGGCCGACCGCGACCAGATCGTGAGCTTCCTGAACGAGCTGCTGGACATCGGCGCCTACCCGGATGGGATGCCGGTCGGGATGCAGGTGCCGGGAACGGCCCAAGTGCGCCACGTCGCCACCGGCGTCAGCGCATCGCTGGAGCTGTTCCAGCGCGCCGCGCAGGACGGGGCGGACATGCTGATCGTCCACCACGGCCTGTTCTTCGGCTCCGGGCCGCGGCCGCCGCTGAGCGAGCAGGACCGCGACCGGCTGAAGACGCTGTTCGACCACGACATCACGCTGGCCGGGTACCACCTGGCGCTGGACGCGCACCCCCAGGTCGGGAACAACGCGATCATCTGCGACCGCCTGGGCGTGGCCGGCCGGGAGCCCTTCGGTGCGCACGGCCCCCACACGCTCGGCTTCGTCGGCGCCCTTGACCGGCCGCTCTCGATCGCGCAGATGGTCGAGCGCGTGGAGCAGCAGATCGGGCCCGGCCCGCTGGTGCTGGGTCGCGGCCCGGAGGGCATCGAGCGGGTCGCGGTGATCAGCGGCGGCGCGTCGGGGTACGTCGCGGCGGCGGCCGCGGCCGGAGCGCAGTGCTTCATCACGGGCGAGCCCAACGAGCAGGCGAAGTGGGCTGCGGACGAGGCCGGCATCCACTGCATCGCCGCCGGCCACTACGCGACGGAGGTGTTCGGCGTGCAGGCGCTGGGAGCCCTCGTGGCTGAGCGATTCTCCGTCGAGCACGGCTTCATCGACATCCCCAACCCCGTCTGAGCGATTGACGCCGTCCAGGCTCCGGGCTACGATCCGCACATGGATACGCGATCGGAGCAGGCCTGAGTTGCCGGCGATCAGCGAGAACCGAGGGGTGACCTGACACCCACCGAGCGAGCCGCGCTTGGTGGGTTTTTTGTTGCCCCGATCACCTACGACAGGGAGTAGGACATATGGCGAATCATCTGACGCCGGAGGAGCTCTCGAAAGAGTTTGACCTGAAGCGCGAAGAGGTGATCCGGCTCTGCCACGAGCAGTCAGTCCCGATCTACCACGGCAAGATTGACAAGAGCCTCTTTGCAGCTGTGAAGGAAGTCAGCGCCCTCCAGGCTCAGTAGGTGACCCCACTGGGGCCTCGGCGGGCGCTGCCGCCCGCCGGGGCCCCGCGTATGCTCGTAGCCTTGACTCGCCGCCTGACCGCCACCGTTCTGCTGCTCCTGTTCGCCTGGCCGGCGACCGCGTCCGCGTCACTCAAGAGCGATATATCCGGGATTGTGGCCTCCTCCCGATTCGGCGGCCCCACCACCGGCATCGCCATCTGGGACAGCACCGCCCACCGCTCAATCTACCGCCTGCACGAGCGCACGGAGCTGAAGCCGGCGTCCAACATGAAGCTCACCACCTCCGCCGCCGCCCTGGCCGATCTGGGCGTCACCGCACGTCTCTCGACCCGGGTCTACCGCACCGGCGTGCTGTCGGGCGACAAGCTCACCGGCAGCCTGTGGCTGGTCGGAGGCGGCGACCCGTCGCTCTCCACCGACATCTTCGCCGGGCGCGCATTCGGCGGCGCCGCCGGCCACCTCTCCGACCTGGCGGCGGCCGTGCGCGCGGCCGGCATCCGGCGGGTCACCGGCCGCGTCAACGGCGACGCCACGATGTTCGACGGCAAGCGCACGGGGCCGTACTGGAAGCCCTCCTACTGGCGGGATTGCCCGCCCATCTCGGCGCTGTCGGTCAACAAGAGCCTGATCTCGTACTTCGGGCCCGAGAGCTACAAGCACCCCGTGCTACACGCGGCAACGGCCTTCCGGGGAGCGCTGAACGTGCGCGGCGTGAAGGTGGCACACGACCCGCGCACGGGGCAGCTGCCGGCCGGTGCGACGCTCGTGGCCACCGAGCCGTCACCCCGGATCTCGCGGCTGGTGCTGCTGATGAACCGCCCCTCGGACAACTACTTCGCCGAGGTGCTGAACAAGCGCGTGGCGGTGGCCGTCGGCATGGCCGGCACGATGGCCAACGGCCGCCGCGAGACTCGGCGGTACCTGAACTCGCTGGGCGTGAACATGCGCGGGGCGAAGCTCTACGACGGCTCCGGCCTGTCGCCGCGCGACAGCCTCTCGGCACACCAGATCCTGGCGCTCCTGAACAAGGTCAGCACCCAGAGCTATGGCAACACGCTGCGAGCGTCGCTGCCGCTGGCCGGGGTCAACGGCACCCTCAGCAACCGCATGCGGTCCGGTCCCGCCCACCGAAACGCGCAGGCGAAGACCGGCACGCTGGACGACGCGTCCGCGCTCTCCGGCTACGTGCACAGCCGCAACGGCCATCAGATCGTGTTCTCGATCCTGGTCAACCACCGGCGGCTGAACATCCTGGCCGCGCACAAGCTGCAGGACCGGATCGTGCAGGCGCTGGCAGGCAGCCGACCGCAGGGCTGAGCGGCCTCAGCCCGGTAGCTCCGCCTCCAACTCATCCAACGAGACGACCGCCACTCCCAGCCGCTCGGCCTTCGCCAGCTTCGATCCGCCGCCCTCGCCGGCCACCAGGTAGTCGGTCTTCTTCGAAACGGAGTCGGTCACCTTCGCCCCCAGCCCCTCCAGGTGCTCACGGATCGAGTCGCGCGAATACCCCTCGATCGAGCCCGTCACCACAACCACCTTCCCAGTCAGCGGGCCGTCGGGCGCACGCTCGCGGCGAGGCCCGCTCAGCCGCACGCCGGCCCGGCGCAGCCCCTCCACCACCTCGGCGTGCTCCTCGTCCAGGAACCAGCTCGACACCGCCTCGGCGATCACCGGGCCCACTCCCGCGGTGGCGGCAATCTGCTCCGGCGTGGCACGCGCGAGCTCCTCGACCGAGCCGAACTCGTCGGCCAAGAGCTGCGCGTTCACGAACCCGACGTGCGGGATACCGAGCGCGAACAGCACGTTTCCGAACGGCCTGCGCTTTGAGCGTTCGATCGACGCGATCACGTTCTCGGCCGACCGCTCCTGGAACCCCTCGAGCGGCAGCAGGTCGTCGACCGTCAGCGCGTACAGGTCGTGCGGCCGCGTGATCAGGCCCAGCTCGAGCAGCCGCGCGACCAGCTTCTCGCCGACCCCGTCGATGTCCATCGCGCCGCGGCTGACGAAGTGCTTCAGCCACTGCAGCCCCTTGGCGGGGCAGGCTCGGTTGGGGCAGCGGTGCATGACCTCACCCGGCGCCTTCACCACCGGTGTGCCGCAGGCCGGGCAGTTTGCCGGCATCTTCCAGGGCCGGTGCCGCCGTCGCTTGTCGCCCTCGACCAGGTGCGGGCCGACCACCTGCGGGATCACGTCGCCCGCCCGCTGCACGATCACGGTGTCACCCTCGCGGATGTCCTTGCGGTTGATGTCCTCCTCGTTGTGAAGCGTGGCCATCGAGACGGTGACGCCGCCCACCACCACCGGCTCCATCACGGCGTAGGGGTTGAGCGCGCCGGTGCGGCCGACGTTCACGCCGATCCGCAGCAGCTCGGTCAGCACCGTGGTGGGAGCGAATTTGAAGGCGATCGCCCAGCGTGGGTCGCGGTTGACCGACCCCAGCGCCCGCTGCTGGGCGTAGCTCGAGACCTTGACCACGCAGCCGTCGATGTCGTAGTCGATGTCCTTGCGCCGTTCCTCCCACGCCCGGCAGGCCTCCAGCGCCGACTCCACCGAGTCGTGCAGCTCGACCCGCTCGCTGGTTCGGAAGCCCTGCTCCCGCAGCCAGGCCAGCGCCTGCCAGTGCGACTCCAGCGGCAGGCCGTCGTGCGCGCCGATCTGGTAGGTGAATATCGACAGCGGCCGCGAGGCGGTGACCGCCGGATCCTGCTGGCGCAGCGAGCCTGCCGCGGAGTTGCGCGGGTTCATGAACGTGGGCAGACCGGCTTCGGCCCGCTCCGCATTGACGCGCTCGAATCCGGCCAGCGGCAGGTACACCTCGCCCCGCACCTCCACCATCCGCTGCTCCGGGATGCGCAGCGGGATCGAGCGGATCGTCCGCAGGTTCGCGGTCACGTCCTCGCCGTGCACGCCGTCGCCGCGCGTCGCTCCGCGCACCAGCACGCCACCCTCGTAGACCAGCGACACGGCCAGGCCGTCGATCTTGGGCTCGGTCACGAGTTGGAACGGCTCGCCCTCCCCCAACCGGCGCACCAGCCGCTCGCCCCAGGCCAGGAACTCCTGCTCGTTCTTGGCGTTGGCCAGCGACAGCATCGGCTGAGGGTGGGCGACGGTCGCGAACTGCGTGGACGGCGGCGCGCCCACCCGCTGGGTGGGCGAGTCCGGCGTGACCAGCTCCGGGTGCTCCGCCTCCAGCTGCAGCAGCTCGCGCAGCAGGGCGTCGTATTCGGCGTCGTCGATCGTCGGCTGATCGAGCACGTGGTAGCGGTGGTTGGCCTCGTTGATGCGGTCGCGCAGCTCGGCCGCCCGCCCCTCGTCGCTCATGCCGCGACCTCGCCCGGCGACTCGAACACCAGGTCGGGCAGCTCGGCCAGCAGCTGCTCGCGCGGGAAGATGTCGCCCCACATGGCCGCGGCGGCGGTCACTCCGGCGCCGTGCGCAGCGCGCAGGTCAAACGGCGAATCGCCCACGTACACCGCCGCGCTCGGCTCGGCGCGGAGCTCGCGCAGCGCGAACAGCAGCGGAGCCGGATCGGGCTTGTGAGCCGCGGTGTCCTCCTTGGCGACGATCACGTCGAACAGCGACCGCTCCAACCCCAGGCAGTCGATCCCGAGCTCGAGCGTCGAGCGGATCTTGGCCGTGACGATGCCCAGCCGCGCCCCGGCCGCGTGCAGGCGCCGCAGCATATCGGGGACGCCGTCGAACCCCGTCAGCAGCTCGGCATGGGCGGCCTGGTTGTGGGCGACGTACACCTCGAACAGCTCGTCCGCGCGCTCGCCCGCCAGATTCCGCGCCTGCTGTTCGAGCGTGAGGCCGATCCCGGCCCGCAGCACGTCGTCGTCGGGCACGGCGCCCAGCACGCGCTGCGCGGCGTACCGGAACGAGGCCAGGATCAGCGCCTCGGAGTCGGCCAGCGTCCCGTCGAAGTCGAAAAGCCACACAGAATGCTCGGACATGTGACGGCATCGTAAATCCGATGGTCTGCCGGCGGCGTAACGCCCCATAAATCTGGCTGGTGCGGTGCGCGCGTGACCGCGCCCCGCACGCTGCTCCTGATCCGACACGGCGAGACGGCCTGGAACGTGGAGCGGCGGTTCACGACACACAGCACGTTCCGCTCAGCGAGGTCGGCTTGAAGCAGGTCGGCGCCACGGCGGCGACGCTCGCAGCGACCGAGATCGATCGCATCTACAGCTCGCCGCTGCAGCGTGCCCGTGTGACCGCCGAGACGATCGCCGAGCGCCAGCCGGGCCGGCCGGAGGTGGTCGCCGACGACCGGCTGATCGAAGTCGACGCCGGGCCGTTCGAGGGCATGACCGAGCACCAGCTGCGGTCGGGGCCGATGGCCGACGACTACGCCCGCTGGCACACCAACGTCGATCCCGAGTTCCCCGAGGGCGCCGAGACCTTCGACGCCGCGCTGGCGCGGGCGGCCGCGTTCCTCGACGAGCACGCCGGCGAGACGGGCACCACGCTGGTGGTCAGCCACGGCGCGCTGACACGGCTGATCGTGTCCAGCTACTTCCTGGGCGGGCCGCCTCCGCTGCACCGGCACCTGTGGCTGGACAACTGCCGGATGGCGGTGGTCGAGTGGCGCGGCGGCCTGCCCAAGATCACCGGCTTCAACGTAACCTCCCCGTAGGTCTAGAGGCTCCAGCGACCCAGCGCCTCGATGCCCGACGTGCTGGTCAGGTCGAGGTGGATCGGCGTGATCGCGATCTTGCCCTCGGCGATCGCCCGGAAGTCGGTGCCGGGCTCGTCGTGGTAGGACGGCTCGTCGCCGTAGATGCGGTATCGGCGATGCCCGGCGGCGTCGGCCTCCTGCTCCAGCGTGTCGGCGTAGATGCGCTTGCCCAGCCTGCCCACCGCCACCCCATCCGGCTGCGACGGCACGTTCACGTTCAGCACCGTGCCGACCGGCAGCCCGTGCTCGATCACGCGCCCCACCAGCTCGCCCAGGAAGTCAGCGGCCGGCCCGAAGTCGTAGTCCTCGTGCCGCCGGAAGTCGGAGCCCGACGCGGTGGGCGCACCCTGGGAGATCGCGATGCCCTGAATGCCCAGCAGGATCCCCTCGAAGGCCGCCGCCACCGTGCCCGAGTAGGTGACGTCGTCGCCGAGGTTGTAGCCGTAGTTGATGCCGGACACGATCAGGTCGGGCCGCTCGCCGACCAGCCCCAGCTCGCCGAAGCGGACGCAGTCGACCGGCGTGCCATCGGTCGCAAAGCCGGTGCTGCCGTCGCGCAGCTCGACCTCGGCCACCGTCAACGGGCGGTCGATGGTGATGCTGCGCGCCGAGCCGCTGCGATTGGAATCGGGAGCGATCACGGAGACGCTGCCGTGCCGCTCGAGCGCCTGCTTGGCCTCGAACAGGCCGCGCGAGGTGATGCCGTCGTCGTTGGTGAGCAGGATGTGCACCGTGCCTCAGTCTATGGGGGGCCGTAGCCGACCCCGACCAGGGTCAGCCCCTGCGGCGGCGCGGTGCGGCCGGCGTCGCTGCGGGGGCGACCCTCGAGCAGCCGCCGGAAGCGCTCCGGGTCCGGGTCCTCCAGCATCGTCCCCACCAGCACCCGCACCATGTGGCGCAGGAACGCGTTGGCGGTGATCCGGAACTCGTACCGCCCGTCCGCCTGCGACCAGGCGGCGGCCAGCACCGTTCGCTCGAAGAACACGTGCTTCGTCTCGGTGGGCGTGAAGGCGCGGAAGTCGTGGCGGCCCACGATTGCCTCGGCGCAGGCCGCCAGCGCAGCGTCGTCCATCCGTCGCACCCGGTGCAGCTGGAAGCGGGCCAGGAACGGGTCGGCCGCGGGCGCGGTCTCGATCCGGTAGACGTAGCTGCGCGAGATCGCGTCCGCGCGCGCGTCGAAACCGTCCGGCGCCTGCACCAGGTCGCGCACGGCGATGTCGGACGGGAGCTTGCTGTTCACCGCCCGCTCGTGCAACATCCGGCCGGCGTCGAACGAGACCACGTTCGCGGCCGCGTGCACGCCCGCGTCGGTGCGGCCGGCCACGCGCAGGTCGGCGCTGCCCACCGCCGCGGACACCGCCGCCGACACGGTCGGGACATCCGGCTGCGGCGCCCAGCCGCTGTACGCGGTGCCGTCGTAGGCCACCGTCGCGCGCAGGCGCATCAGCCCGGCGGGCCCACGCGGAAGTCGTGCAGGGCCGCGGCGAAGGTGCTGCGCAACCCGTCGAAGGCGGCATCCGGCGCCGAGGCGACGATCGCGTAGCCGACCTCGTCGACCAGCAGGCACCACATGCGCTGGCGCATGACGCGATCGTCGTAGCGCCAGCGGTAGGTGCGCCGCACCGCCGCGTGGCCGCCGACGGTGGTCTCGCGGTCCTCGATCAGGTCGACCCCCTCGAAGCCGGCGCGCACCGCGGCATCCTGCATCGCGGCATACCTGGCCAGCGTGGTGCCGCCGTCGACCTCGTCCGTGGTCACGACCAGCGACGGCGAGCCCTCCCCGTCGTCGGGACCGACGTAGGTCAGCACCGAGCGGTCGACCCAGCCAGGCGGCAGGCCGAGGGAGACGCTACGCCCGCGCGACCGGCTCGTGGTCAACGAGCTCGATGTAGGCCATCGGCGCGGCGTCGCCCTGCCGCGGGCCCAGTTTGACGATGCGCGTGTAGCCGCCGGGGCGCTCGGTGAAGCGGGGGGCGACCTCGTGGAACAGCCGGTGCACGCTGTCCTTGCTGCGCAGGTAGGCGACGGCCTGCCGCTGGGCGGCCACGTCGCCCGGATCCTTGCGGGCGAGCGTGATCAGCTTCTCCGCGATCGGCCGCAGCTCCTTGGCCTTGGCCTCGGTGGTCTTGATGCGGCCGTGCTCGAACAGCGAGCCCGCCATGTTCGAGAACAGGGCCTTGCGGTGAGACGCGTCGCGCCCCAGCTTGCGGCCTTTGCGGCGGTGCCTCATTGCCTACTCGGCTCCCCGCAGCGTGAGGCCGTGAGCGGCCAGGGTCTCCTTGACCTCTTCGATCGACTTCTTGCCGAAGTTCGGGATGGCGGCCAGCTCGGCCTCGGTCTTGGCGACCAGGTCGCCGATCGTCTCGATGCCGACCCGCTTCAGGCAGTTGTAGCTGCGCACGCCCAGCTCCAGCTCCTCGATCAGGATGTTCTCCATGCCGTGAGCGCTGGGGGCGGCCACCTCGGCGCCGCCTCCCTCGGGGCGGATCGCCAGCTCGGCGGCGTCGATGTCGGTGAAGATCGACAGGTAGCGGATCAGCAGCTCGGCGGCGTCCTTGACTGCGTCCTTGGGCGTCATCGAGCCGTCGGTGGTGACCTCGAGCTTGAGCTTGTCGAAGTCGGTGCGCTGCCCGACACGGGCGGCGTCGACGTCGTAGGAGACACGCCGCACCGGCGAGAAGATGGAGTCCACCGGGATCACGCCGATCGTGGTCTCTGGACCCTTGTTGCCGTCGGCGGCAACGTATCCGCGACCGCGGGCGATGGTCAGCGTCATCTCGAAGCGAGCACCCGCGCCGAGGTTGCAAATCTCGAGGTTCGGGTTCAGGATCTCGAGGTCGGCGGGCGCCTCGATGTCGGATGCGCGAACCACCCCGGGGCCGTCCTTCTGCACCTGCACCTCGACCTCGCCCGACTCGCCGTGCAGCTTGCAGATCAGGTTCTTGAGGTTGAGGATGATGTCGGTGACGTCCTCGCGGACGCCCGGCACCGAGGTGAACTCGTGGGCGACTCCTTCGATCTTGACCGAGGTGACGGCGGCACCCTCCAGCGCGGACAGCAGCACGCGCCGCAGGCTGTTGCCGAATGTGTATCCGAAGCCGCGATCGAGCGGCTCGACGACGAACGTGCCGGATTGGTCGCCGACGTCTTCGGATGTGATCTTGGGAATGAAATCAAGCATGTTTGTGCAATCGCCCCTTGGTTCTTACTTGGAATAGAGCTCGACGATCAGCTGTTCCTGCACCGGCGTGTCGATGTCCACGCGGTCGGGAAGCCGAAGCACCTTGCCCGTGAGATTGTCATGGTCGGCCTGCAGCCACGGCGATACCGACGCGGTCAGGTCTGTCGCGTCGGTGACCGTCGCCTTGGCGGCGGCGGCCTCGCGCAGCGCGATCACGTCGTCCTCCCCGACCTGGAAGGACGGGATGTTGACGCGCTTGCCGTTCACCTCGAAGTGCCCGTGGCGCACCAGCTGGCGAGCCTGCGAGCGCGACGCCGCGAACCCCAGCCGGTAGACGACGTTGTCGAGCCGCAGCTCCAGCATCCGCAGCAGGTTCTCGCCGGTGATGCCGCTGCGCTGGCTGGCCTTCTCGTAGTACGAGCGGAACTGCCGCTCGAGGATGCCGTAGTAGCGGCGCGCCTTCTGCTTCTCGCGCAGCTGCAGCAGGTACTCGGACTGCTTGGTGCGGCCACGGCCGTGCTCGCCCGGCGGGTAGGCCCGGCGCTCGATGGCGCACTTCTCGGTCAGGCAGCGCTCGCCCTTGAGGAACAGCTTCATGTTCTCGCGGCGGCACTGCTTGCATTTGGGGCCAATCATTCGAGCCATGACTAAACCCTCCGCCGCTTTCGCTGGCGCACGCCGTTGTGAGCCTGCGGCGTCACGTCCTTGACGCCCATCACCTCGAGGCCGGCGGCCTGCAGCGACCGGATCGCGGTCTCACGCCCGGAGCCGGGGCCCTTGACGAACACCTCGACCTTCTGGAGGCCGTGCTCCATGCCCTCGCGGGCGGCGGCGTCGGCCGTCACCTGCGCCGCGAACGGCGTCGACTTGCGCGACCCCTTGAAACCGACGGCGCCGGCGCTCTTCCACACGATCACGTTGCCCTCCTTGTCGGTGAGGGCGACGAGCGTGTTGTTGAACGAGGTCTTGATGTGCGCCTGGCCGATCGCAACGTTCTTGCGGGCCTTGCGACGGACGCGGCCACGGGTGCCGCCTCTACGTGGTGCTGGGGGCATTCAGTCCTTTCCGAGTTCAATGACGCGAAAACTCACGGCTATTTCTTGCGCGACTTGCCGACGGTTTTCTTAGGACCCTTGCGGGTACGCGCGTTGGTGCGGGTGCGCTGGCCGCGCACGGGCAGGCCGCGACGGGGACGGACGCCGCGATAGCAGCCGCTCTCCATCAGGCGCTTGATGTTCTGCGAGCGCTCACGGCGCAGGTCACCCTCAACCGTCAGCGAGGCATCGATGTGGTTTCGGAGCCGGGCCACC
>DATIOK010000211.1:0-5166 GCA_035473255.1 Gaiellales bacterium
CGGCGCCCGGCTCGTGAAGATCTGCCACAACCTGCTGCTGGGGGTCGTCGCCCAGTCGCTGGCCGAGATCGCGGTGCTGGCCGAGAAGGGCGGAGTGGCCCGGCGCGACTGCCTGGCCTTCATCAACCAGAGCGTGATGGGCTCGACCTTCAGCCGCTACAAGACCCCCGCGTACGTCAACCAGAACTACGCACCCACGTTCACCCCCGAGCTGCTGCGCAAGGACTTCGACCTGGGCATCGCGGCTGCCGACGAGCTGAAAACGCCGCTGCGCACGATGCGGGTCGTGCGCAGCATGGTGCAGGAGCTGATCGACGCCGGCTACACCGACGTCGATTTCGCGGCGCTGATCGAGCTCGAGGCCGCCGGCGCAGATCTTGAGCTCGCCCCCGACAGCGGCCCGGTCGACGACGGGCTGGCCGACCGCAGCCCCGGCGCGGTGACCGCCTGATGCCCAGCAACGTGCAACCGATTGCAAGGAGAGGAGTCGTCGTGAACACCCGACGCAACAGGTTCAGCGTCACGGTCACGGTCGTCGTGATGGCGGTGATCGCCGCGGCGTGTGGAGGCGGGTCGAGCAGCAGCAGCGGCGGCTCAAGCGGCAGTGGCAAGCCGCTCGTGATCGGCATCTCGCTGTCGCAATCCGGGGACTTCTCGGATCCCGGACACGCGGCCATGCTCGGCTATCAGCTGTGGGCCGACTCGGTCAACAAGCGCGGCGGCGTGCTCGGTCGCCAGGTCAAGCTGAAGATCGTCGACGATGCCAGCGACCCGAACCAGGCCGTCACCAACTACCAGACGCTGATCACCAAGGACAAGGTCGATCTCGTGTTCGGCCCGTTCTCGACGCTGCTGACGGCACCGTCCGCGCGTGTCGCCAGCCGCTACGGCTATTCGTTCCTGGAGCCGGCCGGCGGCGGCCAGCTGGTGTTCGACCAGAAGCTGCACAACGTGTTCTTCGTGCAGCCGGCGCCAACCGTCAACTGCGGTGACCCGTTCGTCGACTACCTGTCGACGCTGCCGGCCGGCCAGCGGCCGAAGACCGCGGCCTACCCGACCCTTGACGATCCGTTCGCCACGCCGATCGTCGAACGGGCGCGGGCGAAGCTCGAGGCGCTCGGCGTCAAGACCGTCTACTCGCAGGTCTACCCGGCCGAGACGGCCGACATGACGCCGATCGTCGCCAAGATGGTCGCGGCCAAGCCCGACCTGATCTTCGGCGGCACGCAGTCGCTCGACGCGTATGGGATCGTCAACGGCCTGGTGCAGCAGCACTACAACCCGAAGTTCCTGTTCCTGTCCAACGGCGCCAACTCGGCAGCCGAGTTCCCCAATAAGGTGGGCGCGAACAACACCGAGGGCATCCTCAGCTGCACCGACTGGTTCCCGGAGCTGAAGACTGCCGGAAACCAGCAGTTCGTCTCCGAGTACCTCGCCAAGTACGGCGGCACCGCCGACACGATCGACGGCGGCTCGGCCGAGGCCTACGCGGTCGGCCAGGTGCTCGAGGCGGAGGCCAAGAAGACCGGCAAGGTCGACAACGCAACCATCATCAGCACGCTGCACTCCGGCGTGTGGCCGACGGTCGAGGGCGACCTCAGCTGGGATCAGTACGGCGCGCCGAAGGGAAGCCAGCTGATGACCCAGTGGCAGAGCGGCAAGCTGGTGCCGGTGTGGCCGCAGGCCACGGCGCTGGCTGCGCCCACCAGCCCCAAGCCCCCGTGGGGCGGTTGACCGGCTCGCCTAGTGTCCAGCTGATGGTCAGCGTACACACCGACCGGCGGGGCGGCCCATGCATCTGATCGTGCAAGCCGCGATCCTGGGCCTCCTCACCGGCGGTGTGTACGCGCTGATGGCGAGCGGACTGACGCTCGCCTTCGGCGTGATGCGTGTGATCAACGTCTCCCAGGGGGCGATGATCGTGGCCGGCGCCTACGTCAGCTACACCCTGTTCACGCAGCTGCAGATCGACCCGTTCGTCTCGATCGTGATCATGGCGCCGGCGGCGTTCGTGGTGGGCGTGGCGGTGCAGCTGGTGTTCCTGCGGCCGTTGCGAAGCGACGAGCGGGAGGAGCTGTCGCTGCTGGTCACGTGGGCGATCGCCCTGGGCATCGAGGGCATCCTGGGGATTTTCTACCAGACCACTCTCCGCGCGACCCGCCCGTCGTACGTGAACGACTCGCTGACCCTGTTCGGCTACGACGTGTCGGTGGTGCGACTGGCGGCCTTCGCCGCATCCGCCCTGATCCTGGCGCTGCTGTACCTGATGCTCCAGCACACCCGGTTCGGCCGTGCGATCCGCGCCACCGTCCAGAACCCGACGGCGGCGAGCCTGCTCGGCGTCGAGTCAAACCGGGTGGGGGCGTACGGATTCGGCATCAGCGTCGCCACGGCCACCGCGGCCGGCGCCGTGTTCGGCATGATCACGCCGTTCAACGCCGGCAGCCACTACGACCTGATCTCGCGGCTGCTCACGATCATCGTGCTGGGCGGGATGGGCAGCCTGGGTGGGGCGGTCATCGCTGCGCTGTTCATGGGCATGAGCGAGGCGATCCTGGCCGTGGAGATGTCGCCGACCTGGGCGTCGCTCTGGTTCTTCGTGATCCTGGTGCTGGTGCTCTTGATTCGCCCTCAGGGTCTGCTGGGAACGTCCGAGCGGGGCAAGCTGTGAGACGCGTCACTCCTGCCGGCCTGGCCCGAGGCGGAGCGCTAACGGCGGCCGGGCTCGCCTTCCCGCTGCTGG
The DNA here is from genome assembly GCA_035473255.1 of Gaiellales bacterium. Lineage (GTDB taxonomy): Bacteria > Actinomycetota > Thermoleophilia > Gaiellales > JAICJC01 > JAICYJ01. Next base: position 2,744 of record DATIOK010000211.1, read on the forward strand.
TCACCGCGCCATACCTGATGACCATCGCCATCTTCACCGTCATGTATGCTGCATTGGCAACGTCCTGGAATCTGCTGGGCGGGTTCTCGGGATACCTGTCGCTCGGCCACGCCGCCTTCTTCGGCGTCGGCGCCTACGCCGAGGCGATCGTGTTCACCCACATCGGCATCGGCGGCGGCTACCGGCCGTTTGCCGTGGTGCCGCTGATCGGGCTGGGGGTGGCGGTGGCCGCGATACCGGTCGCGATCGTCTTCCTGCGCGTGCGCGGCGCCACCTTCGCGATCGTGACCATCTCGTTGCTGTTCATCGTGCAGCTGCTCGCGTTCAACCTGCGCTCGCTCACAAACGGCGCGCAGGGCATGTCGATGGCGATCCCGCCGTTTCCGGTTGCGACGTACGAGCGACCGTTCTACTACGCGATGCTGGCGGTGTTCCTGGGCTCCGTGCTGACCTGCTGGATCGTCTCCACCGGAAAGCTGGGGCTGATGCTGTTCGCCATCCGCGACGACGAGGACCGCGCGCACGGCCTGGGCATCCGGGTCACCGCCGCGAAGGTGCTCGCCTTCTGCGTCAGCGCCGGGTTGTTCGCGATGCCGGGCGCGATCTGGGCCTACTACGAGGGGTTCATCTACCCGCAGTTCGCCGTCGACCCGCTGGTCACGATCGGCGCCGTGCTGATGGCCTTCCTTGGCGGCCGCGGCACCATCTGGGGGCCGATGCTCGGCGCGCTGATCCTGGTGCCGGCCCAGCAGTACCTGGCCTACAGCCAGGGCGCCAGCCAGCTCTACCTGATCGGCTACTCGGCGGTATTCCTGGTGATCATGCTGCTGATGCCACGCGGCATCATCCCGTCGCTGCGCGACCTGGCCGTGAGCCACAACCCGTTCGACCGGCCGGCCGGAGACGGCGAGTCGAAGCCTCGCACGAGCGGGGTGGCGACGTGACGGCGCTACTCGAGGGCGAAGGCCTGACCAAACGCTTCGGCGGCATCGCGGCGCTCGACTGCTGTTCGATCTCGGTGGCGGAGGGCACCATCACCGCGCTGATCGGCCCCAACGGCTCGGGCAAGACCACCCTGTTCAACCTGGTCACCGGCTACCTGCCAGCCGACAGCGGCTCGATCGCGTTTGCCGGCCGCTCGATCAGGCGGCCCCATCCGGCCTCGCTCTACCGGATGGGGCTGTGCCGCACCTTCCAGCAGGCGCGGGTCTTCTCGAACCTGACCGTGATCGAGAACATGGCCGCCGCCATCCTGCAGCCGTGGAGCTCGCTGCTTCGCTCGCGAGTGCGGCCGTCCGACCGCAGCCGCGCGCTGGAGGTGCTGGACGACTTCGGCCTCACCCGGCTCGCCAATGCGCCCGCCGGCACGCTCTCGTTCGGCCAGCGCAAGCTGCTCGAGTTTGCGACCGTGCTGATGGGCCGGCCGCGCATCATCCTGCTGGACGAGCCCACCTCCGGGGTCAACCCCGTCATGATCGAGATCATGGAGCGCCACATCCGCGAGCTGAACGCGCAGGGGCTGACCTTCCTGGTCGTCGAGCACGACATGCACGTGGTGATGCGGCTCTGCGACCCGGTGGTCGTGCTCGACCACGGCGCGAAGATCGCCGAGGGAGCGCCCGCCGCCGTGCAGAGCGACCCCACCGTCCTCGACGCCTACCTGGGAACGTGAGCCGGTGCTGACGCTGTCGGGCGTGTGGGCTGGATACGGAGCGGCGGACATCCTGCGTGGCGTCGACCTGGCGCTCGAGCCGGAGATGATCACCTGCGTGGTCGGCCCCAACGGCGCCGGCAAGTCGACCGTGCTGCGGACCGTCAGCGGCCTGCTGCGCCCGCGCACCGGGTCGATCACCCTGGACGGGGTCGAGATAGGCGGCTGGTCGCCGTCGGCGATCCTCCGCCAGGGAGTCGTGCACGTGCCGCAGGAGCGCAGCCTGTTCCCGAGCATGACCGTCTGGGAGAACCTGCTGATGGGCGCCTACACCATCCGCGACCGGGCGGAGGTGCGTCGCCGCGCAGACGCGGTTGCCGAGCAGTTCCCGGCGGTGCGTGAGCGCGCCGACGAGCGGGCAGGCTCGCTTTCCGGCGGTCAGCAGAAGATCGTCGAGCTTGCCCGCACGCTGATGCTGGACCCGCGGCTGATCCTGCTGGACGAGCCCTCCACTGGGCTCGACCCGAAGGCCCGCGGCGCCGTGTTCGAGACGATCATCCAGCTCAATCGCGAGCGGTCCTACACGATCCTGCTGGTGGAGCAGAACGCGCGGGCCGGCCTTGGCATCTCCCACGCGGGAGCGGTGATGGACTCGGGTACGGTCGTGCTGGAGGCGCCGGGCGCCGAACTGCTGGCCGATCCCAAGATGGCCGAGCTCTACCTGGGCGGGCGCGTGGCTCCCACCGCCGCCGGCTGAGCCGCGCTCAGCGAA
>DATIOK010000212.1:0-9953 GCA_035473255.1 Gaiellales bacterium
CCGGGCGCTGCTGTCGGTGCTGGCCTCGCCGCTGGTGGGGATGTCGAACGACGGGCTGGGGCTGATCCGCCTGGCCACCCGGCGTGCGGCCGCGATCGGCGCGTTCGAGCCCGCCCGCTGGCCGCAGGCGCTGTCGGAGGCCGACAACCGGTTGGGTCAGGCCTTCAAACTGCGGTACGACCGGCTGGTGGAACGGCAGCCGGGCTACAGCCTGGAGCGGCTGTGCGAGGCGATCGTGGCCGAGCACGACTTCGACCTGGCGCTGCTGGCGCGGCCCGACGGCGACCGCCGCCTGGCCAATGTGCGCAAACTGGTGCGCCTGGCCCGCGAGTACGAGCAGCTGCGCGGCCCCGACCTGGAGGGGTTCGTGCGCTTCTGCGAGGAGCAGGCCGACCTGGCCGCGCGCGAGGGGGAGGCGGCGATCGCCGACGAGGGCGGAGACGCGGTGGTGCTGATGACCGTGCACTCGGCCAAGGGACTCGAGTTCCCGGTGGTGGTGGTGGCCGACGCCGGCCGCCGGCTGGGTGGCCGGGGCGCGCCGGACGTGCTGCTCGACCGCCGGGGGCGCGTCGGCATCCGGGCCTGCCCGGACACCGGCACCACCCGCCCCTCGCTGGGTCTGAAGGAGCTCGGCGACGACGAGAAGCGGGCCGAGCGCGAGGAGGGTCGTCGCCGCCAGTACGTGGCGATGACACGCGCCCAGCAACACCTGATCGTGAGCGGCGGATTCTCCAAGGCCGAGGACGACACCCCGGTGGCAGCGCTGTGCCGCGTGCTGGAGGTGGGGCTGCACAGCGAGGGCCTGGTCGAGGTCGGCCGCACACGAGTGGACGTGCGCGTGGTGGGCGTGCCCGAGACGGCCGCGGCAGCGCTGCCGGACGAGGTGCCCGACCAGATGCACCTGTTCGCCGCGCTGGAGACGCCGCTGCCGGAGCTGCCGGAGCTGCAGCCGCCGGCAGCGCCTCCCGGCGTGTCTCTGCGACGCATCTCCTACAGCGGCCTGGCCCTGTACGACCGCTGCGGCTACCGGTTCTACGCCCAGCGCATCCTGCGGCTGCCGGAACGGCAGATCGACCGGCCCCAGGGCGAGGGCATGGCCGGCGTCGAGATCGGCGATGCCGTGCACCTGCTGCTGGAGCGCGACGACGAGCGCTGGCGCGAGCTCTATCCCCACGCGACGGCCGAGGATGAGGCGCGGATCGCGCGGATGCTGTCCAGCTGGGCCGGTTCGCAGCTGGCCGAGCGCGTGCGCGGCCTGCAGGGGGTGAGCGTCGAGCTGCCGTTCGCCTTCGCGGTCGACGACGTGCTGATCAGGGGCCGGTTCGACCTCTACCACCGTGGCGCCGACGGCTCGGCGCTGGTGGTCGACTACAAGACCAACCTGGTGGGCGATCGCACCCCAGACGAGCTGGTCGAGCGCAGCTACACACACCAGGTCGCGATCTACGCGCTGGCGGTGCTGCTGGGCGGCGCCACCTCGGTGGACGTCACCTATGCGTTCCTCGACCAGCCCGACGCGGTGGTTGTACGGAGCTTCACCTCCGGCGACCTCGACTCGCTGCGCGACGGCGTGCGCGCGTCGATGGCGCCGATCCTGGAGGGCCGGTTCCTGCCGCGGCCCGGCCCCTGGTGCAACGAGTGCCCGGCGCTCGACCTGCTCTGCGCCGGTCCGGCGCTGCCCTCGTGAGCGCCCGTTCCGAGCGGGCGGTGCACCTGCTCGACCTGCTCGCGGCCGAGCATCCGGATGCCCGCATCGCGCTCGACTTCACGACGCCGCTGGAGCTGCTGGTGGCGACGATCCTCTCGGCGCAGTGCACGGACGCGCGCGTGAACATGGTCACGCCGGCGTTGTTCGCGCTGTGCCGTACTCCCGCCGATTACCTGGCGCTGCCGCAGGCGAAGCTGGAAGACATGATCCGGCCGACCGGGTTCTTCCGCAACAAGGCGCGCGCGATCCGCGAGTGCTGCGCCTCGATCGAGCAGCGATTCGACGGCCGTGTTCCCGAGACGCTGGACGAGCTGGTGACCCTGCACGGGGTCGGACGCAAGACGGCGGCGGTGGTGTCGTCAAACGCGTTCGGGCGTCGCGACGGGATCGCGGTGGACACGCACGTCGGCCGGGTGTCGCGGCGGCTGGGGCTGACGCGGCACACAGACCCGGTCAAGGTGGAGCGGGCATTGATGCGGCTGTTCCCGCGCGAGCGCTGGCTGCAGGTCTCAGACGTGCTGATCTTCCACGGCCGGCGCGTGTGCGACGCGCGCAGGCCGCGCTGTGCCGACTGCGCGGTCCGCGATCTGTGCCCGTCGGCGCATCTGTTCCTGTGACGCTTCCGGCACCGCTGCGGTCTTGTCCCGTGACGTGCTTCCGCTGCACCATCGGGGCATGACACGGATCGAGATCGAGCTCTACGCCGACCGGCTCTCACGCCACGCCGAGCGGCTGCGCGACGACCTGGAGGGCGCGCGCATGCGGCTGGGCTGGCTGCGGCTGGAGTCGAGGGCACGCGAGCAGCTGGGCGTGCGCGACTGCGCGGTGCTGGAGGCGCTGGGCGTGCTGACGTCCAGCGACGAGGCGGCCGAGCGGCGGCTGGTGGATCGGCGGCTGCGGCAGCTGGAGGTGGTGGAGCGGTTCCAGGCGCTGGTGGAGGCGGAGCTGGAGGGGCTCGGCAGCTGAGGCGTCAGTCGTTCCTGGGCGCCAGCGAGGCCAGCAGCCCGCCGTCCTCGTCATACGCCGGGAACAGGTCGACCCGCACGGCCTTCTCGCGGCCGCTGCGGTGCCTCAGCATCAGCGGCTGGTCGAGCTTGCGCACGCCCCATTCCATCACCACGGACACCGGGTTGGACTCGGCGCTGAACCCGCTCAGGCCGAACGCGTCCACCAGCGGCTTGCCCAGGAGTTCGCCCTCGCCGTAGCCGGTCAGCTCGAACACGCCCTTGCCTGCCGAGATCACCCGCGTGTCCTTGTCGCACGCCACGAACCCGGCGTTGGCGGGCGGGTAGAAGTCCTCGAGCAGCTCGAACAGGAACCCGAACCCGCACTTGGCGCAGCCCACCTGCTGGTGGGACAGGCCATCGCGGCCATCATCGTCGATGGCGCGGGTGCCGCAGTTCGGACAGATCCAGTATCGAGCCATGACCTAAGCGTACTGGCGAAGATTGCAGATGGATTCAGGCAGCTTCGCCAGCCGTTGCCGGCATGGCGGCGGGCAGGGCATGCGCGAGCCAGCGCTCGGCGTCGAGCGCCGCCATGCAGCCCATGCCGGCCGCGGTCACGGCCTGCCGGTAGGTGTGGTCGACCACGTCACCCGCGGCGAACACGCCCTCGATGTTGGTGGCGGTGGAGCCTGGCTGCGTCAGCACGTAGCCCGCCTCGTCCATGTCCAGGATGCCCTTGAACAAGCCCGTCGTGGGGTCGTGCCCGATCGCCACGAACAGGCCGTCGGCCGGCAGGTCGCGGTGCTCGCCGGTGACGGTGTCGCGCAGCCGCACGCCCGTCACACGGCCCTCGTCGGCGCCCAGCACCTCGTCCACGGTGGCGTTGGTGATGAACTCGACGTTGTCCTTGGAGCGGGCGTAATCGATCATGATCTTGGAGGCGCGGAACTCGTCGCGCCGGTGTACCACCTTCACATGATCGGCGAACTTGGCCAGGAAGCTGGCCTCCTCCATCGCGCTGTCGCCGCCTCCGACCACGATCACCTGCTTCGCGCGGAAGAAGCTCGCGTCGCAGACCGCGCAGTAGCTGACGCCCATGCCCTGCAGATGCTGCTCGCTGGGCAGGCCGATCTGGCGCGCCGTGGCGCCGGTGGCCACGATCACGCTGCGGGCCAGGTGCTCCTCGTCGCCGACGTAGACCTTCAGGGGATGGCCCGAGAAGTCGACGCGGTTGACATCGCCGGCGACCAGCTCGGCGCCGAACCGCTCGGCCTGCTTGCGCATCTTCGCCATCAGCTCGGGGCCCATGATCCCGTCCACGAACCCGGGGTAGTTCTCGACATCACTCGTGATCATCAGCTGGCCGCCGTAGGCAAAGCCTTCGAACACCAGCGGCCGCAGGTTGCCGCGGGCGGCGTACAACGCGGCGGTATAGCCCGCGGGCCCACCGCCGATAATGATCACATCGCGAATCTCGCTCATTGCTCTCCAGTCGTCTCGACACCGCCAACTTGCTGCTCCGGCGGGTCGTTAATGTCCTCACTATCTACAACGTGTTCGACCTTGAAACATTCCTGACAGCGGTCGCACCAGGCCGCACCGCCCTCGATCCGGGCGCCGAAGAAGCTGCCCAACGGCTGTCCGCAGTAGGGGCAGAACCGCACCGCCGGGTGAGCCTCGCTGCGCGGATGCATCAGATTCGAAGTCTATAGTTCCCGCCCGATGAGCCAACGCCAGAAACAGCGCACAAACGAGAATCGCGCCCGCCGCCTCGGCAGCGGGGACGGCATCGCGCGCCACGGCCGAAAGCCGGTCGGCAAGGCCGGCGGCCCGGGCGGCGTGCCGGCCTGGGCGTGGGTGGTCGGCGGCGCCATCCTGGTCGCGGCCATCGCGGTCGTCGCCGCGCTGCTGGTGACGCGCGGCGGCTCGTCCACCTCCGGCAACCAGACGGCGACCGTGATCACGCAGCGCAACTCGACGGCCAAGGTGGACTGGGTCAGCCAGGGCACGTGGCAGCCCAACTACACCAACCTGCAGGCTGCGCTGACGGCCATGAACATGCCGACGGCGAACTCCACCACCGGCTATGCGACCCACTACCACGCCCACATCACGATCTACGCCGACGGCCACAAGGCGCCGGTGCCGGCCCTGGTCGGCATCGACGAGGCGGCGCAGCTGTTGTCGCCGATTCACACCCACGACGACAGCGGTGTGATCCACATGGAGGCCGACGAGAAGAACTTCACGCCGAACCTCCAGGAAGTGTTCAACGTCTGGGGCCTGCGGTTCAACTCGCAGTGCATCGGCGGCTACTGCGGCGGCGTCAAGATGTGGGTCGACGGCCAGCCCAGCACCCAGTTCGGCGCGCACGTGATGAAGGAGCACGACGCCATCACGATCCTGCAGGGCACGCCGCCGCCGGGCTTCAAGCCCGACAAGAACTACAACTTCCCAGCCGGCGAGTAACGCCCCGCGTCACCCGTGTGGGGGATGGCCGCATCCCTCCACCGGGGCGATAGAGCCCGTGATGCGTTCGTTGCTGCCCGCAGACATCGCCCGCAACCGCGAGCCGATCGCCTACCTGGCGATCGGCGCGGCGCTGAGCGCCGCCTACTTCGTGGTGCCCGCCAGCCCGAACATGCAGCACGTGATCTACGAGGCGGTCGGCGTCAGCGCCCTCGCCGCGATCTGCCGCGGCAACCTCCGCCACCGCTCGGGACCGGCCTGGACGGCGATCCTGATCGGGATTGCACTGTGGGTGGGCGGCGACAGCTTCTGGAATGCCTATCGCTGGATCACGGGCAACGAGGCGCCGTTCCCCTCCGGTGCCGACGTCTTCTACCTGCTCGCCTACCTGCCGCTGCTGCTCGCCATCGCGCTGCTCGTACGGGGCGGACGTCCGCGTGCCTCCGACCTGGTCGATGCGTCCATCGTCGGCCTGGCGGCCGGGCTGGTGGTGTGGTTCGCGGCCATCGCGCCCTCCGCTTCGGCGCATCACAGCTCCGCGCTGACCGGCGCGATCACCGTCATCTACCCGACCATGGACTACCTGCTGCTGCTCGGCGTCGTCCAGCTGGCCTTCGTCGGCGGCCTTCGCAACGCCGCCCTTCGCTGGGCGACGGCGGCGTTCGCGACAGTGCTCGTGACCGACATCATCTACGCCCGCATGCGGGTCGACGCGAGCTTCACGGCCACCTCCTACGTGAACATCGGGTACTTCGCCTTCTACGTCCTGCTGGGCGCCGCCGCGCTGTCTCCGGCGGTGCGCGAGCCGATCGAGTCGGCCAAGTCTCCGTACGGGCGGCTGACTCTGGGGCGAATGGCGCTGCTGACTGGGGCGCTGCTCGCGACGCCGGCCACGCTCGGCTTCGACGCGGCCCGCAGCCCAAGGGACGTGCGTGCGCTGGCGTTGATCGGCGCTCTGATCGCGGTGCTGGTGCTGACGCGGATGGCGCTGCTGTTCGTCGAGCGCGATGAGCTGGATGTGGCTCGCCGCGAGGCGCAGCAGGCGCTGAAGCAGATCGCCTACCACGACGGCCTCACGCAGCTCGCCAACCGGCGGTCGCTGTACGAGGCGATCGCCGAGGCGATGGCGGCCGGCGGTGGCGGAACGGCGCTGCTGTTCGTCGACCTGGACGGGTTCAAGGCGGTCAACGACCAGTACGGCCACATGGCCGGTGATGCGGTGCTGGCCGAGGTGGCCGGGCGGCTGCGGCGCGCGGTGCGCGGCGAGGACCTGGTGGCCCGCCACGGCGGCGACGAGTTCGTCGTGCTGCTGCGCCGCCTGCCGCAGGATCAGGCGGGCGAGCTGGCCGTGCAGGCCGCCGACCGCGTGGGGGAGGCGCTGGCCGACCCGATCGACACGCCGGTGGCGCAGTTCTCGATCACGGCCAGCATCGGCATCGCCCTGCATCCGCGCGACGGCACCTCACCTGACCAGCTGATCCGGGTGGCCGACGACCGCATGTACCAGAGCAAGCGCAGCGCCCGCGCCGCCTAGGTGACCTACCCCAGGTCGGGTGTCGGCAGCTCGCCTCCGCGGCCGCGCTCGACGCCGAGCACGATGAAGTAGGACAGGCCGTACAGGGCCAGCAGCGGGATGAACTCGACGATGAATGAGATCGGGTCGACGCCGGGCAGCAGCATCGCGAGTACGGCGAGGGCGACGATCGATGCCCGCCAGTGTCGGCGCATCAGCGCAGAGCTCATGATCCGCAGGCGCGCCAGCATCAGCATCACGGCCGGCATTTCGAACACGATGCCCATCGCCAGCAGCGTCAGCAGCACGAACTGGACGTAGTCCTTGGCGCGCAGCTGGTAGTTGAAGGCCTGGTCGTTGTAGCCGACCAGGAAGCCGATCGTGGGCGGCACGACCAGGAACCAGGCGAACACGGCCCCGACGATGAACAGCGTCGGGATCATCAGCGTCAGCGGACGTAGCGAGCGGTGATGCTGCTCGGACACGGCCGGGATCAGGAAGGCGTAGAGCTGGTAGGTCGCGATCGGCATGGTCAGGAGCAGGCCGCCGTAGATCGCGACCGAGAGTGAAGTGAGGATGCCGTCCAGCGGGCTGGTGGCCAGGAACCGGTAGGCGTGCCCGCCGGGCTGGGGGAGCGGCGCCGCCATCGCGTTGAGGATCGCCCCGGACTGCCAGAAGCAGATGCCGACCGCGACGGCCAGCACCGCCAGCACCACGACCAAGCGGCCGCGCAGCTCGTCGAGGTGGTCGACCACCGTCAGCTGGTCGTTGGGATGAACGCGGGGGCGGCGCAGCATCGGGCTAGCTCTGGTCGGTGGTCTCGGCGGGCGGGATCGGTGCCGGCAGCGGGGGATGCTCGTCGCCGCTGACCGACTGCTTGAACTCGCGGATGCCCTTGCCGAGCGACTTACCCATCTCGGGCAGGCGCTTGGGGCCGAGCACGACCAGCGCGATGATCATCACGATGATCAGCTGGATGGGGGAGACGTCAGGCATTGAGAAGCTCCTTTGGAGAAGGGGTGACTCCTCATCATTCGGGCGGCGCCCCGAATCGGTTTGCCGCACGGCGGTGCTAGGAGCGCTTGCGCGCCTTCCAGATCTCCTCGACCGGCCAGCGGCGCGCCCACTCGACCGGTGCATTCGGACGGCGGCTGACGGCGTCGGCGGGCGGGCGCACCTCGATCAGGTCCTCGACCTCGAAGCCGCTGCCGCGCAGCAGCCGGATCATGTCGCCGTAGCCGATGTGGAACTCGACGGACGTGTCGTCCGGCCACTCGAATCGGTGCATGCCGAAGTAGTCGCGAAGCAGCCGGTCGGTGGCCGGCTCGCTTTCGAGGTCGGGCGTGCACAGCATGTGGATGGTGCCGTTGACCAGGTAGATCAGCTGTCCGCCAGGGCGCAGCAGGCGCGAGGCCTCCGGGATCCAGCGGTAGGGGTCACACCAGATGCTGGCGCCGTACTCGGAGATCGCCAGATCGAAGCTGTTGTCGGGAAACGGTGTCTGCTCGGCGTTGCCCAGATGCAACGGGAACTCGATCCCGAACTCGTGCTGGTAGCGGCGGGCGGTCTCGAGCTGGGCCGGCGAGTTGTCGATGCCGACCGGGCGCGCGCCGCGGCGTGCCAGCCAGGCCGACACGTAGGCGGTGCCGCAGCCGAGCTCGATCGCGTCGAGGCCGTCAAGCCGCCGTGGCAGCACGCCCAGCTCGGCCTCGGGGACGCCGAAGATGCCCCAGTCCGGCGTGTCGCTGGCCCACGAGTCGTGGCCGGGCTCGACGTACCCTGGCGCGTACCGGTCCCAGGCTTCGCGGTTTCGCTGGACGTGCTCGGGCAGGTCGCTCATGGCGGGAACGATGCCAGATCCGGGCTACTCGGGCACGCCGCGCTCGAAATGTCGGGGCGCTGCCGGCGGCGGCTTCAGCCGCAGCGAGCTGTCCGCCGTGGGCGCGTAGTCGAGCACGAGCGGCGGGAACAGGTCGTCCGGCCCGCCCTGCTCGCCGCTGATCGCGCGCAGGGTGACGCTGCGGCCGGGCGTGCCCGGGGGATCGATGTCGATCATGCCAAGGCCGCGGTGCTGCATGACCGATCGCTGCGGGTCGAGGGTGCCGTCGTCGGCCGTGGCAGGCTCCCAGGAACGAGGCGAGAGGCCCGAGCACACGAACTCGACGATCGAAAGGCCCGCAGCCCGCGGCCGCGCGGCAGGGTCGGGGTGGTGGTGGATGCGGAGCCCGTGCGCGTCCCCGCTCAGGACGACGACGCGTACTCCGCGCAACTGAGCATCCATGAACGCCGTCATCAGCCGGCGGTACTCGTCGGGCCATCCGAACAGGAAGCAGTCGGGATTCGGGCGCGAGGCGAAGATGTCGGCGCTGTACACGACCGCCAGCGATGCGCCGGTCGTGGCGAGCCTGGATTCCAGCCAGTCTCGCTGGGTGGTGCCGAGCTTGGTCTTGGCGGGCGTGTTCGCCTGTTCCACGGGATCGGCGTAGCGGCGGCCGTCGAGCGTGAAGCAGTGAACGTCGCCGAAGCGGACGTCGTAGTAGCCGAGCGTTGACGGGTCGGCGTGCACGTGGTTCCACAGCGCCAGAGACCAGGTCGGGAACCGCGACGGGGGCGCATTGTTCTGCTGGCAGTAGTCGTGGTCATCGCCGGTGAAACCGACCGGCCCGCGACGGCGCAGCACCACGAAATGGGGATCGCTGAGCGTCCTTGTGAAGCGCTCGAAGTAGAAGTCGGGAGCCTCGAGGTAGCTCGAGAACCGTGAATTTCCGGCGTAGCCGAGGTCGCCCTGGTAGACCAGCAGGGCGGGCGGGGCCGGTGCAACGGCGAGCAGCCGGGCGAGTCCGTTGTAGGCCGGCTGCTGCCAGAGATGGGCGCACGAAGCCGCCCCCATCACCAGCCGGCCGGAGCCGAGCTGTGGCGTGTACTGCTGCGCGCGTGACAGGCCCACCGCGCGGCTGCCGGTCGTGACGAATCGCGCGCGCCAGTAGACGGGACGGGCGTTGGCCAGCACGATCTGGTCACGGGCCGAGAACGGTGGGCCCGGCCGATGCACCGCCGACCGTTCCACCGCGCCGCTGAACGACGGGTCGGCCGACCACTCGAACTGGATCGAGGCGGGGACATCGCAGGCAGCTCTCAGGCCGACGGTGAAGCGGTCGCCGTTCGTCTGCGGCGCGCCGGTGACGAGCAGCGCCGCCTGTGGGCTGGTGCGTCGAACCCGCCCAGCCGAGAGCAGGTAACGGCTGACCAGCAACGATCCGGGTCTTCCGTCCGCCGGCGCCACCAGGAGCACACCCGGCGTTCCGCCGGTGACGCT
>DATIOK010000213.1:0-3964 GCA_035473255.1 Gaiellales bacterium
GTCACGCCCAGGCGGCCGATCGCCACGCCAGATGTGGGCCCCAGCTCCAGGGCGCCCCGAGAGCGCGAAGCGAAAGCCCCTGCCCCGCCTTGCTCCTAACACCACCGGGGGACGCCGTAGGCCCGGCGTCCCCCGGCCGCCCGCGCCGCGACCGGTGGCCGTGACAGCCTGAGTTGGCCCCACCGTGACGGCCTGAAGTGGCTCCACCGGGAGGACGTGCCGTGGTTGTTGTGACGGTCTGATTTGGCCCCACTTGCCGACACGCCGGGGTGGTTGTGACGGCTTGTACTGGCCCCAGCTGAGCGTGATCACCGACAGGTTTGGTGATCACGGAAGGGGCCGGAAGTGGGGTCGAGGGTGGAGTTGTTCGCTGCGATCAGGCGCGATGTGCGGGTCGAGGGGTTGTCGATCCGTGAGCTGGCTGACCGGTATCACGTGCACCGGCGCACGGTGCGGCAGGCGTTGGCGAGCGCGATCCCGCCGCCACGCAGAGCATCGGCGCGTCCCTCGCCGCGGCTGGAGCCGTTCAAGGCCGCGATTGACGGCATGTTGCGCGCCGATCTGGACGCGCCGAAGAAGCAGCGCCATACCGCCCGCCGGGTGCTGGCGCGGCTGGTGGACGAGCACGGCGCGGGCGAGTTGTCGTATTCGACGGTGCGTGACTACGCCGCGAAACGCCGGCCGGAGATCGCCGCCGAAGCGGGCAGGCCGTTGGAGGCCGGCTGCGTGCCGCAGACTCACCTGCCGGCGGCAGAGGGCGAGGTGGACTTCCACGATTTGTGGGTGATCTTGCGTGGGATGAAGACGAAGACCGCGCTGTTCACGATGCGGCTCTCGTTCTCAGGCCGGGCCGCGCACCGGGCGTCGCTGTCGCAGGGGCAGGAGGCGTTCCTGGAAAGCCATGTCTACGCCTTCGAGCGGCTCGGCGGCGTCCCACTCGAGCAGATCCGCTACGACAACCTCAAGCCCGCTGTGTCGCGGGTGCTGTGCGGTCGTACTCGGCAGGAGACCGGCCGCTGGGTGGCGTTTCGCTCGCACTACGGCTTCGACCCGTTCTACTGCATCCCGGGTCATGAGGGCAGCCACGAGAAGGGCGGCGTGGAGGGCGAGGGTGGCCGGTTCCGTCGCAACCACTGCGTCCCGATGCCGGTCGTGGACTCGATCGATGAGCTCAACGAGTTGCTTGAAGCATGGGACGACGCGGACGATCGGCGGCGCATCGGCAACCGGGCGGACAGCGTCGGCACCGGTTGGGCTTTCGAGCGCGAGCTGCTGCGGCCGCTGCCGGCCGAGGCGTTCGACACCGCGCTCACCCTGACGCCGCGCGTGGACCGGTATGCCCAGGTGATGGTGCGTTGCAATCAATACAGCGTGCCGGCCCGTTTCATCGGGCACCGGTTGCGGGTGAAGCTGTCCGCCTCCGCGGTGACGGTGTTCGACCGCACCACCGTCGTCGCGCGGCACCAGCGCGCGGCCGGCAAGGGCGTGAAGGTCCTCGAGCTGGACCACTACCTGGAGATCTTGCTGCGCAAACCCGGTGCGCTGCCCGGCGCGACTGCGCTCGCCCAGGCCCGCGCGGCCGGTGTGTTCACCACGACGCATGACGCGTTCTGGGCCGCGTCCCGCACGGCGCTCGATGATAGCGCCGGGACTCGAGCGCTGGTCGGCGTGCTGCTGCTGCACCGTCACCTCGAGCACGCCGACGTGCTGGCCGGCATCAGCGCCGCGCTGAGCGTCGGATCGGTCAACGCCGACGTGGTCGCGGTCGAGGCCCGTAAAGCCGCGCAGCAGCGTGGCGCCGTGCCGCCGCCGGCCGGAGCCCTGCCGCGCCGGGAGCAGGTCGTCAGCCTCACCGAGCGGCGCCTGGCCGAACTGCCTGGCGATGACCGGCCGCTGCCCTCGGTCGATGTCTATGACGATCTGCTCGGAAAGGCCAGCTCATGAGCCCGGCCAGCAAGAACACGCCGGCGACTCGCCGAGGTGTGACCGAGCAGGCCGCGCTCGCCGCGATCGATTCCGGCACGAGGGTGCTGCGGCTGCCGACCATCCGGGACCGGTTCGGCGAGATCGCCGCCGCGGCCGAGCGGGAGCAGCTGTCCTACCTCGGCTTCCTCGCCGAGCTGGTGATGGCCGAGTGTGACGACCGGGACCGCCGTCGCGCTGCCCGCCGAATCCACGACGCCGGGTTCCCTCGCGATAAGCGCATCGAGGAGTTCGACTTCAACGCCAACTCCTCGGTCAGCCCTGCGATCATCCACCAGCTGGCCAGCTGCGCCTGGGTCAAGGCCGGACACCCGCTCTGCCTGATCGGGGACAGCGGCACCGGGAAGTCGCACCTGCTCATCGGGTTGGGCACCGCGGCGGCTGAGGCCGGCTACCGGGTGCGTTACACACTGGCCTCGAAGCTGGTGAACGAACTGGTCGAAGCGGCTGATGACAAGCAGCTGTCCAAGACGATCGCGCGCTACGGCCGAGTCGATCTCTTGTGTCTCGATGAGCTTGGCTATATGGAACTCGACCGGCGTGGCGCCGAGTTGCTGTTCCAGGTTCTCACCGAGAGGGAAGAGCGATCGGCCGTCGCGATCGCCTCCAATGAGCCCTTCAGCGGGTGGACCAAGACCTTCACCGATCCGCGGCTCTGCGCCGCCATCGTCGACCGGCTCACCTTCGCTGGCCAGATCATCGAGACCGGCACCACCTCCTACCGCCTCGCCCACGCTCGCCAGCGGCGCGCCGCCAGCTGACAAGGCCTACAGCGGGTCGCGGACAGAGCACGGCCGATACAGTCCTGGGAAATGTTCGTCGCCGATCTGCACCACTTCCTCGACCTACCCCCCGACACGCCGGGCCCGGCACGCCGACTAGCCGAGCACCTGGGCAACATCGTTCGGGCGGCATCAGCGGGCGACGCCGGGCCCGCCTGGGAAAGCGCGCTGCCATGCCGGCGCCGGCCGGCCAACCGCCGCTGCCCGGGCCGGATGATCGTGGCGCGGACCGAGCCGGAAGGGCCGATCCGGTGGCAGTGCAGCGTCTGCGACGACGACGGCGTCATCAGCAACTGGGCGGACTCGCCGTTCGATCTGCGCCGGCGAGGGCTCAGCGTCGCCGGCACGGTCAACGAGTTCGAGATCTCGGACGAGCTAGCGGCGGCTCTGCGTGATCTGCGGTTGCTGGACCCCGACTGCGAACGCCTGGTGTTCCGGATCCGCGCGCATAAGCACGGCGCCCTCCTTGCTGCCACCGACGAGGACCTGGACGAGCTGACCGGGTTCGTGGCGGCCGAAGCCAACCATGAGACCAACCGGCGCCGTCAACAGCGACTCGATGCCGCATTCGACGCGCTCAGCGCCGCAGCCCAGACCGCTAGCGGCTGGTGAGCTATGGCCCTGCCGGAACTGGACGTCACACGAGCGCAGCGGTGGTGCGCTGCGCGGGTGCCCGAGCGCGCCCGCCACCAGGTCCGTGCCGAGTGCCAGATCGCACCGCGACACCTCACGATCGTCGAGCGGCGCGCTCCGTGACGCGAGGACTTCGGGCTGGAATGGACCAGCTTTCCGATCGCCCGTCTGCACTACACCGCCACCGACAAGCCTTGGATCTTGTACTGGCGCGACCGCAACCTTCGCTTCCACCTCTACGACCCGATCGCCCCTCGCCCCGGATCGAAGACCTGCTTGCTGAGCACGACCGCGACCCCACCTGCATCTACTGGGGCCAACCCTCAGCTAACCCTCACCGGCAGCCAGCCGACAACCTCTTGCCACGACTCAGGCGGAGCCAGTTCAGGCCGTCACCCTGGGGCCAGTTTGGGTTGACATAGCCAATTGTGCGTCATCGCAATCATTTACCTGCTGGGAGCCTTCGCCTCACCGGATAGAAACGATCAGTTCTCGTATCTGGTATGGGAACTACAGACCCTCCTGAACATCAGCGTCCCGATGCTTTTCCTGTGGGGGCTGCTGTC